>WJIV01000014.1 GCA_014730055.1 Candidatus Bathyarchaeota archaeon
ACATACTTTGATGCAGCCTGCTCTGCTTTCTGCAACTTGATTTTTGTATCATTGTGGACCCTCTCAAGTTCGTTACTATCCTTTTTTATCTCGTTCCTTGCGTCAAGGAAAGCCTCCAGATTAAGGAGGCTTGACATGGCCTTGATTCTCTCCTGTCTGCTACTGGCCTCAAGTTTACCTAGCTCCTTCTGCTCTACGAGGCAGCTATTCAAAAGTGCGTCGCTATCTATGCCGTGGAGAATATCCTGTAAGTGATCGTTTACGCTGGTAGCTCCGCTTGTGATCTCCTCTAGGCTTCCATCTTGGAGGACAGCGTTTAGCTGATGCTCGTTTCCGCTTGTTTTTTTAAGGACCCTTCTGACATGATAACCTTTCTCATCTATGCTAAATACTAGCTCGATGAGCGCTTCTGAGCGGTTATAGTTTATAAGGTCCTCATTACTGGCCCTTCGGTTTGGGCGTAAACCCATGCCAAATAGGGCATAGTGTATAGCTTCCAGGATTGTTGATTTGCCGCTCTCGTTTACACCGTGAATTAGGATCCTTCCATCTGGGAAAGTAATTTTTTCAGGTACTTCCAGCCGCTTGAATCCAGTTGTCTTTAACGAGTTCAGCTTAAACATTATCTCTCATCCCGGCTCTTAAGGTAATAACTGAGAGCGTAGTCAGCCGCCTGTTCCCATATCTTTCTATCTTTTTCTGTGGAGTCTTCCATTGCTTTCTTAGCTATCTCCTCTAACTCTTTTCTCGGATTCAGTCCGCCTCCCTGCTTGAACTCCATTCCTTTGACAATAGGTCTGATATGATCGAGATATTCAAAATAGAAGTTTTCCAAGTTGCCTACATTCATCAGCTTTGGGAAATCAATGGAGGTGTACTGCTCAAAGGGTGTTTCCCCTTCTAGTACAAGTTGAAATAGTCCATCTATGTCACTGTTTTGTTTTATTTCCAATAGGATTGAGGCAGTAGGATCATCGGGATCCATCATACTTGTGTGAAGATTAACCTGCCTCATATGCTGAGGTTGAGTCTTTACGTATTGAATCTTTATCTCGGGGTTGAATTCAATATAGCAGAAACCTGTAGTTTGCTGACACTCTCCAAAGTTGTACCTCTCAGTCCCCCCAGGATAGATTATGTGGCTGTCATTTATTTTTGTGTTGACGTATTCGTGGATGTGTCCCATTGCATAAAGGTGAATGTGATTATTTCTCTCGATGCTTGAGATCTTTATCATTGGTTCTTCCCATATTGGGGGTGCGATTCTTTCGATGCTATAATGTAGCATTGCGATGTTAATGTCAGAGTTACCCGGAATTTCTAGATCTTCGATAGGGTCTACCTTCGCACCTACATTTCTGTTATAGCTGAGACCTGCGATTGAGATCTCTGTTCCCTTGACATCGATTATCTCCTGCTCGAATTCTCTATAGCATTCAAAGACTCGTGCGAGTCCCGCCTCGGATAAGATTGTATGTGGGGAGGCGCCATCTCTCATACTAGCTGGTGCCTCATGGTTTCCGGCGATTATGAAGGCCTGTATACCTGCATCTTGAAGGTCTTTGAAGGCCTCTACTACCCTAGCTCTGGGAGGATTTCTTGGTGAGAGCTGATCAAAAAGGTCACCGGTATTCAGGTAAATATCTGCTTTTTCTTTTATTGAGTAATCTATCGTCTTTCGCCAAGCTTGGCCTATTCTTTGTCTCCTCTCTTCAAGTTTTGCTCCCAGCTTCTGACTGTAGAGATTAAGATGGTTATCTCCTGTGACCACTGCTTTTACTGGTTCTACCACTTGGATTTAGGCTCCCTCTTCTTGACTTCTGGGGCTTGCATTACTTTGTCCCTTTTATAATCTTCTAGAGCATCATCTAGTGCTCTTTCTAGGTCTATGTCGCTTCCTCCTTCACCACTCTCCCTTCCTCTGACCTTGATCATGGTTGGTACCTTGGTTAGCTCACCGACTACTACTGCTTCTCCTTTATTCAAGCCTGGGAGATCCTGGAAAAGGTCCTCGGATAATCCCTCACTGCTTCTCCTGACAGCGCTCATATCCTCAGGGTTGGTAAGTCGCATTATTATCTGGCTGTTGCATTGACTCAGGACGTTACTACTGATCTTGTTGGGTCTCTGCGTAACAACTAGAAGAAATATACCGAATTTTCTGCCTTCAGAGGCGATTCTCTCAATTATTCCCAGGCTATTACCGCCACGTTGACTTGTTCCGGCACCAGGGGCAAAATTATGCGCTTCCTCTATTACCACAAAAACGGGGTATCTTAATTCTCCGGAGATTGCCTTGCCCCATATGTCATCGAGAGTTTTCTGTACGATATATTCAGAGACGTTCCGCTGTAGCCCAGCTAGATCTATGACACTGAGACGTTTCGGTCGCACAAGTTCTTCTAAAGGTATGTCTCTGCTTCCCCATATCTTGTAGTTAAGTAATCTGCGTATGTACGTGGTGGCATTAGTTGCAGCCTTAGCCTTTCGTTTATCTGTTGCTGGGTTCATAGCTACCCGTTCCAAGCTGTCCATTAGCTGCTGAGGACCATATACTCCTTGTAATTGGCTAAGGGCATCAGATACGGCTTCTCGTATAACTGCCCACCTGCTACTTATTCCAGCTACGTCACAGATCTGATTTGCGCTCAATTTACTGAAATCTATTGTGTAAGGGTCCGCTCCTTTAATTTCTTCATCTGTAAACCTGCGTCCCTTCAAACCTGGAGGTCTGTATATGTACACATCCTCGGAGATTCCAGTAGCTGTCCCATCGGGTTTTTTCCTCATCATCACATAGTCACTGTTGGGATCTAGAACTATTGTTGTGGCACCAAGAGGCAGTAGATTCTCAAGGATGAGCCCTACTAGGTAACTTTTCCCTGCGCCAGTCTGAGCTATTACTGCCGCGTGGCGTCTGAACCCGTTAGGGTCCAGGGAGACCTTGACTTCATCTCTAGTGATCAGGCTACCGACGGGAATCCCAGACCTGATATCTTTAGTGAAGAAGCTCTCCAAGATCTCAGAAGGGGCTATGTACACTTTTTGACCCGGGATTGCGGCACTTCTTGGCATTACTACCTCTTTCTGGTTATTCATATAGCCAAGTATCTTAGCTTCGCCATATACTTTGGTCGTGGCAGTGTATCTGCTGATTATACTCTCGAGCTCATTGATGCTTAGCCTATCGCCCAGTATATCAGAGTAGTTGCTAATCCTGCTTACCTGTGCAAGCACATCTACTTTCCTGTATCCTACTCCCTCTCTTTCTTTAACTTCGGGTATAATCAAGTACTCATGTTTTGGTGGGTAGTTCTCCGGGTCACTCACAAATACGAAGCTCCCCGTGTTGACCTCTCCGACAATGTAACCTATATGCTGTGTGTTCAAACCTGAAACCTCCTCGAACTCCTATCATACTCTATGGGTATCCCAAGCTCACGGCTCAAGATTGATCTATATACTTGATCAACTGACTTGGCCCCAAGCCTGACCTCCCTGTCCACAATGTAAAGCAGGGCATTATAGACATCTCTACCCCCAAAATCTTCAACCAATTGAGCAGCCACACTGCCAACCCTGCCTTTTTCTATGAATTGAAAAGGGCTGACATCCATTATCTTCTTATTGATACCAAGACAGCATGCAGGGATATCAATCCTAAGGGGCTGTGCCTGGATACTGGGAATTATATGAAACATAACAATAGCAGGAGAATAGGGTATTGCATCAATAACTTTTGTCGCCCAATTCCGTTTGCCTATTTCGATGCTCCTGAAATACCTTTCTCTATAGCTCTCTGC
>WJIV01000074.1 GCA_014730055.1 Candidatus Bathyarchaeota archaeon
CTGATAGGGAGCATAAGATCAAACAAAATCCAATTTTCAACAAAATTATTGTGGATTTTTCAAAAAAACTGGGAATTAAATTTGAAGATCTGTTAGAACTTTGTGGCTACATTGATTCAAACTACAGGGTGGGTGATAAAGTAGGTGTTGAAGCTGCACCTATCTTACTAAAGGAATATGAGAGTTATAAAGAAATAATATCGAATCACGATTGGGTTGAAAACAAACTTAATTTCGAAGTTAAACTGAAGGAAATACTAAAAGGGCCAATACTTGAGGAAAATGGAGTGATAATTAAGTGGCTGGATACCAACTATAGCCTAATATCATCTGTAACAAGGAAGATCGCTTGGGGGTCAGGAAAAGACACAATTGTAATTAACACGGGTTTTTTTCCAAAACACGATCAAGTCTACTGTCGAAGCTCAAATATTGATATGAAGAATATGATATACGAGGCAAAAATACGTGGTTTCAATGCGGGTGGGAAAAAAGATGTCCTAGGCGCTATTATACCAAAAAAGGACACTAAAATTTTCCTGAATGAATTGAAAAAATATTTAAAGAAAAAGTAGGGATCATTGTCTCTTGATAATTCTACCAGGTGTGGCTCCTGTGTGCTTACCTTTCTCTACAACGATTTCGCCATTTACTAGTACATATTCGATTCCTTTAGGATGTTGTCTTGGTTCAACAGGTGTTCCAACTACTTCTAATTTATTATAATCAAAAATAGTTATGTCTGCGAAACTACCCGGAGTGATCTTTCCCCGTCCCTTAAGGTTATGGTGCTCAGCTGCAGCAGTACTTATCTTATAGACTGCATCCTCAATGCTGAAAACCTCGAATTCTTTAACCATTTTGTTAATGAAACCGGGATAAGCACTGAAAGCATTTATTCCAGGCATCCTGTATGGCGGGTTCTTCATTTGATATTCTGTATTATAAACTGATTGATCTAAGCTTAAACTTCCCACTCTGTGCTGGAACATTAGCGCTCTGTATGGTTTCCAAGGGAAGTTTCCAGTATCAGCTGTTCCCGCTGCATAACCCATTGCATCAGGGTCTTCGCATATTAGATCAAACCAAGTGTTTATCTGGTCAGTTTCCCTCTCCTCAGCAACCTGAGCAAGATTCTTACCTACAACAGACTCATCTTTATGTTTACTTATCCAGATATTCTCTGCCCATTGTGGATTGCTGTTTGGATTATAAGCTAACCGAATATACCATTTACCACTCTTTAAGGCATCAATTACCTCCTCGCGGTAGTCCGGCACCTTTAGCCACTCTGCGAATTCTTCTCGACTACCCTGCTCACGCAACCAGGGTGTCAGGATACTGCTGAGATACGGCATAACGTCGAATCCTCCACGAAGGAACCAGGGCATACTGTCGAAGCTTATTTCAAGACCCTCTTCAAGTGCATCATCAAAAAATCCAAGGGTAGCTCTAATGTTATGTTCTTCCATGTAGTTGTTCCCTTCTGGAACAAGCCTCCATCCTGGTGTAAGATGTGCGATGTTTGTCTTAACCCCTGTAACACGACAAGAGTTTATACTCTCAAGTAATCCATCAACCTTGTTACTCCTTGTTTCTCCGAATTTTATCTCTCTTCTCCGTCCAGTTCTTCTCCAGTGGGGACAGTATACTCCGTCATATTCGTTTAAGATATTGACACACTCGTTTATTTCATCCATTGAAGCATAGACGCCTGGATCGTAGTCGAGGCCTGTACTCATTCCTATTGCTCCCTCCTCCATTGCTTGGTGGATGAGTTCCTTCATATCCGCAAGCTCATCTTCTGTAGAGTGTCTCTTGTAGTCATTACCCATCACATGAAACCGTACTGTACCTTGACCGACAAGAGGAGCAGCATTAATTGAGACTCCTTTTTCCTCTACTTTCTTGAACCAGCCTCCTAGACTGTACCAGTCAACTGTCCAGTCATAGTATTTCTCCATTATCTCATTGACATCTTCCCTTGGGTATACTTGCTTCTTCGGGTAATATTTGTGGGGCTCCAATTCCCCAACGTATTCTCTCGCAATTCCAGGTAGGCCTATCATATCTCCAATGGGGCCTTGGCTGCCCCCGCATTGCCCGCCTACAAAAGTCGTGACTCCCTGCATGATGTAATTTTCTGCTTTGGGGAAGAACAGCAGGTTGGCATCTCCATGGCTGTGGGCATCTATCCATCCGGGAGAGGCGTGGAGGCCTTTAGCTTCTAATGTATAGACTGAGTCTCCATTTATCTCGCCAATGGCTTCTATTTTATCTCCCGCTATACCTATGCTTCCTTTATATGGCGGTTTACCCGAACCATCGATTATCTGGACATCTTTAATTATAATATCATATTCTTCTGGCATCTTACTTTCCTCAGATGCGGGTATATGTACCATTCAAGTATTAAAAAGCAAGCATCAAAAATATACTTTATAACCAGCAAAATGAAATTTAGCTTGATTTAAAAGAATGTGGATAACTAGGGAAAATTTCTAAACAGATTAAATAAATACATATTCATGCTTGCTTGCAGTGCTGAAATTTTTACTGGAAATTTGATAGTTGGGAATGGTCAGATAATCAAAGATGTTTGGCTTGGAATAGAGAACGGAACTATCAGAGAAATTGTTAAAGGTGATTTGAAGAAACAGTATGGGGAGATATTTCACTTCCCAGACAGCTACATTTTGCCAGGTCTTATCGATGCTCATGTTCATATAAGGTATGGAACAAATCCTGATTCTATACCAAAAACAGATGAATATCAAGCTTTGAGAGGTGCAGAAAATGCCAGAAAAGCCTTGATGTCAGGCGTAACAACTTTAGGGGATGCGGGCGCCTTGAGAAATATTGGGTTCTCAGTAAGAGACGCCATTAATGATGGAGTTATTGTTGGTCCCAGAGTCTTTACCTCTGGTGAGATGATAACTATGACCGGAGGAAGGAGTAAGCAACCGGGTGAGCGCCTAGAAGTAACTGGTGAGGATCAAGCAAGAAGGGCAACCCGAGCCCTTTTGATGTATCATGGAGCTGACTTCATAAAACTAGGAGCCACAGGTGCCATATCAAGTCCCCATACAGGTCCACGCCATCCGCAGCTAACGGTGGATGAGATGAAAGCCTGTGTGGATGAGGCTCATAAATGTGGTAAGATGGTTCACTCTCATTGTTATGGCGAGCAGGGTATAAGTAACAGCTTAGATGCTGGTGTCGACGTGATAGTTCATGGTCAGGGGCTTACTGATGAACATATAGAGAGAATGTACGATGACGACATTATTCTTCTGCCTACATTAAAGACGTTTTGTGGACATATGGAACACCTTGGTGAAGGAGGTGTTCACGAACGTATTATTACGACTGGTATATGGGATGAAACTGAGCCTAATTTCAGGTATGCCCTTAGGAACGGGGTATTGATAGCTATGGGTACTGATGCAGGCATGCCTGATAACGTCTTTGGAGATAATCCTCGAGACCTAGGTTATATGGTTGAGTGGGGTATGAGCCCAGAAGAGGCTATCAAGGCTGGAACTCTAAATGCAGCAAAAACTCTGGGTGTAGATAATAAATTGGGAACCCTTGAGGAGGGTAAGATGGCAGATTTAATTATTTTAAATAACAATCCACTGGAGAACATAAGCGAGATCTGGCAGAGCTTGGATAGAGTTATGTTAAATGGGTGTTTCTTAAGATAATTCAACAAAACACCTAAAACCAAGTTTCTTCAATCGTGTGCTATGAACAAGAATAAACTTGATCTTCTTCTACTAGGTATGGCACATAGCCTTAATCACAGTTTATTTCTTGTACTACCTCCGCTTCTTGAACGAATCACGCAGGATCTTGGTACAAATCTCAGTACCATGGGTCTGATTTCTACTATCACCTTTCTAACCTACGGAGCTGGGGCAATGTTAGGTGGCCCATTATCAGATAGATTGGGTAGTTTAAGGGTGGCAAGAATTAGCATCGGCTTAGGTGGTTTTGTAGGGCTCATATTCCTCGTCGCTAATAATGCCTACGTATTCGGTTTAGCAATGTTTCTAATGGCCTTATGGGCTAGCTTCTATCATCCCACGGCAAATGGTTTGATAGCCAAGGCATTTCCTGAGAACACTGGGGGGGCCATGGGTATACATAACGCAGCAGGCAACTTCGGACAGGTTCTAACCCCGACCATTGCATACTTTCTTGGTGTATTCTTAAACTGGAGACTTAGTTTTGTCTTCTTCGGCATATTGTCTTTATTAATTGCCTGGCTCTTAGACAGGATAGAAGTAGAAGAAGGAAAATCAGGTAAAAGAGAGCTTACATATGTCCAATTTCTGAGGATACCTAACTTATGGATTGTTTTACTATACAATGTACTGGTTGGCTTCCTTTTCAGATCTGTGGATCTATTTTTCCCTACCTTCTTAAGTAAGGAGAGAGGGTTAAGCGGCGGATTAGCAGCAATAGCCAACTCTTTGATTCTTCTAACAGGTGTAGCCGGACAAATACTTGGCGGGAGGAGTTCAGATAGATTTGGAAAGACGAAAACACTTATGGTAGCAACCGCAGGGATGCTCTTAAGTTTGTCTTTACTTATGATTGTACCAATTAATAGGATAGGGGTAATTATTTTTATAATGTTATATGGTGTTAGCATGTTTGGCCACCAACCAATAGTAACCAGCATGGTTAGTATTCTATCACCAAGAAGTATGATGGGCTTGTCATATGGATTCATGTTCTTCAGTGCCTTTGGGGTAGGAAGTCTGTCAACTACAATAACAGGTTATCTTGCTGAGAAATACAGCCTTTCAGCGGCCTTCTGGTTAAATACAGGCATTTCAGCTATCTTGCTAATCGTAAGTTTAGCTTTATGGCTGAGATATAAGGATCATGCCCGAGTGAGATAGGCAAGAATGCCTGTGATGGTCTTACTATCCTCAATGATATTATTCTCGATCATTTCAAGAACTTTGTTAAAACTATAAATCTCAATCTTTATGAACTCATCATCTTCAGGCTCAATTCCTACTTCCGTCAAACCTTCAGCAATATAAATATGGAGCATTTCAGTACTATATCCCGGCGTCATGTAACAACTTAATAATTTGCTCCAACTCAATGCAGCGTAACCGGTTTCCTCTGTTAATTCACGTGCAGCACATAATTGCGGGCTCTCTCCTATCTCCAGTGTCCCAGCCGGAATCTCTAATAATTCCTTACCCGCAGGATATCTATACTGTCGAATTAAAACAAGTTCATCATTAATAATGGGAAGTATGGCAACAGAACCTGGATGCTCTACTAGATCACGTCTTATCTCCTTGCCATTACGAAGAAATATTTTATCGGTCTTAAATTTGAAATGTTTTCCCTCATAATGGATCTGACTATCAATAATTTTTTCCGCTTCCATATTAATACCTACTTTAACCAAATACCCTATATAATAAACCTCTTTAATATCCCTAATATCGCCGACTTATGTAATCCATCGGAATAGTTAAAGAAACTGTTTTCTACTAGTATTAAATCAGCCCAGAACTTTTCTGGAAGAATGTGAGATAGCATTCTAAAATAGATATCATATCAAATAACTAAACAGACTAAAAATCCTAAAATTATTATAATTTATAAAACGTTGCATCGTTAATATCTATAAATTATTATTTTCTGATCAAGGCTAAATGTCTAGATTTAAAATTTCTATCTATTTTATAATATTATCATGGTTGATATTCTAATAGAAAATGGTATACTTGTATCGATGAATCCTTCGAGGGAGCTAATCGAGGATGGAGCGATTGCTGTAGATGGTGATACTATTTTGGAGATTGGATTGACAGATGATCTCTCAGGTAAATATGATGCTGATAAGATTATTGATGCCTCCAATATGGTTGTAATGCCCGGTCTTTTTGATGGACATGCACATGCTGGGCATAGCCTTTTGAAGAGCCTTGGTGTGCATAATGGTACCTGGTATGAGGCCTGTGAATTGATTTACTCCCAAGCCTCTGATATTGATTTTTGGAAAGCTGACGCTCTTCTAACAAATTTAGAGAGGCTTAAATCCGGAACCACATGCGGAGTATCTTTTTTGGGCGGTGGTGATAGCGTAATGAGGGTTGATGACCCAAATTTTGCAGAGGCTCACTGTGATGCCGCTGAGATGATTGGTGTCAGAACATTCCTCGCTGTTGGGCCTCGGAGGCCTCCATACCCAAGAAAGTACTCAAGATGGAGTGGAGATTCAAGGAGAGATTATATGGTGGAATTTGATGAAATGATGGATAATACCCGGACAATCATCAATAAGAATAATGGCAGAAGTAATGGGAGAATAAACATAGCTGTTATGTTCCCTACACCCCACCCTGAAGTCAAGCCAATTACGGGCGTTGTCCTTGAGGACCTGAAGAGACAGGCTAGTGAGGTATACCAGATGTCAAGAGAAAATTATCTTATGTTTACTCAGGATGGGCACACTCGTGGTACAGTGAAGTTCTGTGTTGAAAAGCTTGGGATTCTTGGCTCTAACTCGCTGCTCAGCCACTCAACGGAACTTACAGCAGAGGAGATTAAGATCTGCAAAGATATGGAAATCAGTATTGCCCATAATCCTAGCGCGGTAGCGAGTATTCTTAAGAGGTGTCCTGTGCCCGAGCTTATAGATGCAGGGGTTAAGGTGGCTTTAGGCTCTGATGCGGCTGGCCCTGATAGAAGTTATGATATGTTTAGACATATGTTTCAAGCTATGAGGTACCACAGGAGATATTATAGGGATGCGAGGGTTCTTCCTCCTGGAAAAGTTCTTGAGATGTGCACTATAGATGCAGCTAAGGCTTTTGGAATAGGAGATTATACGGGAAGTCTTGAGAAAGGAAAGAAGGCTGATATTATTCTCGTTGATATGAGGAAACCCCATCTTCAACCGCAGAATATGCCTGTTGATCGCTTAACATATTTTGCCAACGGGAGTGATGTTGACACAGTAATTGTTGATGGACAAGTATTAATGGAGAATAGGGTTGTTAAACACATAGATGAGGAACAGATACTTGATTTGGCTAACGAGCAAATAGAGCTAGCAATCCAAAGAAGTGGATTAGATAAGTTATTTGAATTAACCGAAAATTACTGGGGACATAGCAGATACTAGAATAATTCATTTTTTTGATCATTTCTTTCTGAATCCCTATCGGTTAACTTTACTTTTTTATAAATGATGAACCTATGGTAAAGCCAAGAGGTGCTTGTTTTAAGAGAGTAAGTATTATAGATCTGACTTTCTTACTTATTTGATACATCTACTGTAGCTGTATCTGTTTTTCACATCTGATTTTACATTTTAATCCTCGTAACATTAAACGCTGTGTGCTTTGGAAGAGTATATTTAATTTCTGCCATATTATCTGTCTTTGTTTTAAAACTGTATGCTCCAACCACATCTTTGGCGCTTAATTTTCTTATGGAGTCTTGAAATCTAGATCCAATTAGGTTGGAAAAAAGTTTGATTTATACTTAAGGATTCGATAATTGAAAATATGGCGATGTGTGATTTCTGTGGAGAAAAATTAGACGAAGAAGAATATAAGATTGTTTTAAATAATAAAACGTATAATTTTTGTAGCTTTTCTTGTTTTTTTAATAGTGAGCCTTTGAAAGGGTTTAAACATAGAAATCTTTCTGATCTTGTTCTAAATAAGACCCTCTTTGAAATATTAGCTATTATTACTGGTTTTGGGGGCGTATATTATACAATTTTCGATATTGCTGAAAGAGCACTTTTTTTAGATACCATAAGTGTAGTGATGGCTCTAGCGGCGATGTTAATTGGAATAGAGCACTTGCGTTACGTTGAGGAACATGATTTGATTAAAAAAGCTGTTTTCTTTGTTGGAGTTATCGTTATTACCAGCTTTTTACTTTTAGTCTGGCATTTTGGTTCTCATATAATATTATGAGAGCTTTTATGAATATTCTTTATATTCTATCTTTTAGAAACAATTATTTATATGTACAAAAAGTGGGGATTGCCAAATAAGTTCTTAGTTGTAATAGCTCTAACAATTGTAGTTCTTTTTCTGCCAACACCCCAAGGATTATCAGTATCTGGGAAGAGAGCTTTGGCTGCTTTTGTCTTTACTGGTACCATATTTGCTTTACAGCCGGTACCTTTGCCTTTTGCTGGGTTGATGGTACAAATACTAATAGCTGGATTTGGTTTAGCGGAGCCGGATATAGTTTTTGAGAGTTTATCTCGACCAATTATTATTCTTATACTTGGTAGCCTATTTCTTGCAGAAGCACTTAGAAAACACGGTATAACAAGAAGATTAGCACTTCAATCCATTGTAATGTCAGGAGGAGAAATTGATAAATTACTTTTGGGCTTGATGAGCATTGCATCAATTCTCTCTATGTGGATGGAAAATACAGCAACTGCAGCAATTCTAATTCCCGTGGCACTTACTATTGCCAATCAAGTAGAAGACAAAGAAGAATCAAATAAACTATTGATCATGCTCGTTCTTGGCATTGCTTACGCTGCAAGTATAGGGGGGATGGCAACTGTAACGGGGTCCGCCTCTAATGCAGTTGCATCCGAATTCTTAGCCGAGATAAGAGTTTGGACTTTTCTAGACTGGTTGAGATATGGATTTCCAAGTTTATTAATAGTTTTTCCAATTACCTGGTTTTTTTTATTAAAACAATTCCATTTTAATATAGACAAAATAAATATTGATAGATCCAGGGAAGACCTAGAGAAACTTGGTAATTTTAGTAAAAATGAATTAGAAGTATTGCTGGTTTTAGCAATTACAATAATTCTTTGGATCAGCGGACCATTTTTTGAACAGTCATTAGGATTACCTCAAAGTTTTATGTCTCCCGCCATTGTGGGGATTCTTGCTGTATCCTATTTAGCACTAAGAAGAGTGATTGAATGGGAAGACGTAAAAGGAGTAAGTTGGGGAATGTTTTTTGCGATAGCAGCTGGTCTAGCTTTAGGAGATGCGCTAAAAAGATCTGGAGCTACGACTTGGATGACTGGGATAATATCACCAGTAATTAAAGGTTCACCTTATATGATAAGCCTATTCTTACTTGTTTTTGCATCTATTTTTTTAACAAATATAGTTAACAATGCAACTGTAGCAGCCGTATTTGTTCCTATATTAATCCAGATAGCGGTAGCAGATCCATCTTTTAAACCAATACAATTGGTCTTACCACTAACAATGGGGACTACTTTTGGTTATGCTTTACCCTCCGCTTCTGGTAGAATGGCTCTAATCTCTGCTTCGGGGATCGTATCATCGAGAGATATGTTCAAATTTGGAACGATTTTGAGTATAATCAGTGGAATTGTATTAATCGTATTCTTTTTTTTGCTTAATTTAATTGGAATGATATGAGAAAAAAGTAAATATCTATTCTCATATAAATAATTGAATTATCTTATATGAGGAATAATTTTGAAGGTACTTGTTGTTGGAGCAGGTAAGATAGGCGCAAGGGTAATAAAACAGCTTAGGAAGAAACCAAAAATTAAAATAATTACCGTAGATCCTAGAGAAAACCCCCAAGCTATCGAGGAAGGTATAATCGAAAGAGTGGACTATTCTATAGACCTAATCCCCGGTGAAATTATGAATTTACTCCAGGAAGTCAATCCTGATCTTGTCTTGGTTACTACCTCTAAAGATGATATATCAAATACAGGCGCCCAAGGCCTAGAGCTGCTTGTAGAATCATTGAATAATGAGTTAGAGGCATCATCAAACTATCCGATAATATCCGTTTCTAGAAGTGAGTAACTAATCATTTTTAAATATACACTTAGTGATCTAATTATGATATTTCATAGAATCAAATCTGATGTCGTTGCACATTTATCATACTTCATAGGTTCAGGCACTGAAGCGATGGTTGTCGATCCTCAAAGAGATGTAGATGTTTATCTTAAACTCGCAAAGGAAAGTGGAGTACATATTAAATACATTTTTGAGACACACAGAAATGAAGATTATGTTATTGGTTCAAAGGAGTTAAGTCACTATACAGATGCTGAGATATATCATGGACCATGGCCTGATTTCAAATATGGAAATACCCTAAAGGACGGACAGATATTCAAGGTTGGGACTTTAAGAGTAGAGGCCCTTCATACACCAGGTCATACTCCCGGTGATATGTCTTATGCTGTTACAGATCTACAGACAGGTGATTCCCCGGTACTTGTATGCACGGGGGACACTCTTTTCATTGGAGACACAGGTAGAACAGATTTTGGTGGGCCAGAAAAAAGAAGAGAATGGAGTGAAAAACTGTACGAGAGCATTCACAATAAACTATTGTCTTTAGGAGATCACGTGTTAATATGTCCAGGCCACGGCTCGGGAAGTGTTTGTGGTGGTAAAATAGCTGAACGTGAAGAGAGCACACTCGGTGCCGAGCGATTAATGAATCCCGTTTTACAGTTTAATAAAGAAGAATTCATCAATCTGAAAGTAGAAGAGGAACATCAATATACCCCTTACTTCAAGCGAATGGAAAAATATAATCTTGAAGGTCCTCCATTTATGGGATTAAGTCCATATGTCAAGGCACTTAGTCCAAATAAATTCAAAGAGTATCTGGATAAGGGGGCTACACTAATAGATTCTCGTCCACCTCCTGCATTTGGTGCTGGACATATCGAAGATAGCTACAGCATTCCAACTGCCAGATTAGCCATGGGTGGATGGGTGCTTCCATTTGATAAGCCTATTGTGCTGATAGTTGGAAACCAGAGTGATGTAGATTATATTTCAAGAAGCTATGCTAGAATGGGATTTGATAACATTGAAGCATATCTAGGAGGAACAATCGCTTCTTGGTATAAAGAAGCTTTACCTGTAAAAACTATGAGTATGATTACCCCGCATGATCTTAAGCAAAGTCTAGATGAAGGAAAAGATTGGTTTATTCTAGATGTACGCTCAAAGGAAGAATATGAATCAGGTTATATAGAAAGCTGTAAAAATATATACGCAGGATTAATTCCTACTCAACTAAAAGAAATTCCCAAAGATAAACCAATAGCAATATATTGTAAATCAGGGACTAGGTCCAGCTTCGTGTCAAGCATTTTACTGAGAAATGGTTACAAAAATGTCCATAATATGCTTGGAGGTATGACTAGCTGGATTAAAGCTAACTATCCTTACTCAAAATAGATTAAAATTTTCTTATAAAATATAATCTTTTTAGATACCCATTCAGATTCAATAATATGTTTCCTCTTGGAATTGTTCAATACGTAGTTGGGGGATTGATAATTGGATCAGCTGTCAGTATAGTCTATATACTAACAGGTACACATGCAACACAAAGCACCTTCTTTAGTACAACAATCTCTTACTTTAGTAAACTTCCATACTTTCAAAATAAATCATACCTTGAACAAAGAGTATGGAGATTATACTTTATTGCAGGAGTAATAATTGGGGCTTTCATTTATACCTTGACAATATCTCCGGATGGGTTTTGGATTACCAGTGTTCCAATATGGAAGTTGGTAGTTGGAGGTTTATTCGTTGGCTTTGGTGTTAGATTAAGTAGCGGATGTACATCTGGGCATGGAATAAGTGGCATTGCTAGTCTATCATTAACAAGTCTTTATGCTACACTAACTTTCTTAGCAGTCGGCATAATAACTGCTAATATCATCGAACTATTGGGGGCATTATGATGGATAAAAAAAATATCGTGTTGTTCTTCGGTGGCATAATTTTTGGTTTTGGACTTGCTTATGGTGGGATGTCAAAGCCAGAAATAGTTTTATCGTTCCTTAGATTAGATGACCTTGGATTAATACTTCTTATGATCTCTGCAATTATTCCAACAGCTATCTCAATAAACATAATACCGAAATTAATAGAAAAACCAATACTGCTAGGCGAATTCAAGCCAAGACAAAGAACATTA
>WJIV01000075.1 GCA_014730055.1 Candidatus Bathyarchaeota archaeon
CTTACTCTCAGATTTTTCCGCATCACAGGAAGGCTATGAAAAAGAGACACTGTTTGGAAAACCAGAAAAAATTGTGAAAAGAGGCGCCGATAAAATTAGCCTTGAAGACGAGCTTCGTTACCTCATAAAAAAAAGAGAAAAGCCTGAACCAGAGGACTACACTGTAAAAGTAATCTGTCCTAGCTGTTTATCAAAGACCAAGCTTGGAGATCATTGTTCTGTCTGTGGATATGATTTTAAATTTAAGGAACGAGTAGATGAGAAAATTCCTGAACCTATAGAGAATTTCATACAAGAAACGAAACAAACATCCGATATTGATCAAGAGGAGAAAGAGCTTGAAAAATCATTCAGGGAAAATGCTGGTTCGAAGGATCTAATGGATGAAGCTTTTACTAAAGAAAAGAAAGAGGTAGGGGTTTTTGTTAACTTAGTCTCAATTTTATCGATCATAATTGGTGTAATTATATTATCAGGATGTATATTTACAGCATTTACAAGTATGAGGAGTCTCGAGGAGGGGACTGCAAGCCTAATGGTTTTATTGTATTTGCTAGTTGACACATTACCAGGTATACCTTTTTCCTCAAATTTTCTAATAACAATGAGTTTTTGGATCAGACTATTTATAATAGCTTTATCCGGCTTTCTTCTTTTAGCAGTAGGCTTCGGTTTAAGAAGAGATAATGTAAGTTTAAGATATCTCAGTGTTTCTATCTTCCTGCTGTCATCCCTGGTTGACATTTACAGCATCATTATAATCGATTTATCAGAAACCATTGTGCCTTTCCTAGGGCTAATTATCAATATTGTTTTGATATACATAGTTTTTACCAGAATCATACTTACTAGTTGAGAAACCCCTTATGGTTTATCTTTATTAGTAACTTAGCTATGTGATCATCAGATTGGATCTCAACCCTGTCGATACAGTAAGGATATTCAACCTCTTGAGAGGAAAGATTCCTCAAACCCAGGATGAGGAAGAAATCTTTCAGAGGTATATTAGGCTATTATGGATAATAAAAGAATCTGACCTATTTGGCTATAAAATCGAACAGGATAGTAAATGCAAACGCTGCGGCGGCTGTTGCATTAAATCAGGCCTGATTATATTAACAAGAGACGAGTTTTCGGATATTGCGAAATATCTTGAAATTAGTTTGGAGGTTTTGTTGATGAAAGTAAAGGCCCGGATAGAGGGAGATTCGATAAAAATTAGCGGGATTCCATGCCCTTTTTTCATTAAATCTTCCAAACTATGCCGTATATACCCAGTCAGGCCTGAGGTGTGTAGAGAGTTCCCTATAGGTCATATGATAGTTAAGGTTAGAAAGCACAGCATTCCCTTTATAGGATTTTGTAGTGCTTCAGATGAGATCCTGGTAGATATAATCTTGCAGAAAATTAATAAGATTGGTCTATTACAAGAGAACTTGTCGAATAATTCAGAAATTATGAATATTTCCTGAATATATTTTATTAAAATTACATAAAACATAATAGGTATTTAAAAAGGATGTAAATTTATACTATTTGATACAAGTTGCCTTATTGTCCAAATTGCGGGTCTGAAGTAGAAGAAGATCAGAAATATTGTCCTGAGTGTGGTCATAATATGGAGGAAGGCGAAGATACTCAGTATTATGGCCCCGAGGAGGATGCTGTAGGACATCTAACCACTGCATTCAATTTAGCTATGGAGAAACCAATGGTATTCGTACCTACCCTTCTTGGTGGGGTGATAAGCGCGATAATTGGCTGGATCGCCACAAGCCTTGGATACACCTATGGAAGAGTTGGTTTTGGTGGCTTCGCTGCCTTAAGCATACTATTCGGCTTGATCGGTGGCTTCTTTGTGTATATCTTAAGCTTCGCATCCATAGATATGGGTAGAGACGCCTATCTGAACAGGCCTCTTAGCCTCGGAGAGAGCATAGGATATGTACTAAAGAGAATTGTCACATTCATCCTAGCGAGCATTGTAGCTGTATTGATGGCAATCACCGTTATCCTGATACCGGTTATCAGTCTGATGTTCGTCATAATGGTTATTGACGAGACAGGCATAACTACATCCCTAAGTCGAGCCTTTAGCCTCTTAGGGGCTGAGCTGAGGGATATAATTGTGATAATACTTGTCTCTATAGTTGGTTCCATAATAATCAATTATGTACCAATAATAAGCGGACTTTTGCAATCAGCATTAAACGTGGTAGTTAATCTGGCCTTCATCGACATGTACTACAGGTACAAGAGAAGATAACCACAAATACCCTCACCATTTTTTTAAGATCATAACTTCTAAGTAATTAGAGTGAATTTTTATTCAGGTGAATTAATGGTCTCTGATGTTCAGGATATCTGCGCGGCAGATCTTGTTCTAGTAGGTGGAAAAATATTCTCATTAGATGAATCAGATCGTGTCTTCGAAGCGATCTCGGTGAAAGATGGAAGTATCCAGGCAGTTGGTTCAAATGATTTAGTAATGACTATGGTCGGAGAGGAAACTGAAGTCATCAAACTAGATGGTAAGATTGTCCTCCCTGGCTTCATCGATAGTCATGAGCACTGTATAAGAAGAGGTCTACAGCTTGACTGGGTGGACTGCAGTTCACCTCCAATGGAGAGAATAGAGGACATAGTAAGTGCTTTGAGAGAAAAAGCTGAGGAGAAGCGGCCAGGGGAGTGGGTCATTGGAACTTGGTTTGATGAGACCAAACTGAAGGAAGGAAGATTCCCCACGAAGGAGGACCTAGATAGGGCTTCATCGGAGAACCCTATATACCTGGGTAGAGCAGGTGGACATAACGCAGTAGCTAATAGTATGGCACTCAGGATTGCGGGAATTAACGGTGATACCCCTCAGCCCCAAGGTGGTTATATTGAGAAAGTTGATGGGGAACCGACCGGAAGACTGGATGAACTTGCAGCCATGAATATGGTGAGAAAGACTATACCAGAACCCAAGCCTGAGGAGGCTATTGACTATATGGTAGAGAACTGGCCTACCATCGAGAGCATGCTCCTAAGTTGGGGAATAACTACCGTTCATGAAGCTCACATCAAAGCCCCTGAAGCCCTGGCTTACCAGAAAATCCTACGTGATGGTAATCTGCGTATGAGGATCGGCCTAATGCTGGATGGGATGAATCCTTATGATGGATACGCAACGAGTGACCTCTCCAGACAGGGTTTGACAACGGGTTTCGGTTGGGGAGACAGATTATACATAGTTGGCGTAAAGGTAGGCGTAGATGGGGCCATGGGCAGTCTAACAGCGGCCCTTACGGAGCCCTATGCCAATGACCCGGATAATAAAGGCATAATCAGAATCAAGGAGGAGAACCTAACAGAAGAGATTGTGCGTTGTCATAAAGCAGGATTGAGGACGTGTACCCATGCCATTGGTGACTGGGCGATAGACGTTGCACTGGATTCCCTTGATGAGGCGGTCAAATCCAGGCACTGGCCAGATCACCGCCACCGTATTGAACATGCAGGCTATGTCCGCGATGATCAACTCGTAAGGATGAAGGAGCTGGGCTTAGCCGTATCCGCCAGTATAGGATTCTGCTACCCCATTGGTGACAGTCACATTGCTGCCTTGGGCGAGGATAGACTATCCGGGTATTATCCTATGAAGAGCTTCAAGGAGCATGGGATTGTTGCCGGAGGAAATAGTGATGGTTTCGGTAAAAACTGGGCTTTGACAGGCATATACGGATGTGTAGCCCGACTGTCATCTTCAGGTCGCCCTATCGGACTGGACCAATCGATTTCTGTCATGGACGCGATTAGAGCCTACACGGTAAATGGGGCTTACCTGGAAGGAACCGAGGATATTAAAGGCAACATAGAGCCAGGAAAGTTAGCTGATCTCGTTGTACTGGATACAGATATTGTGAACGGGGACGCAGAGGATATATTGAAGGCCAAGGTGGTAAAGACAATCGTAGGAGGAGAAGTCGTCTACGAGTCTGACAGCTAAACCCCACCCAATAACAGAATAGTTTTACATTACTTTTCATTTGCTATCACGGTTGAAAACTTGAAGGCTTTAGAAGACCTTACTGTCCTGGATTTGACACACGCCCACGCAGGGCCAATATGCACATTATACTTAGGAGCCATGGGAGCTAACGTAATCAAAATAGAGCCACCCTGGGGAGAGATGACCCGGATGTTTCCCCCACTTGTAAAGGGCGTGAGTCCGTATTTCGCGTTTCTTGACCGTTGTAAGAAGGGAGTAACGCTTGACCTGAAGAATGAGAGGGGGAAGGAGCTTTTCGAGAAAATGATCCGGAAGGCTGATATCGTTGTGGAAAACTTCAGCCCTGGCACCATGGATAGGCTGGGAGTCGGCTGGGAGCGGTTGAAAGAACTGAACCCAGAAGTAATATATGCTAGCATAAGTGGATTCGGGCACACAGGCCCATGGAAGGATCATAGGAGCTATGACCCCATAGCTCAGGCAACAAGTGGATTCATGTGGCTCATGAAGGACGCCGTAGACCCTGAGGGAAAGCACCATGTAGCACCTGAGGCTATTGCAGATACAATACCCGGGTTCACGGCACTCATAGGTATACTGGCCGCTCTCCATAGCAGAGAAAAGACAGGGAAGGGGCAGAGGATCGATGTTGCCCAGTTGGATGCCATGATAGCGGTACAGCAGAGCTTTAGCTTCTGGAATCTGGCAGAGACAACATTCACGCAGGCAGTGAAATCAGCAGGACCCGCAGTATACGGGCTATTTGAGGCTAAAGATGGACCAGTGATGATAAGTCTGACGGCTGGTAGGATAACTGACAGATTCAAGGAGCTGTTGGAAATTGAGGAGATAACGGACAAGAAGATTGTTGATTGGGTCTCGGAGAAAGCTATTGAGGAGGTTATTGTATTGCTATCTGATAATGGCATACCCGTGGGACCTGTTAATGATTTGGAAAAAGTTCAGGAGAATGTTCAAGCCAAGTCACGGGATATGTTTGTTGAGGTAAATGACCCTAAACTTGGAAAGCATTTGCAACCTGGATTTCCAATAAAGTTCTCTGAACTTGATACAGATATATCAATACACGCACCAACGATAGGTGAATATAACAATGAGGTATATGGAGAATTACTGGATCTAAGTTCAGAGGAAATAGAGGAACTGAAGAAAGAGGGGGTTATTTAGAAAATCTGCTACATGCTCTCTCTAAGCACCTTGTACTCTTTCTCGGGACCTGGCTTAGTAAGACTCCACTCAAACCCGCGTTGAGTAGTTACGTACTCTGGCCATGGAAGATCTATCGGGGGGTAAAAGTCCTCAGGGAGTATAGGTGGTACCCATTTGGATCCTCCAATGCCTCCATCCGTGCGTTCTTTGAATTCTTCCTGAGCCTCTGCAAGATCCTTTGGATGGGTCAATAGGTCAACTATCGTGGTTCCAATGGTTTTTGCAGCAGTGGAAATACCAGGGTTTACACATGCCGGATATCCATTCATTGCGTAACGTGCCCAACTTGGGAGTGGCTTGTTAGGGTCTGGGTTTCTTAGAATAGCGTTGGCAGTTAACAACCTCGTAGAGGGAGCTGTCCACTGATAATCGACGTAGTCATCGCTTCCCTGAGTCTCAACCCATTTTGGGAAATTATATCTTAAATCCTCATCAGCGTAGTCTATTGGAGCTATCTCCTGGCACTGCTCGGTCAGAGGCTCATCCATGGGTTCATGCCCGAGGTTTTCCTGTATCTTTCTGGCGAACTTTCTCGCATCCTCTGAGAACACTGGTGCCCCCACCAGCTCCAAGTTTCTATAAAGTATCTCTGAGAGCTTCCTGTTACTTAGGCCGCATCGGGTTCTAGCCACGATACGCTTTGTAACACGGGTACCAGTTATCTGAGCTACCCCCACAGCGGTATTGTCCAGGACCTTATCGATTTGCTCCTGCATCTCAAGGAGAGGAGCCCTATGGGCGTATTGGATCTGAGCTATCCTAGGAGGCAGGTTGTCGCTGGTGCACTGCCCTCCCACCATAATGTACTCGTTCAGCGTCCAGTAAGCCGTGTAAGGAAGCATTGCGTCTTCTACATATTTTGTTGCTGTATACATCAGGCAGACCGCGTCAAGAGCAGCAGGCATTCTGCCTCCAGCGTGTCCAAGTATCCTGAATGGTACATTCTTAGGTCTGAACCAGTTCTCCGGATGGGGGGTCTCGAAGGTATAGAGGGTATTCCAGTAACTTCCACCATTGATCTCGTACTTTACTCCATTATAGCTACTTGGATGATAAGGTAAGCTAGCGTTAAAGTCATCGAAGTAACCCTTAGCCGCGTGGACGGGTTTGGAACCACAGACTTTCTCGGCGGGCTCACCCAAGAACTTCAGGGTCCCCTTCAAATCGTGTTTCTCCATCGCGTATTTCGCGGATAGAAACCCGAAGAGAGCTCCAGTTCCGAGACCACTATGAGGATCAGTGTGGCCCGCAGCCCACGGATGAAGATCTTTATCACGTGGCTCCCGATAAGGAACAGCTGCCTGACTGGTGCCGGGTACCGCATCATATTCAGCAAAACCGCCTATTACTGGCTTCCCCTCTCCCCAAACCGCACAGAAGGCGGTGGGCATCCCACCACTCCCCTCCTCGACCTTCCAACCATCATCGTTCAGGAGCTCAACATAGGCTTTTGCACTACGGTATTCTCTGAAGGCGGGTTCAGCCAGATGCCAGATCTTCTGGTGAAAATCATTCATCCATTCATGGTTATCTTCCATAAATCCAAGGACTGTCTGCTTCTCTTTCTGGATCAAAACAACTCACGGTAAATACATTATTTATCGAGATATGAGTTGTTCGATGAGGAGGATCTGGATCAAAAATACAGAAAAAGGATTGTCCGGGTATCACTATTTAGATAATTGGTTTATCAGGAAGTACATGCTCCGGGATGAAGCCCCATCTACGATTATGTGCTCCCCCGTGATGTTGGATGCATCATCTGATGCTAAGAAGGAGACCACCTTGGCGATATCCTCTGGCTGGCTCATTCTATGATTGGGGATAGCTTTCAGTCTTGCTTCCAGCAGCTCCGGGGTGTTGAAGGCTTTCTTTATCATATCCGTCTCAACGGGACCGGGACATACTGAGTTGACCCTAATATTGTAACCTGCCCACTCAACTGCAGTAACCTCGGAAAACATGTTTAGTGCGGCCTTGCTAACACTGTATGCGCCCATGTAGATATCAGGATTGAGGGCAGCTATGGATGAAATGTTTACGATATTACCTCCGCCATTTTCTATCATGTGCCTGCCTGCGTAGAGGGTACAGAGAAATGGTCCTCGAAGGTTTATGTCCATGACCCTGTCCCACTCCTCTATCTTTATATCTTCAAGAGGGGTCCTCTCTATGACACCGGCGTTATTGACGAGAATGTCAAGTCGACCCAGCTTACCTACGGTCTCCTGGATCATGTTCTTGACCTGGGTCTCATCTGTAACATCTGCTCTGATGGCAAAGGCATCTCTACCAGATTTCTTTATCTCGTTAACAACCTCAAGGGCACCCTTCTCACTTTTCAAATAGTTCACGGCAACATCCGCACCTTTCTTTGCGAGTTCAAGGGCGATGGCTTTTCCTATACCAATACCGGCCCCTGTAACAAGGGCCACCTTATCTTCTAGCTTCATATTAATGAAAATATGGTTGAAGTTGAATAAAACACCTTAATAAAGAATTAGATGACGCCCAGTTTCCTAATTATTATTAAGGCCACTGCCTTGCTACACTCGATTATCTCGTCAATGCTAGCGTTCTCGTCCTGTTTATGCCCCCTACTGTAAGAGCCCCCAACACCAAAATTAACGCAGGGCATATCCCCATCAACCACCTGGTAGTTCATATCTGTACTGGCGAGAGTGCCGGTGAAAGGTAGCTTCTTACCAGTCGCCTCTTCTATAATACTCTGGCAGCTCAATGCATATGGGTCATCAGCGCTAACAACGTAACCTTCCCTGTAGTTGATCACATCGAGAGAGTAATCGAGATCTGGATCCGTGACCTTAACACCATCTAGAACGGCCTTGAACTCGTCAAGTACCTCCCGGAAGGTCTCACCAGGGACCATCCCCCGCAGAATCTCCTGACTGCAGTGATCGGGAACAGTAGCTCCCTGAACACCTCCCCGGACCGTACCGATGTTCAACATTGCAGTAAGGTCAGAGATACCTCTCTCCCTAAGGGCGTCACCGAGATC
>WJIV01000076.1 GCA_014730055.1 Candidatus Bathyarchaeota archaeon
CTGGGCTGGATCTCATAGGCTTTACGAACGGCGGTCCAGTTTACGGAGCGAGGCATAACAAGGGTCTTTCTATCGGTCCAGTCGTCGAGCCGTGATTGACTACTATCGACAGGCTCTGCGAATTCCTTCTTTAGTTTCAGTGGGTTATCTCTGACAAGGTCTACGCAAGTCCTCTGGTTGTCCCTGCTATCTATGCTCGACATGTTGAGCACCTCATCCATCTTTGTAGGGCAGAGAATGGCTCCCTGCGGGTCTTCCAGGAATCCTCGGTGATCGAGGCCCCAGTGGTATCTTCGGGCGTTGCCTCGCTCATCGTTTATACCCTGCTGGATGACGATCCAGTTGGCATCCTCGTCAAAAACTGTACAGTGATGATATAATTGGTAGTTATCTTGAACAAGGCTGTTATCTACTTTTGCGCTCATCCTGCTGGCGTAGACAAGCGACTCTGTCTTATAGCTGCTTAAGCCATAGATCTCCGCCATATGCCTGATCTCTTGGGGGGTCTTTAGGCTCGTTTTTCCCTTGCCGCCGCAGACCGTGACAGGAATGTTCTCGCGGTCAAGTGCCTCTTTCAGTGCCCCGCAGGTAACTGTGGTTGTTCCACTGCTGTGCCAGTCGTAGCCCAGCACACATGCAAGGCTCTGAAAGAACCATGGATCACTTAAACGCTCCAGCAATCCAATACTACCATATTCATCAATTATGATGTCCGTGATACACTCAGCTAAGCTCACCATCCTGTGGAATAGCCATCTTGGAGCCTTACCGCCATGAAGAGGCAGAATCGCTGATCCGGAGTACCCCATACGGCTAAGTCTCCTAGAGTGATTAAAAATCGTTATTTACTGAAGTAGAGGAGGGACCTATGTGAAAGTGTTAACCGATAAGTCGACCATAGCGGTCTACCTCCTGTCTGCGAACCCTAGTACTGCTTATTGGTCGCCCATCCTCAGCCAGGACCATGGTGATAACGAAGATAAGGAGAGGTTTTCTTCCAAGCACAACCCTTTTCTTATTAATAACTTCAGCAGTTGACTCCGTTTCCTCGCTGACCACAATGCCCTCAATCTCCTCGCTCTCAATAGTTGGGCCGTAAGGATCGTTTAAGGGTACAATCTTTGCTCGCCCTAGAAACCCCTTCTTCTTCAGAAAATCCCTGACGTCCTGTAGCCTATTCTCGTAGCTGTCAATCAAGTGTTCTTTCTTCAGGCTTTTGGCGAAGTCATCAGTTGTGATACCGACAACGGCCTTATCACCCACGTTAAAGGTCTCTTCTAAAAGGAACCAGTGGCCTTTATGCATAACATCAAATGTGCCACCAACCGAGACCCAGTTTAACCTGTCTGTCACCAAGCAGCCTGCCCCTGAACGCTGTATGGAATGGACTCGAGCTTTTAATCTTTTTCAATCCAGATAAAAAAAGGGGGTCAGTCTGCTATGAAACATGTCATTGTTGAGTTAATTCCCTCTATGGTGCGTATTTGGTCTATTACGAGGTCGTGTAGAGTTGAACTGTCTTTTGCCTCTATTAGAACATAAGCGTCATAAGGGCCATAAAGGAAGTGGGCCTCTAGAACTCCATCGAGTTTCTTGAGTTCATCCATCGCCATTCGCTCTGAGGAAGTCTCCAATGTCAGAAGAACAAGCGCCTTATCCATTTTACCTCGAATTAAATATTAAGATCACCAGATATAAACGATAGCAATAATCTGACATCTATATTAAATAAAAAATAATTACACTCGGAAAGATCTTGATACTGGCCCACGAAATTGTTAAATCAGCTCAGGAAAACTAGTTCGAAAGTCAGGTAGTTAGATATGTCAGAGGAATTTTCAAGCAGAATTTCAGGTTTTTACCGGAAACCAATAGATGAGAGAATACGCATAATCTCGGAGAAGGTGAACCTGTCCAAGGAGGAGACCAAGATACTGGAGTCGGGAGGTGGGCTCAGTATGGATGCTGCTGATCATATGACTGAGAACGTGGTCGGCACAGTCGCATATCCCTTCAGCATTGCCGTAAACTTCAGGATAAATGGTAAGGACTACCTTGTACCCATGGTGGGAGAGGAGCCAAGCGTGGTTGCAGCGGCCAGCAACATGGCACGGTTAATGAGAGAGGGAGAGGGAATTACAGCCAAAGCATCTGATCCCATCATGATAGGCCAGATACAGGTACTTGATATTCAGGACATGGAAAAAGCAATCGAAGCCTTAGAGAAAAACAAGAAGATGCTACTTGAATCTGCCAACGAACTCGACCCAGTCCTGGTTAAATTCGGTGGCGGCGCAAAGGATCTAGAACTGAGACCCATCGATACTGAGAGAGGCAAGATGCTAATAGTACATATCCTTGTCGATTGCAGGGATGCTATGGGTGCCAACGCTGTCAACACCATGGCAGAGGCGCTTGCTCCTACAATAGCAGAGTTGACCGGAGGCAGAACACTTCTCAGAATCATTAGCAATCTAGCCGATAAACGGACTGTCACCGTAAAGTGCAGGGTAAAGGCAGATGACATAGGGGAGGAAGGAGCAGTAGACAGGATAGTGGATGCTTGGGCTTTCGCGGAAGCTGATCCATATAGAGC
>WJIV01000077.1 GCA_014730055.1 Candidatus Bathyarchaeota archaeon
AAGGATTTGCTGTTGAGATTTCCACAGGAAGTAATTTTCGGATCCCACCTCTACACCAATAATGTGGGGGTCTTAAATTAGATTGAGCTTGGATAAAAATCATCGATTCGGCTGGTTGTTTAATCACAATATAAAGTAGCTATTTCCTAGGTGAAACCATTACAGTAGCGCCTTTAGCGACTTGATTATATGCTACCGTTCCCCGAGAATTGTGTGAAGAGCTTTAACCTAAACCTGTTTCTCGTGTCAGGATTACTGGTGATAGTGATAATCTATAGTATAAACCAATACAGTCCTCATGAGGAACCGATAGAGGAGATAAAAGACTTTCAAGGGATAAAGTTGGGCTCCTACACGGATTTTGAAGAGAATAGCATCAAGGGACCCCAAAGCATAGAAATTAACAGTTACAGGCTTAAGGTAACCGGCTTGGTGGAGACTGAACTGGAGTACAAATACGATGAAGTTCTGGGGTTCCCAAGCCAGGAGAAGGTTATCCAACTTGACTGTGTAGAGG
The DNA here is from genome assembly GCA_014730055.1 of Candidatus Bathyarchaeota archaeon. The sequence continues at coordinate 518 of WJIV01000077.1, forward strand.
GTTGGAGTGTCCGTGTGTTATGGGAAGGAGTCCTTTTAGAGGACCTAATAGATGAGGCAAGTGTGAAACCTGAGGCTGTGGTGGTCATCTTCCGGGCGGTAGATGGATATTCCACCAGCTTGCCACTTAGCTACATCATTGAAGAGGAGATAATACTTGCATACAAGATTAATAACATAACGCTTCCAGAGGCTAACGGATATCCTTTCCAAGTGGTAGCGGAGAGTAAATGGGGTTACAAGTGGTGCAAATGGGTCTCAGAGATAGAACTAAGTGATGACCTTGACTTTAGGGGAACATGGGAGAGCGCTGGCTTTAGTAACAAGGCTGAAAGCGGTGGCCAAAAGTGGGAAACCAGGAACTGAACTCAATCCTTTGAACAGATTAATTGTTAGGTTCGATTGTTTTTCGCAATTACTTAGTGTCTGGCTCCCTTTCTTTCGCATCCAGTTTCTCTTTCTGAAAGATTTCAGGAGAAATGTTATTCTACTTTAACTATAACTCACATGACAAATCTGCTTTAGATTCATCATGTCAAGTTGCCTACTAACAATAAGTTCGGAAAATTCAAACCTAGCTTTACCATAATTAAATTATGCAAAGCACAGCCTCATCAGCGTACATCAACGGATCCATCATAACTATGGATCCAGAAGACAACATATATTCAGCTGTAGCCATAAAAGGAAAGAAAATACTGAGCGTTGGCTCAGATGAAGAAATCGAAAAGACCATAGACAATTCAACACATGTGACTGACCTTAAAGGGAGAACACTACTTCCCGGATTCATCGACAGTCATGTACACCTCATGGGCGCCGGGAGACTAGCACTGAAAGCCGAGAACGAGGTTGACATCAAATACTGTGATAACTTAGATGAGGTACTGGAAAAGATAAAACAAAGAGCAGAAAAGACTCCCGATGGAGAATGGGTAATAGGCTGGGGATATCTATGGAGTAGATACAGGGAAAAAAGAGCGCCACTCCGCTCTGAGCTTGATATGGTTGCTCCCAACAACCCAGTGCTTCTTAAATTCAGCGCCATGGGAGTAGCAAACACCGCGGCTTTGAATATTGCTGGAATTACTGAAAAAACCAGGCCAGATTATGGACATGTTGAGCTTGGAGGGGATGGGAAGCCTAACGGGCGGCTTCAGGGAGGTGCAGCCGTAAGACTTGTCTCAAGATATATATCCGAATACACGGATAATCCCTTAGAAATAGCTAAAAAAGCCATCAATCAGTGGGTAAAATGGGGGATAACTTGTGCTCACCTGGCCGGTTCAACACATGAGGACACTGTGACCATACAGAGACTCAGAGAAAAGGATGAACTCGATATCAGGTGGAGGCTTTACATCCATAATATGACGGACAATTTAGACTATATGGACCACCTCGTAGCCCTTGGTATAAGGCGGGGCTTTGGAGATGATAAAGTACGAATAAATGGTGTAAAACTTGCATTAGATAGTATGGGGAGCATGGGAAATGCTGCAACCTATGAGCCATCTACAGGAAATCCTGGTAGTCTTGGGATACTCTTGGTTGAGCCAGAGAATCTCAAGAATATGATTATCAAGGCCCATCTAGCAGGCCTCCAGACAGCCACACATAGCATTGGCGACAGAGCGATAGATATTAACCTGGATGCTATTGAGGCAGCGCTCAAGGAGTACCCTATGGAGGACCATAGGCATCGAATTGAGCACTGTACTCAGTGCCCGCCAGCCCAGATGAAACGCATAAAGGAACTAGGGGTTCATCCAGGAGAGTCGAACTATATTTGGAACTTTGGATCAGCTTACAAGTACCAGTATGGCGAGGAAAGAAGCAAGTACCTATTTCCTTATAGGAGTTTTATGGAGCATGATATAGTTGCCTCAGCTAATAGCGACTACGGTGGTGGACCATGGCATGGTAACACTCTGAGAGGAATATATGCCATGATGACAAGAAAAACAGAAGATGGGGAAACACTAGGCTCGGGACAGGCTATAGGGCTCTTGGATGCTATTAGATGTTATACGCTTAATGGGGCATATGCGGGATTTGATGAGGATAAATTGGGCTCTATTGAGGCCGGGAAGCTAGCCGACATTATCATATTAAACGGTAATATTTTGAATACACATGTTGAGAAAATCCCCGAACTAAGAGTTGATGAGACAATTATAGACGGGAGAACTGTCTATAAAAGAAACTATTGAAGGCATCAGAGCCTTATCAGTTTCCTATAGACTTTGAACATAGTTAGTAAAACCCAGTTGTACAATTCTTTGGAAGCTTCTAAGGATCCTTTCTAATTTTTACTTCTATAAGTATACTCCATTTCATTTTTAATCAGAAGCTTTGTTGCATTACTGTGTCGCATGAAGAAATAGAGATACTTGATAAAAATTTTCATATTAAGGCCAGTATTAAAATACCTGAAGACGAAACTTCAGATACTGGCATAATTCTAGTACACGGTGCAATCATTAATCGTCAATCCCTAATAAGAGTAGATTATTCGCTAGCTGAGTATCTATGTGACGAATTAAATGCTTTTGTCATTGTACCGGATTTACAGGGAGAAACAACCCATAGAAAAGATATCTCTTTTCAAAGCTTTAGCGATATTATCAATATAACTACAAAACACTTTGCGGAGACATATGATCTTGAGAATATAGCTGGTTTTGGCCATAGTATGGGATGCTTCGTGCTAGCGCAGTCTATTAAAAAACATGATATTATAGATAAGATTGTAACTTATGGCGGACCAATAAGGGAATTAGAAATAACCAGACAGAGGGGCTTCTTAGATTATCTAATTAGATACCTATCTGAATATGACTACAGCCTAAATATTAGAAACCTGATGAGATACATTTTTGATAAAGAGACCTGTGATTATTTAGATGATGTCATGTTAAAGGAAGAGGTATACTGTTCTGAAAACTATAATTATGTCTTTGAGTCCAGCATGTTTCTAGATTTTAAAAATATTGTAGATGATTATATTGAAATCATCAAGATATGGGATAAACCCGCCTTGTTATTATTCGGAACTGAAGATGGGGTCACTAAAAAGACCCTTAATCATTATGCGGATAACACCATAGAGGATAATTTGATTTTTAAGCATATCAGAGGAGCATCACACATAACACCGTGCATGAACTCAAGGTACCAGTTATCAAAATTTGAGCCAGCAGTAAAATTCATTAAAAATAAACAATTCAGTGAAAACAATACTATTTCTACTTGTTTGAACTGGCCTGATAAAATCTAACGAAATTTTAATGATTAATCCCATCATTATATAACCATATATTGGAGGAGATTTCAATCATGCGTGACTCCCTAAGAGGGTTAAATTTCAAGAATTTCAAGGATATTAAAAATTTAGATGGGAAGCTGGCATATTTTCTAAACGAACTTGATGAAGAATTGTTTCATTGGAGGGGTTATGTAGAAAAAAATGGTAAAAGGAGTATTAGGTATCCTATAGCTGGGATCGCCTGCATTGATGGAGATGAGATTGTCGCGATCTCATATTTTGTTATACCTAAAAAATTCAGCCCTAGATGGATATATGACAAGTTATTCAGACCTAAAGGGTTGGAGTATGGCGTTGTGGTGAAAAAAGAATACCACAGGAGAGGAATTGCCAACCATCTAAGTGATTTGAAAATTGAATTACTTCGTGAGATGGGTTACAGCCGATACTGGTTTAGGGTTGATAGTGACAATTTTCCCTCGCTTCAGCTATCAAATAAGTATACCTCTAAAATGGGTGGTAAGGTCTGGAAAAAAACAGAAGAACAGGTTTATTTCACAGTTGACATAAACAGCGATGATATTGCAGAATCTAATTGAATTATCTTCGTTGTTCATCTAATTTCTTTAATAATCGATAAGACCTCTTGACCTCGAGATGTTAAGTTATAATAGCCTTTTCTCTTATTTTGAACGACTAAGCCTGTTTCTAAAAGCTGATCTAGATGGAAAATCAGGTGCCCTCCCTTAGTGCCGGTCTTTTCTGATAATTCTGAGAACCCGGCACTTCCATCACCGAGTTCTACGAGAATCATTAATCGTATTTTATGCGATAAAGGCTTCAAAATATTTTCAACAGTATTTTCGATATCGAACGAATGAGATGGATTCCCCTCTCCCTTTTTACCTGATATCTTCTCAAGATTTGACCACTGATGGATCAGCTCTTCCTCTAAATTAGAATAACAATTATAGCATTTTGTCCCTATGGCATTATCGAGCTTCTTTTTAATATCCTCAAGTTCATCAAATATCGAGTTATAGGCATCCTGAAGACTATCGGTTTTAATAGAAGAGTGGACATTTTCTAAAATTTTCTTAAAGGCCGTATGACATCTCTGGTTATTAACACAATTGATGTTCAGGCATCGTTCTAGTGTCTGCGGTAATAATTCATCTTCATGATCGGCATAGAGTCTAAGATGTCTCGAAACTATTATTTTCTCTAATTCATCAGCACTCTTCTCGTTCATGACTTCTGTTAGTTGATTAACCTCTTCCCCTAACTTGATTAATTGTTCTTTTATCTCTTTCAGACCTGGCTCTGACAATACAACCAAGTATATTTTACTTACCTAAATCTATAATAACCTTCCCTAGAGTATTATCATGGATTATTATGCCAAGAAAAGAGATACTGTATTTCTCAGATACTGGAGAGGTAAACTCGGACGAGACATTGAAAATATCAAAGGAAAGAGCTGAGGAACTAGGTCTAAAGGACGTAGTAGTAGCCAGCACAAGAGGAACAACAGGCGTAAAAGCAGTTGAGGAATTTGAAGGCTATAATGTTGTTGTAGTACCCCATGTAACGGGGTTCCGTGAAGCAGGGCATCAAGAACTTGAAGACGAGAACCGGAGGAAGATAGAGGAAGCTGGCGGTAAGATAGTCATAGCGGCTCACGCCTTCTCTGGAGTTAATAGAGCAATTCAGGCGAAATGGGATACTATGTATCCCTCAGGTATAATCGCCCAAACCTTACGTATGTTTGGACAGGGGATGAAAGTGGTCGTTGAGATAGCGGCTGTCGCAGCTGATGCAGGGGCCATACCAGCGGGAAAAGATGTGCTCGTAATCGCCGGATCGGGGAGAGGCGCAGACACCGCAGTGATCCTTAAACCTGCTAATAGTCGGAGTCTCTTTGACATAGTGGTCAAGGAGATAATTGCCAAACCAAGCAATCTGTAGGTACTAGGTATGACTGATAAACTACTCGTGATAATAGCGACCGGCGATAAAGAAAAAGCCTTAACGGGATTGATGTACACCAAGAACGCTTTCAAAAGAGAGTGGCTCCCAGATATCAAGGTGGTATACTTCGGGCCATCAGAGAAGCTAATGGTAGAAGATAGCCAGGTCAGGGATGAGGCTATTGAGGTAGCCAACATGGGTGAATGCTATGCATGTAAGGCCATATCGGACCGTGAGGCGATCTCAGATAAAGTTGACGAGATGGATATAAGGGTCGAATATGTGGGCAGCATCATAAGTGACCTAATTAAACAGGGCTACGTTCCAATGGTGTGGTAGATGATCCTCGGAATTAGTGCAAGTGGTAGAAAAATTACCAGAGACTCTTATGGGCGTCTACTTTGTGGCGTTACTGAGGAGATGGTCCAATATATCTTGGAAAAATCTGGCGAAGATCATGAATATGTCTCCCTACAGGGAAAGAACATCCAAGGCTGCCAGGGATGCGTATGCTGCGCCGAGGATAATATATGCATTATTGATGACGACTGGGCAGAGATAAGGGATAAGATGTTCAAGGCAGACGCCATAGTCTTCGGAGCTCCAAACTATTACGGAACAATTAACTCACTCGGCCATGCTTTCCTGGAGAGAACTTTCAGCCTTAGACACAGGGAGAGATTCCCTCTTGCCGGAAAGATAAACGCCATTGTTGCATCCGGCTCGGAGGAACCGGGACCTGTAGAGGACTACATACTGAAGATGTTCAGAAGTAATTATATGTCTCAGCCCGTGGGTATCCTGAGAGTATCTGGACTAAGTCAATGCTATATGTGTGGTTATGGTGAGAACTGTGCTGCTGGTGCTGTTGTTTCTCGACACGGATTTATTGACCAGATAAGAGATTACCACCTTCCCGTTATATCCCCAGATACCTATCGTAGAGCAGAGGTCATAGCTCATAGGTTAGGGGAAATCATGAGAAATAAAACAAGAAATTAAAATTTGATTAGTTTTTTTAATTTACCCCAATTTTTGCTTTTTTCATTGTCACTTTAGATATATTATTATCCCGTAAGTTTTGCTAATAATGGTTCATTTAACTTGGTTTTTAAGTAGCAGATCACATGGAAGACTGATTTAATTGGAATTAAAAAATTCGTTCCTAACGATTGTTCAGGAATCCTGTCAATCAGTTGATCCTTTAAGTATCGATATTGTTCAGGTCAATGTAGGTTTAAAATGTAACAAGGAATGTGTCCACTGTCATCTAGAGGCTGGCCCAGATAGAACCGAGATTATGACAAAGAAGACGATGGAAAATGTTGAGATCCTGATATCTCATGTAAAACCTGAACTGGTGGATATTACGGGGGGTGCACCAGAGCTAAACCCAGATATTAAAAAATTCATTAAAAACCTCCATGATAAGGGATACAACATCCAGGTACGAACTAATCTTACTGTTCTTCTTGATTACGAGGATTTCATAAAATTCTATGCTGATAACAATGTCAAACTCGTAGCATCACTTCCATGTTATGAGGCCGCAGAGGTAGATTCCGTGAGAGGAGAGGGGACATTTAACGATAGCATAAAGGCATTGAAGAAATTAAACGAAGCAGGGTACGGGAAGAAACCAGCTCTCAAGCTTGACCTGGTCTTTAACCCAGAGGGCGCTTTCTTACCTCAACCTCAGGGATCACTTGAGGAAACATATCATAAGAAACTCAAAGAAGACTTTGATATAGGCTTCAATAATCTCATAACTATCGCTAACATGCCAATAGGAAGATTCAGTCAACATCTCAGATCTAATAACGAATTCGATGAATACCTGTCACTTCTAAAAGAAACATATAACCCTGACACTATTGTAGGACTAATGTGCCGACATCAGATCAATATAGCTTGGGACGGTACAGTGTACGACTGCGATTTCAATCTAGCGATGAACTTGCCCATGAAGATAGCAACTTCTAACATAAATGATAGTGACTTTAAGATTGAAGAAATTCTAGAACGCAACATTGTAACAGGAGATCACTGCTTCGGGTGTACCGCAGGACAAGGCTCATCTTGCGGTGGAGCACTAACAGAAAGCTAAAGGGATCACATTGAGTTGCTGTCTATTCCTAATGGTAAAGGCTCCAATAAATGGCGAGGTTAAGACAAGACTTATTGAGAAAATTGGTGAGTATCACTCGACCGAGCTCTACAAACGATTCCTACTGGACATTGTGGAGAAAATAGAGGAAACTGATACACCAACAATTATGTATTATACCCCTGAGAGCGAGTTAGAGAACCTGACAGGTCTGTTAGGAAACTACAACAAGTATGTTCATCAGAAAGGTAAAGATCTAGGAGAAAGATTACTCAACGGATTCAGGTACACTAAAAAACTAGGTTATAAGTCAGCTGTTGCACTTGCAACAGATGTACCTGATCTGCCAACGGAGATAATAAATGAGTCAATAAATTCTATGGAGGGATATGGTGCAGTAATAGGGCCTTCCCCTGATGGTGGATACTATCTTATCGGTTTGAAAAACGAATATTTAGACGAAGATTTATTCAGTGAAATTGAATGGGGAACAGATTCTGTCTTCGAGAGGACAATTAAGAAACTTCAAGATAAAAAGATCAGGACAAAGATCCTTGAGCCTTGGATGGACATAGACACCTATGAAGATTTGAGGATGTTATCTAAGAATAATGCATTCGAAGGATCAAAGACATTCAAATACCTCGAGAAAAACCCGGAGATACTATTCTAATCAAACTTTACTATAGAGTTCAGCGATTTTCTTAGTGTTAACCCCAACAATGTAAAGAAAAATCAACCAGGCATTCCAACAGAGCTGTCGGATTACACCATTTTTTACAAATCTTCTAGATGATGAGAAAACTGTACTTGGCAGACTATTGATATTCGTATATCGTCGAGCTTTTTGAAAAAGCTTAACATCCTCAAAAAGTGGCCAGTCAGGGAATCCACCAATTTTACTGAAAAAGTCTTTGCGTATTACTATACATTGATCTCCGAAGCTAGTTAGAAAGGTGTCAAAACGAGTTACTACCCATATAAAATCTAATAACAATGTGGAAGGTATGAATCTGATCTTGAATTTTCCTATCTTGTTATCAGGCTCACTAAAGTATTCATCAAGGATATTAAACGCATTTCTTGGAAGAATAGTGTCCGCGTGAAGAAACAAGATTATTTCTCCCTCGGCTTTTTCAGCTCCCTTATTAAATTGTGTGCCTCTTCCTTTTTTAGATCGTATGACTTTTACCCCAGCTTTTCTCGCCTTCAATATGGTCTGATCGGTGCTCCCTCCATCAACCACAATAATTTGGAGGTTATCTCGCATATTTTTCAGACGTTTAATTATTTTATCTATCCATATTTCTTCGTTTAAGGTCGGAATTATTATCGAGAAACGCATCAGTATCACTTAATTCTCTGATTTACAAAAATCTTAGGTAAGATTTTAGCAATTCTTCAAAAATCTCTCCATCGAAACTTGTTATTTCTAAAGTCACCGTTTTCATATTAGTATGAGGATAATGGAAGGGCCATCTGTAAAGATTGCAGCGGACACAATGTCAAATTTTGTGAATAAGACAGTCGAAAGCGTCTCAGGTAATACAAGTATAGATAAAGAAGTATTCCTTGATGCTAAAGTTCTGGATATATTCAGCCGAGGTAAAAACTTATTCATAGAATTTGATAAACCCGCTCTTAAAATCCACTTTGGAATGTATGGCACATGGAGGGTAAATGAGGAAAGAGAAGGAAAGACTCCTCGACTTGGTCTTCAATTCTATGATGGAATGATCAACCTGTATTATTGCAGTGTGAAAATAGTATCCAAAGAGACCATTGACAAAAAATATCCCGAAGAGATAGACATCCTTTCACCAAACTGGATACTAGACGAAGCAATTAAGATGGTAAAGTCTGAATCCGAAAGTATGATCTGTGATGTCTTATTAGACCAAGAGATCATGCCCGGAGTTGGTAATATCATAAAAAATGAGGCTCTTTATAAGTCATCAATCCATCCTGAGAGCATAGTGGAGAAGATCCCACCTGAAGAGATAATTCGTCTTCTGGAAGAGACCAGAGATTTTAGCATAAAATGGTACAAAGCAAAGAAAAGAGGAGAAAAAATCTTTCCTCATTTCACCATATACAGGAAAAGCGATTGCCCTGAGGGAAAGGTTACAAAAAAGAAAACAGGAAATAAAAAAAGATGGAGCTATATCTGCCCTAGTCAGGAAAAATACGCTTAGATAGCTCCAGATTCTCTTAATTCCTCTATCTTTTCTTCATCATATCCCACGAGGCTCTCGAGTACCTCTTTTGTATGCTGACCTAGAACCGGAGGAGGACTCTGAATTTCGCAGGGATTCTGATCATACTTTATCACTGTTCCTATCTGCTTAACCTCTCCTGCCTTAGGATGCTCTACACTTACAAGCATCTTTCTTGAGAGGACTTGAGGATCACTGAAAATCTCGTCCATTAAGTATACTGGACCACATGGAAAGCCAATACCTCTTAGGGTCCCAAGCCACTCGTCCCGGGACTTTTCGCTGAACCTATTTTCCAGCAAAGGAACAAGTTCACTTAGATGCTTTACCCTCAACTCATTTGTAGTAAATCTTGGGTCGTCTTTCAGCTCTGGTAAGTTCATAGCCTCTGTAAGCATCGCCCATAACCTATCATTACCACAGGCAATTAGAACGTATTTACCGTCCCCTGCTTTAAAGGACTGGTAAGGGGCTATACTGGGGTGAGCTGAACCCATTCTAGGGGGGTTAGTTCCTGTAGCAAAATAGTTTCCCGCTGCATAAGTCATCCAGCTAACTGAACCATCGAGCATGCCGACATCTATGTACTGACCCCTACCACTTTCCTCTCTTGCCCTGAGAGCACCAAGTATTCCTATGGTTGCATACATTCCAGCGCATAAATCGGTGACCGCGACACCTACTCTTACTGGCGGGCCATTTGGTTCTCCAGTTAGCCCCATTAGTCCACCCATTCCTTGAATTATAAGGTCGTATCCTGGCCATTGATTGTAAGGTCCTGTCTGGCCGAAGCTGCTTATACTGCAGTAGATTATCTTCGGATTTATTTTTTTGATGGTCTCATAGTCTACGCCAAGACGATCAGTAACCCCGGGTCTAAAATTCTCTAGTATTATGTCACTTTTCTCCGCTATCTTGTAGAATACTTCTCTTGCTTGCTCTTCTTTCAGGTTTAGGGTTATGCTTTTTTTACCTCTGTTCAGGCTCATAAAGTAGCTGCTCTCGCCTTTTATGAAGGGCGGGAACTGCCGCGTGTCATCTCCTGTCCCTGGCATTTCTACTTTAATTATCTCAGCACCCATATCGCTTAGAGTCATGCTGCAGAATGGTCCCGCTAAGACCCTGCTAAGGTCCAGGACTCTCAGCCCTTTCAAGGGTGGATTATTCTTCTCAATCGTCATATGTGGAAGTATTGAGGTTTCATTATTAGAATTTACTCAATATTCTAGGGGAAAAATAGACAGCTTTTTTAAATATCACCGCTATAAGGCACATACCATCCTCGGAGGAAATGAAAAATGAAGATGCCAAGACAGATAAGAACACACTGTCCAAAATGCAATACTCATACTAATCACAGAGTAAAACTATACAAAGCCGGTAAACGCAGCGGAAACAAACAGGGAGAGAGAAGACAGGCTGAGCGAAAGAAGGGATATGGTGGCCAGAAATTCCCAGAGCAGCACAACCAGGCAAAAGTAAGCAGAAAACAGACCATTATGGTGGAATGTGCTGAGTGTAACTATACAATAATGTGGAAAGGAAAGAGGCTCAGAAGGCTAGAAATAGAACAGTAACACTGTTTCTTTGCCGAAAGAATTATTCTCTGATTTAAATTTTTACTACTTATCCTCGATCTTACACTATTTATTCAGTAGATTTTCTTATTTTTGAAATATGTAGGTTTAAATCTAAGCCTAATACTCTTTGCCGCGATTAATCAATGGAAGCCAATGTTCGCGAATATTATTTGATGATAATAAGCGGAACCATCACCATGCTCTCAGGGGGATTCGTCTGGCCAATCTTTGCACCCTTCGTGAGAGAGCAGTTCACTGCACCCATACAGCTTGTAGGCTTGGCTGTATCTGGTTACTTTTTGCTACGTATGTTCAGTGAATTTCCTATAGGTGTACTAAGCGATAGGATCGGCCCAAAACTACCGCTTATTGGCGGTCGAATACTTGCTGTAATTGGAGCTTTCATCTGCTATCAAACTAAGAGTATCTGGCCCCTTATCTTCGCCAGAATAATTTGGGGCATGGGGGATGCCAGCTTCTTCTGCATTGGTATGAGTTACGTCAGCAGATTATTTTCAAGCGAGAGGCGAGGTAGAGCACTAGGTTTCTTTCAGGCAGTTGAACTTGTTGGGAGCTTTATAGGACAGACAGCAGGAGGATTTGTCGCTGCAAACTATGGGCCCAGAATAAACTTTCTTATATGTAGCGCTTTAGGTGTCGTTGCTCTCGTTATTGTTACCTTCATAAAGGGGATAAAAGAGCCCTCCACTCCAGGGGAGTCTGCCCCAAGCCTGATACCCTCTAAGGAGGAGATGCTGGTTGTACTTAATCAAACGGTAATCACAGCTTGTGCAATAAATCTGGGTTGCATGTTGATAAACAATGGATTACTTGGGACAGTTCTACCAATTTACGCTACTGAGGAATTATTGATACCCTTGGATAGATACGCTTTACTGGTATCAAGTAGCACCGTTGGAAGTGTTGCCGGAAACCTACTGGGTGGATTCCTATCGGATAAGATGGGTAGAAGAAAAATGCTCTCCGGCGGTCTAGTCACCGGATTAATATCCATAATTGGATTATCACAGTTCACAGGATTCTACCCGCTTATAGCAGTAATGTTCCTAAAAGGAATTTTCTGGGGGATTGTTTATGGAGTTATACCCGCTTTTATAGCCGACGCTGTGCCAGACTACGTCCGAGGAAAAGCAATTGGAACCTTCAGAACCTTCATGGACATGGGAGGCCTCATTGGCCCAATAATAATGAGTTCTATTGTTGAATTATCTGGAGTGCCCCAAGGTTATATATACAGCTTCTACTTCGGTGTTGTATTAATAGCTGGAATGATTCTTCTAGTCCTGAAACTGAAGGAATAGGCTTCAAATGTTTATATTATCCGATTAAAATCCCTTAACCATGCCTGAAAGTATAGGAGAAATGCTCCAGTCAGCAGACTGGAAGCAGGAAAAACACGTACCGGTAATAGAGTGCCCAGACAAATTCAAGGAAGATGAATGGACCAAAGTCACAGTCACAATAGGAAAAGAGATAGGCCATCCGAACACTACCGAGCACCATATTAGATGGATCAGAGCTTACTTCACACCTGAAGGAGGAAAATTTGCCTACGACCTTGGTAACTTTGAGTTTAACAGCCATGGCGAGAGCACTAAAGGACCAAACGAGGGACCAGTACACACCCATAGCATGGTTTCATTCATGTTTAAAACCAAAGAACCAGGAACCTTGAACGCTATAAGTTACTGCAACATACACGGTCTTTGGGAATCAAAGAAAGAAATTTCTGTGGCATAATCTTAAACCCTATTTTATTTTCTAAAATCGTATAATTTAGTGTTAGAACTGATGAACGAATATCTCTATATCGTTGATTCTCCTGTCTAAAGGAATTTCTAGATAAGATGCCAGTCGATTACCATAATGAGGTAGTTTACAGCTAAAGAGCGTCAGAGTCTTTCCCTCAATGCGGTGCCCCTCAGATGCGCTTTCGTGACCTCTAATTAGCCAGTCAAGTTTATGCTCTTTTAGAAATTCCTGTAAAACGTCCTCACCGAAGTAATGGCCTGCACCACGGTAACTTGGTTTTATCCCTTTTCCACTACCTGGATCGTTCCATAGCAACTCTACTAGTGTAGGGTCATCTGGATGGTTTATGTGGGCATTCGCAATTTTCTCAAGTTTTTTAGTGTTGGTTGGTATTCCCCCATGTGCGAGAAAAGCTATTCTAGGAAATAATACAGCAGTAAAGAGTTCATCTATAAGTTCTCTGAAAGCAGAGTAAATATCATCCCCTCCCTCAGTTTTTTCTCTCAACTGCCTAGGAAAATCATGAGGTCTCGCAATAACATCTTCTGGTCCTTCATGATTTCCTCTTAACATAATCACACTAGATGGGTATCTCGATACTAGTTCTGAAGCTCTCAATAATACCTCAAGCTGTTCAGGTCCACGGTCAATATAGTCTCCTAGAAATACGAGATATACCTTTTCATCGTTCTCAACTCTTTCAATGAATCTGCTTTCAGCTAATATTTTATTCAATGATGATAGATCCCCGTGGAGGTCACCAATTACTATAGCTCTTCCTTCTTTAGGAGTTCTTACAAGTTTTCCATAGATTTCTAGTTTTATTGGCTGTTTGTTCTTAATCACGTCCAATGTTTTCTTTAGATTATTTATTGCTTGCCCTGACTGCATGAGTTAATTACAGATTGGTTAAAGATAAGGAATCTATCTCTGGCTATCCACGTAATCCTCAACATCACTTAGTAGTTGCTTGCAGTCGAAGACGATGCCATCCTTTATTGTCCATCTTACACCGCCTCCTTTGGTTACCTTTTTCCCATCCTGACTGAATCTTGAAACCCCAGTTCCATAAAGTACCTTGAAGTCGTCAAGAGGGTTGCCATCAATGATTGCCAAATCAGCCGGTGAACCTTTTCTTACACCCATTGATAATTCCTTATTTCCAAGGACCTTATGAGCGTTGGTAGTCGCGATCTGGATTATGTCTATTGGATGAATCCCCGATTCTTGTAAAAGCTCCAGCTCCCTGACAAGTGAGAAGCCAAACAATGCATATATAAACGCGGTATCACTTCCAGCGGTCAGTGTACCACCATTATGGAAGAAGTACCTGATATACTTCATCCAGATCTCGTACTTACGCTTCCAGGCTACCTCATCACTTGTCTTCCACTCAAAAAAATGTGTGGCGTGCCTTCCGGGCTGAGGGCTCCAGGCCTCCCACAGCTGTCGTACGGTGTATTTTTCATGCCACGGCAGTGATTTTACTCTCTGATAATCTCGGTGCCCTTCATAAACAACCATCGTAGGGTCCCAGACCGTCCCCATCTCTATCAAGGTGTCAAGTATAGACATAACATCCTCCTCGTAAAGATCAGCTTCCTGCCAGATGTAGCCGCTCCATCGGAAACGGTCTAGCTCGTTACTATAATTATAATCAGGAGGGAAGTTTTGGGTTCCGGGAATTGCCGCCTGGGGGATTCCATAGGTATGTTCTATGCTGATTAATTCACCTCCAGCGATGGCCACGTCCCATGCGTCAAGCTCACTGCTTTGAGGTATGTGTATAGCAATGCCAGCAGCCAATCCGTGTTCCCTCACAGACTCGGCCATAGCCTGAATGATCTCGATGTTAACGTGGGGACGAGGGATTATCTTTATACCGTCCACACCCATCTCTTTGAGTTTTTTAACAGCATCCCAGGTCTCTTCTACAGTATGAACCTCAGGTGGCCAGCTCCCAAGAACCATTATTCTGGGTGCAGTAATCTTGTTCTGTGCACTCAGCTCCTTATGCTCCAATAAAGCCTCATCTGTGTTGAAACCACATGTACGGATAGTGGTAATACCATGAGCTAGACACAACTTGTAAGCATAATCTGCACCCTCTGGACCACACTTGTCATCATCAACATTAATATGAATATGCATATCCACTAGACCAGGAATTACATACATGCCCTCGGCATCGATCACATGATCTCCTTTCGGCCTTTTCGGATTGTATCTGTTCAGACTAATGGGATCAACATTGACAATCTCACCGATTTTTCCGTCTTCAATTAATATATCCACCGGACCATAAGGAGGCGTGCCTTTACCGTTCACAAGCATCGCGTTCCTGATCACTACTCTATCGTAAACTTTTCCTATAGAATCTGACATAAGAAAGAGTAATTCAAAGAAGGTATAAGATTTCCTAGGCTCTAAGCTTCTCTAAAATTGGGATCTGGCTAATTTTCTCTTCCGGCAGGATATCCCATAATATCCCGACTGGTCGATTCCACTTCCCTTCAGCTTTAACTACTCTGTTTGGAGTAGATATTATATTCACAGTAAAGTCATGGTCACTGACCGGAGCTTCATCAATTACTTGCAGGTCATGAACGGTAGTACATATTACTATCTCTTTCCTTATTTTTCCCAATTCAACCAAAATAGCGAACTCGAGATCGCTATAGCCACCACCCTTACCCACTCGTACACCCTCTTCTGTAACGGCTACTGATCCACACACTATAAGATCAATCTCAGGGATATCCTCCGGGCTGATTTTTTCACCAAATCTGAAGCTATGCTTGATAGTAGAAGCTTTCCTATAGTCATCTATCTCAATCTTGTTTGGATCTAAAAATAGAAAACCTTCTCTTAGTCGAGGTGTAGGCATTATCAACTTCTTCCCCTCGTCTAAAACGGCTTTTCTAACAGAAATTTGAGCATAATCAGGATTCACCTTGATCACCTTAGATGATTTAAACTCGGATACTTCGGTCAGTTTCTCTGCTGCAATATTACTACCATCAAAGTTGGGAATTCTACCTTTAATCGGCTTTGGAAATCTGTCTACATTTTCATCTACCAGCTTCTTCCATATTCTCTCCCTGATCTCTTGCTTTGAATCCATTTATTTATCAGTAATATCTAGGATTACAACTTTATAACAATGAAATATCTTCATTAGATGAATAATTATGCTCAAAGGTAAAATGGTAAATTTAAGGCCTATGGAATCTGAGGACCTCGAACTGATTAAAGTTTGGAATAATGATCCC
>WJIV01000078.1 GCA_014730055.1 Candidatus Bathyarchaeota archaeon
AAGTATTCAAGCGACTCATTTCTTATTCCTTTATCATAATTCTGCTCTGTGTACAATTGTTTTTCTCGTCGTCAATATTTACTCTTAATTTTAAAACAACAAGTGCCACAGAGACATCAGCAGTCTGGGTATTATCTTCTACTGAGGACACAAAGACAACTGATCCCCAAGTCTCATTCAAGATATCTGGGAATAATGTAGAGATTACACGAACCTGGGATAGCGGATGGGGGGAAGGTAGCAGCACATCCAAGCATGTTCTTCCTAATCTACCACAGGAACTTACACCAGGGAGGGCATTATCTCTCCAGCTTATTGCTGAGACTGCTGAATTTATTGATCCTATTGACTTTTATGGCCCAGCTTACCCTGATTGGACCAATACCTCAATGTCCGCTGAAACAATCATGGAGGTAGAACGATTCAAACAGTGGTATATTAGCGAATATGAGGCATACAAGGTTAGCACCGCGTGGTGGTCTCTAAGAGACGCCCCGGGGGCAAGGGATGACGTCCGAAGACATGAGTACCAGGGAGAGACTGCAATTAAACAGCATACATGGCAGATCTGGGATACCGCGTTCCAACAGGATGTCCTTACAGAGCTAAGAGTATATGTTACCTGCAGCCACGATGAGGGCAGGGTCTGGTTCACAAGAAAATATACATATACACTTCAGAGACTTGTATCCGAAGGTGTAAGACCATCAATCGAGAAAGTGAAAATAATAGAGCCTGCGGTTAACCTTGAGCATCTAGAAGAGTCCGAATCTGTTATCACTCCAGATTGTAGGGGCCTCTCTGAATTAAGGATAGGTGTATGGATTAGAGATCTCCAAGATACATCAGATTTTAATATAACAGTTACTTCCGGGAATTATCCATTTATAATCAGGACTAATCGGATTGAAACAATCGAATTAGGAGAGTGGGTAGAGGAAGGAAGTACAAAGAGAGTCTACTTCTTGCCCTATGATGTGCTTATTGATGTATCCCAGGATTATCCAAAGAACTTCACTATCGCAGTAAGCCTTAAAGCACATGTTAGAGAAGGTGATGGAACAGAGACTAGTTATACGAGTCCATCAAAAGAGCTTGAAGTAAAGGTCCAATCACCAGAACCGATGAAGTTCAAGTTTACATCCTCAGAAAGTAAAAAGACAGTAAATCTTCTTCAACCTATTTACTTCAACCTATCCTTTAGTTACGAAAATGAGCTTGGGCCAATTCATGACCTTGGATACTCAGACAAAGAGTCGGATGTCATCTATCAGTCTGATATAGAGCTTTTTGAAGTTAAGAATAATGGTACGGTAACGCGTAAGCCCGTGAAGTTTAAGATAGTAAATTTTACACCAGAGGAAACAGTAGCTATTGCAAACACGGAGTCTGCAACAAGTAACAAGATACAGTTCCAAGTTTTCAATGGAAAGGACACAATCAAACTAAAAATCGAGTTAGATAATAAGGAATACAAGTACTGGCCTGATAACTATACCATTGAGATAGATCTAAAGTTTCAGAGAATTAGTGAACTCAATGTCCTATCAAGGTATGAAATGGATGGGAAAGAGGCGGATACTACCCTCGGTGATATGACCATTCCTTCGATTTCCCGATCTGTCGAGGTTCAAATTGACCCTGAGATACGTGAGGAAATAAGGCAGTACCTTGCTGAGAGATGGTATAAGAGAATAAAGGAGCTAGATGAACGCTCAAACAAAGACACCATATCTTCTATAAACGAGATGTACGATCTCCTGGACGAGAAAGAGGAATATATTAATCTTTATGCAGCTTTTACTGAGCTTACTCTAAGTCTACACCATACAGGTCCAGGTATTTTCCAACCTGGAGATTTAATAGATCAGCTTGAAGATGTCTTAGATCTTGGTAAGATAGTATGGCTGGAAGCAAACGGTTATTATGTTGAAGGTCTTGGGGATCTAGTTTTCAAACTGGGCCCAGACATGCTATGCGATGGCTTAGGTGCATATTTAAAGACATCCGCTATGATAGCAGGCCCAGCAGCAGGCGCAGGAATAGGCTTTGCTGTAGGTGGTCCCTTCGGAGGAGCTGTGGGTGGAATCATTGGATACTTTGCTGGAGTTAAGGGTGCAGATGCGGTTGAGGGTGTATGTGAAGTAGGGGGTGCGTTCTTGGAGAATTGGTGGTCAAGGAACAAAGAGTACTACGGACAAAAACTTGGTTTCGAGGTCCGTAATAATATTTTGAAATGGGATAAGAAGGGGCGACCCTTTTATGACGAAAATGATGCCAAGCTCTGGGGAATTACCCAGTACAAGAGCGATGGTTACGTTCACATATACGACTCGCAGGGAAGGCATGTGGGTCCAACAGAGTCCGGGGAATATGAGTCTGAAATACCCGGCTCAGTATACATACATCTCCAGGATGAAAAAACCACACTCTTCTGCTTGGGAATGTACAGTAACCCCTTGGACGAGTATGAGTTCAAGGTTGAATGCACCGATTCAGGGCATTACGATCTACTTTTAACGAGTGCAAGTAGAGAAGAGGTAAGTACTTTAATTGATTTAGAGAATGAGGCGATGGCGGAGGGAGATATTTTTACGAATACAATAGATACCAGTAATTTATGGGATAATTTGGATCTTGTTCCTCCGGAGATAGTTGATGTGAGGTTGTCGAATTCTGTCTTTACCAATATTGAGGCCCCTCCAAGCATAACTGTTAACGTCTCGGATAATTATGGTGTATATCGCGTAGTTGGAGTTCTGCTCAAGAACGATTTCCCGATATCGTATTTATCATTAATCCGGGAGTATGATGGGGAATATTGGGGGAGGCTCCCTCATACGGAGGGTTTCTTAAATGGGGATTATTTGCTTGAGGTACAGGCTTATGACTATCAGAATAACATAGCTTCTAAAACAATCCCAGTAACAGTTGATATTGATGCCCCAAATGTTGGATTCTTCGAGGTTACTGATCTGGAAATACAACCCAGACGCGCAAGCTTAGGTGAAATAGTAATTATAAGTGGAAAGATTATGAACGGGGGAGATACAAGGGGAACAAACGAGGTCTCTCTAGTTATTAATGGTGCCGTCTTAGCCACAAAACTAGTTGAACTTGATCCGGGCGAATCGGAGACCCTGAGCTGGAAAACTACAAATGAATGGTCTGAAGGTACTTATGAGGTCTCACTTGGTGCATTATCAGAAACTTTTGAGATAGTCGAAGAATCAGAAACCACCATATCAATATATCTCCAGCCTACAGAAATACATCAAGGAGATTACACAACCATAAGTGGATACATATCTCCAGTACCTGACGACGGAAGAGTAAGGATCTTCATTAGGCTTGGCGTAGGAGATTGGCTAGAACTAGGAGAAGTTGAAGTTGAACAGGATGGATTCTACTCCTATCAGTGGTCACCTAGTTTACTCGGTACTTTTCAAGTGATAACAGTTCTACTGGATGATAACGGTGATGAATTTCTACCAAGTTCAACTGAGACAGTGCTGGTCGAAGAAGAATCTAGTGGAGGGATACCTGGTTACCCGGTCTCTTCGATTGCATTAGGATTAATATCAGTTATTACGGTTTATCACCTTGGTAGAAGAAAGGGTAAAAACTTGTTCTTCCAGATAAGTTGATATTTCTATAGAGTTATTTCAGATAGGTGAAATTACATAAAGGAATCTAATTTTACAGAATCAAATCTTAGCTGGAAAATAACCGTCCCACTCATATCAGATCCTTACTTAATGGGCCTATTAGCCAAAGTATTTGGTTTTTCCATTGGTCTTGTTTCTGTTTTTATCCTTGTTTTGTCTTGGAGGCATATTATAATTTTAGATTTGCTCAAGTTCATAGGGCTTATCTCAGTTATCGTTGGTGCTTTACTAATCTTCGCCATGGTAGTAGTCATGGGTAATAAAGTAACATACGAGTATACTATAACGGATCAGGGAGTAACTCAGATTATGGGTGAAAAGGAAAGGAGGAGGAATAAGGTAATTCTTGGATTAAGTATCTTGGCGGGTTCTGTCAGATCTACAGGAGCTGCACTTATGGCCTCATCACGAGAGACAACACAAATAACTTGGGACGATGTTAAGAAAATCGTAACTAATGATAATAGGAAGACAATTCAGCTAAAGAATAATTGGATAACAATTATGTTAATATACTGTACTCCTCAAAACTACATACAAGTAATCGAGAAGATAAATACAAATATTAAAAAATAGATCGTGTATAAGTTAAAACTATTTTTTAAATATGTTTTGTAATTATGTTTTATTTATGAAATATCATATGTTTGAAGATTTAATTTAACATTATATTCATAATTGCAATTAACA
This sequence comes from Candidatus Bathyarchaeota archaeon, assembly GCA_014730055.1. Next base: position 4,359 of record WJIV01000078.1, read on the forward strand.
TTTTCCCTAAAATTCTCAAATATTTGTAGGTGTACTTATATTTTCGTGTTGTTCCATAAAGGAGGACGTGAGAAACATGGGGTATCGTTTTATTATCTGAGAACCATGATAAGGTAAAGTTTTTTGACACAACACTTCGTGATGGAGAACAAACTCCTGGAATAAGTCTGACGCCATCAAAGAAGCTACGAATTGCTACTGCATTAGATGATCTAGGTGTAGACGTAATTGAAGCTGGGTTTGCTGCTGTAAGCCAAGGTGAGAGAGAAGCTTTCAAGCTGATTGAGGATCAGTGTTTCGAAGCAGAGATCTGCAGTGCAACAAGAAGTGTTGCAAGAGATGTTGACGTGGCAATCGATTCAGGTGTAGATAGTGTCAATATTATCATTCCAACTAGTGAATTGCATATTCAGAAAAAACTGGGAAAAACTAAGGAAGAGATTCTCGAAATAACATCAAATATCGTTCAGCATACAAAGGAACGAGGAGTTATCGCTGAGATAAGTTGTGAGGACGGGAGTCGTACTGAATTTAATTTTCTTAAAGAGGTAATCAATCATGCTCTTGAATCAGGGGTCGATAGAGTCACGCCATGTGATACTGTAGGCACCTTTACACCAGAAAAAAGCAGGGAATTTTACAGCAATATAAGAAAAACATTCCCTGACCTTGTACTGGGTGTACACTGTCATAATGATTTTGGGTTAGCTACCTCTAACAGTATCTCAGCTGTAATGGCGGGAGTAAACCAAGTACATGCGACTATAAATGGTCTTGGAGAAAGGGCCGGTAATGCAAGTCTTGAAGAGATATCTGTAGCACTAGAGCTACTCTACAATGTGAAAACTAGTATCAATCTTAGTCGAATTACTGAAACTAGCATGATCGTAAGCAGGACCACAGGAATGAGCGTTCAGCCAAATAAAGCAATAGTTGGAGAGAACGCTTTCGCTCATGAATCAGGGATCCACACACACGCAATTCTAAGAGATCCCTCAACATATGAGAGAATAAACCCATCTCTCGTTGGTGCGACCAGAAGAATTGTTTCGGGTAAACATACGGGCAGTGCTGGTCTTAGCATGAGCTTGGGAGAGATGGGGATTAAGCCAAGTAAAGATCAATTTGATCTTATTTTTAAACGTGTAAAGGAGCTTGGGGACGGAGGAGAGATCCTTACAGATACTGATGTTTATGGTATAGCTACAGAGATAATTGGTATCGAGCTAGAGAAACCAGTGATACTAGAGGAATTCATCGTAACTACAGGCAACAAAATTACCCCAACGGCAAGCATCAAATTGAAGAGAAACGGCGAAGAATTCGTAGAGGCCGCCACTGGAAACGGACCTGTTGATGCAACTCTTAATGCATTGGTAAAAGCAGTAAAACCCGAGCAGGCTGTCGAACTGGAGTTGTACCAAGTTGAAGCGATAACTGGTGGGACCGATGCCGTTGTTAATGTTGAAGTCAGGTTAAGACAGGGGGACAGAATTGTTACCAGCAGAGGTACAAACGAAGATATTGTTATGGCCAGCGTTGATGCTTATCTTAGAGGAGTTAATCTTTACCATAATATCTTCAGGGATGAAATTATATGAGACAGACTATTAGCGAGAAGATACTTGCAGAGGCTTCAGGATCCCAGGAAGTTAAACCAGGGGACTTTGTTAAGACAGAGGTGGACGTTGCATTAAATCATGATGTTACTAGTGTAATTGCTTTTGAAGCTATGAAAAAAATGGGAAGAAAGAGTGTATGGTGTCCAGATAAAATAGTTATCGTTTTGGATCATGTTTCTCCACCAAGCAGTATAAACAGTGCTCGAGTACACAAGATCATAAGGATGTTTGCTCATGAACAGGGGATAGAGAACTTTTTTGATATTGGTTCCGGTGTGTGTCATCAAGTTTTACCTGAGAAAGGTTTTGTTCAACCAGGAAAGGTTGTGATAGGAGCAGATAGTCATACTTGCACCCATGGTGCTTTTGGTGCGTTCGCTACTGGGGTTGGGAGCACGGATATGGGGGCTATCCTAGCCACAGGTAAGACTTGGCTTAAGGTACCCGAGACCATTAATGTTGAAATTAACGGTAAAACTCAGGATTTTGTTCAAGCCAAAGACCTCATACTAAGAACTGCTAAACAAATAGGTGTAAGTGGTGCAACTTACATGGCACTAGAGTTCACCGGTGAGGCTGTAAGAGAGTTAAGTATAGCAGGAAGAATGACTCTATGCAACATGGCAATAGAACTAGGTGCAAAGAATGGTATCATCGAGCCTGATAAGTTAACTTTTGATTGGTTAAAAGACCGGATAGAGGTTGAGTGCTCTCCAATTTATAGTGATAAAAATGCATATTATTCTAAGAAAGTAGAGATCGATATAACAGATATGGGGCCTCAGGTAGCTTGCCCCCATAATGTAGATAATGTGAAACCGGTTTCAGAACTGGACGTTAAGATCGATCAATCATTTATTGGTAGCTGTACAAATGGGAGACTTGAGGACATAAAACAAGCACACGCTATTCTTAAAGGAAGAACGGTCCATAAAGACGTTAGGCTACTAATATCCCCAGCCTCCAGAGAAATCTACAAGGAATCTCTTGAATTGGGAATTATCTCTGATCTTTTGGATGCTGGTGCTGTTATCTTAAACCCAGGATGTACTGCGTGCTTCGGGGGACATATAGGTTTACTTGGACCCGGAGAAGTTGGAATTAGTACGAGTAATAGGAATTTCAGAGGGAGGCAGGGTAGTCCTGAGGCAAATGTTTACCTTAGTAATGCTTCTGTTGCGGCTGCATCAGCTCTCACAGGCTTTATTACTCATCCAAAGGAGGTCTCATGATGAGGATTAAAGGCAAAGCATGGAAGTTTGGGGATAACATAAACACAGATTACATAATACCGGGAAGATACATGGAGTTGACAGACCCCGAGGAGATGGAGAAACATGTCTTTGAGGAATATGAACCGAGTTTCAGGGATAATGTTAAGAAAGGCGATATTCTTGTTGCTGGAGATAACTTTGGATGTGGATCAAGCAGAGAGCACGCTCCACTTGCCTTAAAATATGCAGGAATTGGGTGTGTACTAGCTGAGAGTTTTGCTAGGATCTTTTACAGAAACTGCATTAATATTGGATTACCAGCAATGGAATGCGATAATGTAATCGAAAGAGTAGAAACCGGTGAACTACTCTTAATTGACGTGGAAAAAGGTCTGATAATTAATAAAACGAAGGAATCAAGTTTTAAATTCAAACCTTTGCCAGATTTCATGTTAGAAATATTGGAAAAAGGTGGACTAACTGAATATATAAAGGGTATAGAAGAATGGTGATAAATATCATATCCTCAAATAGATATAGAGCCTATAGTTAAAAATAGCATCAAAACCTATGAGTTTACCTTAACTCATACTAACCTTCCTTCTCATCAAATATTTTCATCATAATGAAAAACATTTTTGATTGTAAAATTGATCGCACTTTAAAGAAAACAGCCGAATCACGTTTGTTTATAACAGTTCTTGCAAACAGTATATTGACTTGTGAATAGCATGACAAATAATGAAGAAAATACTCCTATTTTGGAATCGGAAGTAATTCAAAGAAACATACCTTCAATAGGGGCAGCGGTTCGCATGATCATAATTTTCACAAGTGTTTTGAGTATTCCATTAACTGCTGCTGAAGTACTGGGCTTATCTGAACTTCAAACTAGTAGTTGGATAATGTCTTTATATGGGATTTCAGCTCTCCTAGGTCTAGTCTTAACGGTACGATATCGTCAACCAATTTTAATTACTGGAAATATTTTTTTCATTATATTCATAAGCGGACTCGAAGCCCAGATCGCATACCCGGAACTCATTGGGGCATCAATTATTGCGGGTACTTTTGTCGCAATTCTTGGTTTATTGGGTCTTACAGAACGGCTAACCTCCTATGTACCTGTACCAATAGTGTATGGACTTCTTGCTGGTGCAGTTCTTCCCTTTGTTACAGCTATATTTACATCATTAGGTGATTCTACGTTAATAGTAGGTGGAACATTACTAGCCTATCTAATAAGCCGTCGTTTCTTGGACAACCGCCTGCCAGCTATACTACCAGCCCTTATAGCAGGCCTTATATGCTCGGTCTATGCGGGGCAGTTCAAACCTCTGGAGGGTCAGTTATATCTAACTATTCCTGAATTAACGATGCCTGTTTTTTCTTTAAAAGCCATAATAACTGCTGCTCCAGTCTTTTTTGTTCTAATCACTATCCAATCAAATTTACCTTCAATCCGATTTTTACAGAGTCAAGAATACGATCCTCCGGAATTAGTTATCAGCGTAATAAGTGGTATCGGTACGATCATTGGATCTCTCTTTGGACCAATCGGTGTTTCTCTTTCTTTACCCGCTACATCTCTTGTTGCTGGGCCGGGTGCAGGTGATAAATCCCTTCGCCATAAATCCGTGTATATTTCTGGATTAGTTGCAGTTTTTATAGGATTTTTCGCTAGTATTGCTGTAGGCCTTGCCTCTGCGATACCTTTAGTTCTTCTATTAACCTTGGCAGGCATATCGGTAGTTAATGTTCTAGAGAATGCTCTTCAGCAGATAACAAAAGGTCCGTTAATTCTAGGACCACTGTTTACATTTACTATAGCAATCTCGGAAATATCTTTTCTTGGATACGGTCCATATTTTTGGGCTCTCGTCATTGGAACAGGTGTTTCTCTACTCCTTGAAAAAGATGCTTTAAATAAACTACGTAATCAAGTCGAACAAAGCTAACGCTACAGAATACTCCTTTGTAAGAATCAATGATCGTCCTCAGGTTTAACTGCGATTGTAATAGGGTGCATTCTGCTTTCTTTCACTTTGAGCCAGAAAAGGGTGGCAGACACAAGCCCTGTGACCATGCTCAGTTGGAAAGGTGCTTGGGGTGCTAGGTTATCCCATAACCATCCTCCCAATACAGAGCCCGGTGCAGCAACAACAGCAGTCAACGTCCCAATAGTTCCAAGCACAGTAGCGCGTTTACCAGGTGGTACAATATCTGCTATCAAGGCGTTCCAGCTTGGCCCTCCAGCTTCCATACCGCTACCTCCAATTGCAATACCTGCAGCATTAAAAATCCTGACTGCAAAGTATCCATTGAATCCAGAAGTCAGTGTTACCAAGCCTTGGCTAATAGGTGAGACAGTTCTTCCCAACATTATATTATTTTTCCTGCCGTAACGGTCACTTAGCATACCTCCAGGTAATGCCAGGATCGTGGATGTTGCTCCTACTGCAGTGTTGATTAAACCTAATTGAGATGGGCTTAACATTAGAACCTCAAGGGCGTATAGGTTTATCAGATCAAATATCAGACGGCTGCTGAAGCTTCCTATTATAGCTACTATGATCATCACCTTGATTGTATCTGGAAGCTCATGATACATTTTCGTTGTTGGTATGAGGCTTCTCCTCTCAACTTTATCCTTGGATTCTATTGTCTCCTTAAGGATCATCTGGCGGACCACCACCATTATAATACCAGTAATAACTTGAAGCCCAACGAACAATTTGATACCGGTTTCATATCCATATGACTCGATTGCCACACCGCCAATCAGTGGACCTAGCATCATTGGTAGATTAGTTATCGTATTGTAGGCTCCGTATCCCGCCCCACGTCTTTGCTCAGGCAGACTATCAGCGATGATAGCAGAGAATGCTGGCATGTAAAGACTCGCCATACCATTGATCAATGCCGCTGGTAATATCCACTCCCAGCTAGGTGTAAAGAAGTAAATTAATGGTGACAAAGTCCTAATGAGGGTACCGTATACTATAATTTTTTTCCGTCCGTAGCGATCAGCTAGGATTCCACCGGGTAGTTGGAACAACAGTCTCTCAGCTGTTGTGATTGCAGTAATCAAGCCTATTATCGTAACTGATGCACCTAAACTATCCTTCATATACTTTGGCCAGAAAGGGCTCTAACCCTGCTGCATGAGGCTCCATAGGCTTGTGGTTATTGAAATTGCGAGAATGTTCCTGTTGCTGAATACATCCTTAATCCTGTTCCAATATTCCCGCGCCTCCAATTATCTAGACCTCCAGATTATGAGATGCAATACATCATGAATATATCATTTCCCAAGCAATACAAATTAAGAAAAACATATGGAGATATCTCTTGAGAATATCATCAGGAGCACAGTTAATGATTCTTAAATAATCGCATTAGTTTGTTCTTTTCTTCACAAAAAAGGCAATCATATAACTAATATAAAATATTGTAGGGATCCATAATATATCCTTATGGAAGAATTCAATGTAGATAAACTCGATAAACATAGTTTCTATCTTGGTATGATTTACGCATTTGCTGAGGTGGTCGGTAGTGGTGTTAAACGTCTAGGATTAAGTCCCCCGCTGGACGAGGAAGAATACAAAGAACTCATTGAAGATACGAGGATAATAGCCTACGAGTACGGGGTAGAGATATATACAGACAAAGACTTTCTTGAAACTCTTCTTTTTAACCCCGAATATACTAGAGATAAAACTGTAATTCATTTAGCTGACTCTTCAGCAACCCTAGAGGAATACATGAAACTTAAGGAACATAAGAAACGGCTTGAAGAATCAGGGGAACTTAATAGTAAACATGAGGAAGAGATAGCTAGGAGATTGGGGCGGCTTCTTAGCTATAGCGATGAGATCATTGAAAATCTTATTGAGAAACCACGTTTTTAGCGACTTTGAACCTTAATTTGAGTATCTTTCAAATTTCTACATAAAAGTACTATTTGATTTTTGAAATATAATTATGCATGAAAATTAGCTTAATAGAGCTTTTCCTTTTTCATTCTGCTGTTCAATTCCTGCCATTCATCACTTTCTAGAACTTGTTCCGCGAGTTGCAGTATTTTGTTATAAGCTTCAGGACCAATTTGTTTTGAACTTTCTATCATCTTAGCCCTCTCATATATGTTCATTGCTGGGAACATTATCTTAAGGAACATCATTAACTCCCCTAGTTCCATGCTTGAGATTAATGTTCCGTAAGCTTTTGCAAGTTCTTCATCTGTACATAGATTCCATAGAAAAGGCTGTATAATCTCCTCTTCCTTATCGATGTGTACTAAATAATCGGCAGTAAATCGGTTTAGCCCTCTATAAAACTCTAATGCAAGTTCTTTTCTCTTTTCGAAATTTTTTGGCTTTTGTTGGAGGGTAATCAAGTGTTCTCTGAGATCATCCAGTTGCTTTCTCTGTTTCCTATGGTCCTTTTCAAGGTCCTTTGCTCCTTCAGGTTTTCTCTCGTATAGTAGCGGGTGTATATAGTTCTCTTCCAGAGTTGCATGAAGGAAAAATTCCTTTCGTAGTTCCTCAAATCCTAACATTAAGTTCTCTATTGCCTTAGAGTTGTACATGTTAAGAGTCCCCGCTTGAGTATTAATCTGTGAGAGTTGATATCTCTGACCTTTATGAGCACTAGCGTAGAGGTCAATCTTACTTGACATACTTAAGTAGAAACCGGGATTCTAATAAACCTAAATAAAAAGTCGTATAAATATAGATCGTGTTCTTGATCTATCCATTTTAGCTAAAGTAAGATAATAGTTTTTTTTCAATACTCTTTACTTTTTGAATTCATTTTTCTATACGATACTTATCATTGCCAATTTTTAAAAAACGTTATTCCGTAGGAAAACTATTACGCAATCAGCTTTCTATCCGCCTAAAACCACATTATCCAGTGCAAGCTCCTTTGTGAGTAATTGTTTCAAGTGAAATTAAATAAATGAATCAAAAAATTGCGGCAGAACTTATAACATCTATCCTTAATGATGAAGAAACACCATTGACAAGTAGAGAACTACCAGAATAGAATAAGGTACTTGTTCTCGGATGTAGATCCGCGAATGGAAGAATCCTGAATTTTTGAGAATGGAGGGAAAATAAATCGAGAAGAAAAAAAAAAGGGTTTGTTGAGTGGATAGGAGTGAGGAAAAAAATGAGATCCTGTTTATAATCAAAAACAAAACTGTAAAGCCCGATACTAATATAATCTCTACTATTATTCTATTGATTTGATCTGATAATTTCTAATAAATATAAATTACCCATTTTTTCGAAGTCTTTGTAACAAGTACATATTAGCTCCTAATACTGAGCCTGCTGAGAAAAGTAGAAACCTTCTCAGATCATAACTTTCCTCTCTCATCATATCATCTATCATAAGACCTGGAAATAGAATCGATAATAACAAGAAGTCTATAGTCATTACATGGACCAGATTGTTCTGAGTGAAACTTTGTATATATTCAACTACATTCCCAAATATAGTTCCATATAAAATTAATGAAATTGTCACAAACGTCAAAAAGTACAGGTTCATGGGTTTTTCAATTTTTTTCTGTAAGTTTGTTCTTGGAAGTTTCTTATCGATTGATTTTCTTATACCAAAATAAATGAGATATACAAAACCGCCCGTAAAGATACTTAAAAGAATAAATGGCCATACCGGAAAACTTTGCGACTTTCCTTCCTCCAACACAAGAATCCCAAAAACCATAGGCCATACTCCTAATAGATTGAAAACTGAAAAAATTAATGGATTAACCGATCTAAATTCCGTTGAGTACATCTTACGTATCAGATCAAAATTATTCGAGATACCAGATGGAGCAAAAATAAAGATATAAACAAGTAAGAAAAACAATGAAACAATGAATAAGGGATTTCTAATTCTCATCGAGAAATCAATAGTATACAACCCTTATAATTTGAACACTTAGCACGTCCTTTTTTAGGGACCTACAAGAATCTTAGGATTAAAGTCATTTCAACAAGGAAGATTAAACTTATCCTTCTTCTGAATATTATTCTACTATGGATCCAGAAAATCTGAGGAACGCGCGATTAGATGTTGAAGCTGCAATTGAAGCATGGACGGATATAATCTCAAATCACTTAGAGAACTTGGAGTTCGCATATATTAAGGGATCAGCAACAAAGTTCTGGCAGAGTCCAATTGATTATGTTCCTATTCTTAGTGATATAGACCTACACATCAAGACTTGTGATGATAAGCCTCTTTTTCCATCAACAAAGGAAGGTTTCCTGTCTTCTCTAAAAATAAGCTCTCTTTATGAAAAGCTGTTCAAATCCCTGAGGCCAGGATATTTGCATATCCCTAGGCCACAGATTGTAACCATGGAGAATCTAGACCCGCGCTGGATACCGGAAGACAAAGAAAAAATCAAGGTAATTTATGGTGAAGTGAAACCTGGAGAGCCAAGAACTTGTGAAGATATCAGAGATGAGGATTATCATAGCCTGAAGGAGTTAGGGCCCTTCCTTGCCTCTATGCCTATGATGCTCGTAGATCGCATTGGGATGGATTACTATAGGGTCATTAGGAGCATTTGCTGGAGGGTCAGCCCTTCTCCTATCAGACTCCTAAGTCAGACAGAGGATCCCGAGTATGTCTGGGGTTTAAACCGCACTCAGGTACATAGGGAATTAGAGAACACTGGATACTTTGATACCGCCGAATACTATAAGGAGTATTATTTAGAGGGCTGGAGGATGTTTGAGACAGAATTCAAAAATAATGAAATTATGAGATCGGTGATTAAAAATGGATTTCTTGTATTGGACTCAATTTATAACCATCTGAAAGAATCCAAACACTAGATTTTTTTCCGAAGTATCGCTATCTGCCCTGCATGGTAAAGGTTATGATGCACTACTCCGTGTAACATCTGCTTAAAGTTGTAATTTGCTCCCGGTACCTCTTTCTCTAGATCCTCATTTTTCCAATCGGCGAGTTCATCCAGCAACTGGTGTACCCTCTGTCTCAATTTATCAACTGAGGCTTTCCACTCGGACTCCGTATCACCAACCTCTGGCCAGCTTACAACATTACTCGGATCGGGCATCCTTTCCTGCCCTACTGATTTAGCAACCGCCTCATTCCAAAAAGCTAGGTGATCAACTAACTCCCATATGCTGTGGCGTTCACCTAGTGGCTTAACTTTTGCTTCTTCCATGCTTATCCCATCCAATGTTTTTAGGAGGCTTGGACC
>WJIV01000079.1 GCA_014730055.1 Candidatus Bathyarchaeota archaeon
AGCTACTAGAGCTCATCGATGAAGGAGTAATATCTGAGAGACTGGCTAAGGAACTTATCAAAGATTACACAGTTACAGGTAAATCTCCCAGGAAGATAGTAGAAGAGAAACAGCTAGGTATCATGCCCGTGGATGAGCTCAACGCTGTAGTTGAGGATGTTATGTCTGATAATCCTCAAGCAGTCCAAGACTATCTTTATGGAACTGAGAAAGCTGTGGATTACCTTATTGGTCAGGTCCTGAGACGTGTCCGCGCTAGAGCCAAACCTGACGTTGTAAGAAAGTTTATTATGGAAAAACTAGACTCAATTGAGAAATTGCCTCGGTAGCTCAGTAGGTAGAGCGCCTGCCTGTTAAGCAGGTGGTCGGAAGTTCGAGTCTTCCCCGGGGCGCCAATCATTCCTTCTCACTTATTCTGATCCTTATGTCAGCTTATTTATCCTAAAAATTTTGAAACCAGTATAACAGTCCTTTTTGGGCGTGCATCCTGTTCTCTGCTTGATCAAAGACCACTGACTGATCTGAGTCCATAACCTCGCTTGTTATCTCGTATCCTCTATGGGCTGGTAGACAGTGCATTACTATGCAGTCAGGTTTAGCTTCTCTGACAACCTCCATATTCACTTGATAAGGTGGGAAAGCTTGCAACCTGGCTGTTTTCTCCTTATCGGTACCAGCGCTAACCCAGGTATCTGTATATATAACATCAGCGTCTTCGACTCCCTCTGAGACTTCATGAGTCACTTCTAAATCACTGCCAGTGAACTCCTTCACCTTCTTTAACAACTCCGAGCTTGGAGAGTAACTTGGATTATCTGGGCAAACAACAGTCACATTCATCCCTACAGAGCTGCAGCCTATCATGGTTGAGTTAGCCGTGTTACAGCCGCCATCTCCAACATAAGCTAACTTCAGACCATCGAACCTACCCTTTTTCTCCCTGATGGTTAGCAGATCTGCCATGTTCTGACAGGGATGATACAACTCCGTCATACCATTAATTACAGGTATAGAGGCCGCTTTACCAATTCTTTCAAGGTCCTCATGTTTAAGTACCCTCACCATCAGGAACTCGGCGTACCTGCTGAGATTTCTCACCCCATCCGAGAGAGTCTCGCTTCTAGTGAAACCCCCGTCTTCAATGCTGTAGAATATGGCGTTTCCACCCATCTGGTTCATAGCAGTCTCGAAGGAGATCCTAGTCCTTAAGCTGGATAGCTCAAACAGCATTACCAGGGTCTTATTCTTCATAACATCCCCATAATTAGTGGGGTTCGACTTTATCTCAGAGGACCAGTCCAGTACATCAATTAACTCCTCTTTTGATAGATCAAAATCAGTAAGAACATGTTTCATAACATTCACTTGAAATTACACCTATTAAACAGCCGTTATAGTAGGCCTATAATCCTCATCTATCTCTTCAGCTAACTCCAACTCAAATGAGTTCTCGAATGCGCAATGACCAAGGCCTTCACAGGGGGTCTCCTTGTATTTTTTAATACACAGCCTACACGGGTTCATTATAACCTACCAACAATGTAATAATTTTACGAACAATATATCCTTTACGACATATATGCCATATTTATGGACAATAATGTTCTAAATGTGGCTATGAGGCTTTTTGCTAACATGGGCAGGTAAACCTACCGAGAATGTTGAAATATCAAGTGAATATCTGTAGCTTGGAGAAAAATGAGGATTGGGATAATAGGAACGGGCAAAATGGGTGTTTGTTTTTATCAAGCTCCTATTGAACCAGGGTCATGAACTAAACATATTTGATACCGATAACAGTCTAGCGGGAAATATCGCTGCTGAAACGGGTAGCAGCGCCTATAATTCAATCCAGGATTTGTTATCTGAATCTGATACGGTAATTATCTGCACCCCAATCGGTATAACACCGGAGATTATTGAGGAGGTCTCTTCTAACACGAGCCGGGACTTGAGAGTCGTTGAGATATCCTCCATAAAGAATCAGACAGTCCTTGCGCTAGAGAGAAACTCTGAGAAGATAACTCCACTATCCCTGCATCCAATGTTTGGACCCGATGTTGATAGCATTGAGGGGCAGAGAATCGTTATAGTTCCCGTGATTGATAGGGATAGAGAGGAGAAATTTACCAGAGAGTTGTTTCCAGGGGCAGATATCATGGTGCTAGATGCTGAGACGCACGATAGATCAATGGCTCTCATCCTTTCGCTGCCCTACTTCATGAACTCTGTTTTTCTGCGATGCATGGTGGATGAAGACTTAACACTACTAAGAAAGATGGGTGGACCAACTTTCCGAACCCAGCTGGCACTAGCGCATACTATTCTAGGAGAAGACCCTCTCTTCGTGGAGTCCCTTATTGAGGATAATGTCTATGCAGGGGATATCCTTACAAAGTATATAGATGAACTCAAATACCTTAGAAGAATGCTCAAGAGCAGACCAAAAAAACTGGTAGAATACTATGAGGAGAATAAGGAGGAGATGAAGTCAGATCCTGAGTTCTCAAATGCGAGACACATAAGAAACCTCTTCCTGCAAGAAAACCAGGAATAAACCCGTCCTTTGCTTGGGTTCATGGATAGTTTTACTTGCCCAATTTGATTATAAGCTCAATTTTTCTTAAACTAGTTATGATAGTTTGTGAGCACCTAAGTATCTCTCATTCCGAAAATGGCTGGAGGCTAAACATACCAGCCAAGACCGCTGGGGCGATAGGGATTTTCCCGGGTCAGAACCTTTTCAGCTTCCTGGATCATGAGACTGGTCGAATGATACTCTCCCCCCTTCATCTCACGAGCATGACAAATTACTTCCGTTTCTACCTTAACGATATCAGGGGCAGCTTGCACAATGTAACCAGGATCTTCAGCGAAAGAGGCTTGAACATACTCAGTGGAGGGGGCTTCGGGTTCAGCAATATCTGGGTCTCGGAGTTCCTAGTTGACTTCACAGGAAGCGACTCTAAACCAGAGACCATCATGGATGAGGTAAGCGATCTGGGAGGGTTTGTCACTAACAGGGAAATCACGGAGTTGTTCCCCATGGGCTTCAAGCTTGATTCCACCTTCAACGCTGAGAAAGCCGAGGATGGAGTAATGGTAATATCGGAAAAGCCTGCTGAGTCAAAGATAAAACGAAGCAACATAGGTGTTGTCAAAGCTTGGCCCAGGCTTCGGGCGATATTCATAGACTTTTTCACTCCGGATACTCGCCTGGTTCATCTTCAGGCTAAGATTAAGGATCAGCCTGGTAGCTTGATGGCCCTGTCTGAAGCTATCAGCTCCTACGTGAATCTAGGGGCTATCGACGAAGCACACCATGCAGTCGCCTCAGGTGAATGGAACGCTTATGGCGAACTCCTTAAGGGCACGAGTGAGGAG
>WJIV01000080.1 GCA_014730055.1 Candidatus Bathyarchaeota archaeon
ATCCTGGTAGCAGGAGCTGGTGGCCTTGGTAGTCCCATATTGATGCAAGTAGCCTCCATGGGAGTTGGATTTATCAGGGTAATTGATCGTGATATTGTAGATATCAGCAACCTTCAGAGACAGCATCTCTACGGTGTAAATGTGATAGGTATCCCAAAAGTTGAGGCTGCAAAAAGTAGGTTAATCGAGCTTAATCCATTTATTGAAGTGGATCCAGTGCCACTACCTATCACACCGAAAAATGCCATATCACTGATACAGAACGTCGATTTAGTTATTGATGCATTGGATGCAATGGCACCCAGGTACGCTTTAAACAGGGCCTGCCAAAAACTGAATATACCCTTCATTTATGGTGGAGTAATTATGCAGAATGGGAATACTTCCACTATAATCCCCGGAGAGACAGCGTGCCTCGAGTGCTTCCAAGGAGGTATTAAGGACGAGGACCTTCCGAGTTGTGCTGTTCAGGGAGTACATCCATCTGTGATTAACCTGATAGGTAGCATTCAAACAAGTGAGGCTGTGAAGATTCTACTAGGCGAGGAACCGGTTTTAAAAAATAAGCTGTTATTCGCTGATCTCACTGACCTTAGTATTGAGATAATCAATCTATCAAAAAATGAGGACTGCCCAGTTTGTGGTTCATGCAATTCTCCTCTGAATATAGAGTTCTCAACATGGGAAGAAATATGTGGTAGAGAGGGGGGAAGAACTTTCATTTACAACCCTGAAATTAATGAGAAACTGAATTTGGACAAGTTAAATGAAAATATTAGGAAAATTGGTTATAATTTGGTTATTTCCTCCGAGATGGGTACAACTTTCCAGTCTAAAGGAATTACTGGTAGCATCATAAATTCAGGTGTGGCGATCTTTGAGGGTCTAACCGGATTAGAAGAGGCAAAAAAGCTTAAGAAACAAATATTAGGTTAAGAATCTAGCTAAACTTAGTTTCTCTATAGTATCGATATCTGTTAAAGATTGAAGTTTCGGGTCAATCTTTTTAATTTCTTGGATACTTATTTTTTTTATATAAATCAAGTTTCTAGCAACCATTCTTATTCTGAGATCCCCTGCAAGAACCAGTCTCTCAGCCTCCAATAATGATATGGGTACATGATACACCGATAGAAATGGCTCTATCCAGCCATCTGGTTTCACTACAATGGAACCAGGATTGTTATCAGATTGTTTGAAAAGATAATCAATAAGTTCAGTTTTTATGAAGGGCATATCACATGCTGTGACGAAAGTGTATCCTGTTTTGATCATCTTCAGAGCTGATACAAGTCCGATTAGTGGGCTACTGTAAGGATATATATCCCTGACCAAAGTGATATCAGGTAATTCCATATCATAATTATTTTGTTGGTTCTTAGAGAGGGAAATGTAAATTTTATCAACGGAATTTTCTATAGCTTCAATCACCCATTTGATAAGCGCTTTTCCTTGAAACTCTATAAAGGCTTTATCAGTGCCCATTCTACTTGAGGCTCCTCCTGCCAGAATGATTGCTGACCTTTTCATTAACCACGACCCACGATATCTGATATTTCTTTTACTACTTTATTTACAGCTTTTTCTACTTCGGGGGTACATTTCTCCTCTAAATTTGTTATGTCTGCCGCTTCAATTCCTATTACTATGATCTCTTCGGGCATCTCATCTCCGTATAGGCGTTTTCCTAGTTCCAGTGTAGTCAGAAGGTCTATGCCGTGACTCCCAGAAAACTGGGTTTCTAAGTTAGAATCGGGTAGGTTTATAAAGAAAATTGTCCCAGGGTCTGACCCTGTAATGATGGCATCGATGATGATAACTCTCTGGTAGTTTTTCATGGCTTCTAAGATCTCTATGCTTCCAAGAGCTACATCAAGAGTTTCAATATCGAGGGGTAGTTCACGTAGCTTGTTGACTACGTGTATACCCGCTCCGTCATCACACCGGAGGAGGTTTCCCACGCCAATTACGAGGGTCCTCAAAGGGATTTAGTCCCTCTGAAGAGTCTGGATGTGTTTTTGTTTGCTGTCGTATATGTTGACCTTTAGAGGTGTCTGCCCTGGAAGGGCGTGAGTGCTGCATCCGAAGCAAGGGTCATAGGCTCTGAAGGCCATTTCTACCATGTTAAGTAGGCCATCATTCACTTTTTCTCCTTTAATTAGACCTTTAGCTGCGTCTCTGATGCTCATACAGATACCAGCGTAGTTGTTAGTTGTTGCTACTATCAGATTGGCTTTTTCCACCATTCCGTTCTCGTCTATTTTATAGTGGTGATACAATGTACCACGCGCAGCTTCAACAACCCCAACACCCTCACCTGGTTCACCAATTGGATTCCTAAGATCTGTATCAGTTATTTTTGGATCCGTCGCTAACTCGACCGCTCTCTCCGCTGCGTTCATAAGTTCGATCAATCTAGCCCAGTGGAAAGCAAGTGTGCTCTTGACTGGTTTTCCTCCTAGTGTATCATACATTCTCTGATATTCATCTTGGGCTTGAGGAGTTGACATACCCTCTGAAGCATTTAGCCTACCAAGAGGTCCCACGCGGTAGATACCACTATCGGGGCCATCTGTGAATCCTTTCCAGCCAATATCTTTTAGGTAAGTGAATTTGCTGTAGGTCCAGGGTTCTACATGCTCGCAGATATTGTCTAGGTAATCGGCAGCCTTGAACTTGGTGAATTCATTCCCTTGCTGGTCTGTGACCCTGATGATTCCATCGTAAAAGTTCACATGATTGTTCTCGTCGACTAGCCCCATATTATATGTATCTAATTGATATGGATCACTTAGTATCAGATCAACGTATTCTTCATTAGATAATACAATGTCGTTGAATATGTTTAAAGTGAACTTTGCGAACTCAACGCTACTTCGCGCCATATCTTCAATTCTCTGCCGCTCTTCCTCGTTGAGACCTTTACTAATACCTCCAGGAATACCGCATGTTGGGTGAGTAGCTTTACCTCCCAATATCTCGGTTATCCTCTGACCATAAGCCCTGTGTTTTATTACTTCTTTACCAACATCAAGGCCTACTTTCTTGAGAACACCAAATATGTTCCTATCTGCGGGCGGTGCGTCTGGGCCAACCACGAAATCTGGCCCTCCTAGGAAGTAGAAGTGAAGTGTGTGATCGTAAATGAAATATCCACAGTTCATCAACTCCCTTAATTTTTTTGCAGTACCAGTCGGCTCCACATTAAAGGCAGCATCTAAGGCTTTTGCAGCTGCAAAGTGGTGTGCTACAGGGCATACTCCACAGATTCTTGGCGTTATTATTGGCATATCTTCAGCTCTTCTGCCCTCGCAGAACTTCTCAAAGCCTCTCAACTCTGGTATCTGAAGATAAGCGTTGTCTACATCACCAGCCTCGTTAAGAAAGATCTCAATCTTCCCGTGTCCCTCAAGTCTTGTTATTGGATCTATTGTTATTGTTTTCATTTCTTTACCCTCTTGTTAATTATACTATCAGCCAGTGAGTACTTGTAGAAGGTACCCACGGGGTCCTTCAGTTGCTCGAGGAGCATCTCAAAGTCAAAATCATCCTCCTTCTCGGATGCAAGACCAAGTACCGTTGATAGCGCTGATATCATTGATGAGCCCTGCTCAATTGCATCAGGTAAAGCTCCTCCACAGCCTGTACAGGGCATATTAGCATTCAGACACTGTGCTCCACAACCTCCCCTAGTAGCTGGTCCCATACATATGAACCCCTGATCGAGTAAGCATTTTTCTGGATCAGGCTCTTCATAGATTATCCTCTTCAATACCTTGATCTGTTTACCCTCCTTCTCTCTCGGGCACTCGTCACAAACCGCTAGATTCGGGGCCAATATTGTTCCAGTTGGAGGAAGTTCTCCTGAGGCAATAGCTCGAACTGCATTTAACACAAGATCGGCGGGGGGTGGACATCCTGGTAGATAGTAATCCACATCAACCACTTCATCAAGGGGTTGAACCTCATCGTAAAACTCGGGTATATGCAGTTTTCCTTCCGGTACATCGAACTCGGTTTTTGGAGTATATTTTTCGGGATTAACAGTTGAAGGAGAGGAGATATAAACTCTCTCGAATATCTCCTCACGATTGGAGAGATTAGCTAACCCGGGGATACCTCCAGTATGGGCGCATGAACCAAAAGCCACCAGGTATTTTGTCTTCTTTCTTAGAAGTTTTGCTAGGTGTTCCTGTTCTTCGTTTCTTATTGCGCCATTGAAGAAAACAACGTCCATGAAGGCGTCTTCCATTTCTTCGACGTCTTTGTATTTGATATCCATGGCTACTGGCCAGAAGAGCACCTCTGCCACATCTAGTACTTCCAGTATTGCCTCATCAACATCAAGTACAGCTATCTCACATCCTCCACAGCTAGCGGCCCAGTAGAAACCGAATTTTAGTTTTTCCATTGAACTCACTCCAGTTTCTCCATGATAATTTTTGTATCAACTTTGTTTTCACTTAGACCTACTTCTTCTTCACTTAAACCTAAGGCTAATCCTAGTAATTGTGGTAAGTGAACAATGGGCAAGTTTGGTGATTCATCTTCATTCATTAACTGGCATCTTTCATATGTCAGGTAACAGAATGGGCAGGCTGTTGATAGCGTGTCGCCGAGTTCTTTTACTTCTTTTACTTTATCCATTCCTACGCTCCATGTGACATTCTCACGAACTCCCATGAGTGGACCTGCACAGCATTCTAATTTGCTAGGGTAATCTACAGCCGTGGCTCCTGTAATCCTGAC
>WJIV01000081.1 GCA_014730055.1 Candidatus Bathyarchaeota archaeon
ACCTATGAATCCCCATGAAGTAGATCCTGTTACAGTAACTCTATAATTTAATGTCTTAGATATGCCTCGAGATTGAACAGCAGAGTATAAAGTCACAATGTAATCTCCTGGTATGGAATCCTTTGGAGGAACAATATTTGCACGTATTTGCCTCGACTCTCCACTCTGTAATGAAGATATCTCTTCTGATTCGAAGTCAACATCCCATCCAGAAGGTTTTTCCGAAAACATGATCACATTTTCAAGTGGTGCTGAGCCCGAGTTAGTTACATTTAAAGCGATAATATTAGATTCTCCTTGTTTAGCCTTCAAGCTTACACGGTTATTACTAGGTTTAAAATCTAACAAATATGAACCAACTATGTAAATACTAAAGGTAAGGCTTTGTGTTTCTTCTTCAGTTTGAGCAAATACTTTAATTTCATATGATCCGGGTTCGACATCAGGTGGAGGAGATACATCTATAACTACCACATCATTTTCTCCTGAAGCAAATTCGAGGGACCTAACTACACTACTCCCAAATCTTGGTTTAAAATTCACATCCCAATTCTCTGGATGCTCTGCTGTAAAATATACCACTACATCCTTGTTTGCAAGATTAATTACGTTCATTCTAAATTCATAATCTTCACCTACTGAACCTTCAAGTGAAGGATATGATGCTATAAGGGAAAGACCGCTATCAGTAGCAGTTGATGGTAATTCAACACCTAAATTTAGTAATTTACTGACAAGTCCATCTGCACTAGTAACCCTTATAAGAATACTATAATTTCCAGACTCTTCTCCCTGTGGAGGATTAGCCTCTAAATCAAAAGTCCGAGATTCATCTATTCCCAAATGAACTTGTTTTATTATATATAGATCACTTTTTGTTTGAATCTCCCAGTTGTTAGGAGCTTCGGTATAAATATTTAAGGTCTCTACCTGTGAACCTAGATTTGTTACTGTTATCTTAAATCTGATTCTTTGACCTGACACAAACTCTATTGTTGGAAATGGTGTTGATAGGCTAACATCTCTTTCTTGGGCAAAGGTAAATGCAAATGTGTTTAAAGACAAAATTAATAGAAGAAATATCCCTAATCTTTTCATAGACATACCTCCTATCATTAATGCTTAAAAGATATTTGATTTTTAAGAATAGGTTATATGTGACAGGCTACAAAGTGCCCATTTTCTACTTCTACTAATTCCGGTTGTTTTTCCTTACATCCTTCCTTAGCGTAAGGGCAGCGGGGGTGAAACCTACATCCTGGAGGAAGATCTCTTGCATTGCTGGGTATTCTTCCTTCTATAGGTATTTTTCCAACTGAAATTTTTGGATCTGGAACTGGAACGGCAGATATTAATGCCTGTGTATAAGGATGTGTTGGATTAGTTATAATTTTCTCAGTAGGCCCAAGTTCTACAATTTTTCCTAGATACATTACTCCAATTCTATCACACATATAACGAGAGACAGCAATATCATGTGTAATAAATAGACTTGTCATATTGAACTTCTTTTGTAGGTCCAACAGAAGGTTTAATATTCCAACACGTATCGACACATCAAGCATTGATACAGGCTCATCTGCAACTAGGAATTTTGGATCCAGTAATAGAGCTCTAGCGACTACCACCCGCTGCCTCTGTCCGCCACTTAACTCATATGAATACTTTGGTAATATCATATCAACGGGAGTTAGCCCAACTAGCTCCATAACTTTTTGAATTTTATCCTCTTCTTCATCTTCATTATCAACTATATTATGAATCCTTAAAGGCTCGGCCAGAGTATCACGAATATTTAACCATGGGCTAATGTACTCATATGGATCTTGGAAGATCATCTGCATTCTCAAAGATAGCTTCTTTAATTCTTCATGTGTCTTGATTTCAGAAAGATCCTTACCCTCAAAATACACCTTACCTCCTGTGGGTTTTACGGTATTCATGAGCAATCTTCCAGTTGTGGTTTTTCCACACCCACTTTCACCAACTAGACCAAAAATTTCTCCATCCTTGATCTCAAAGCTAACATCATCAACGGCTTTCAGGTATTTTTGTTGACCTCTTGAGAAAATGGATTCGATGAAACTTCCTCTAATATCAAAATATTTTTCCAAATGTTCTGCAACTATTATGGAATCTTCATTCATATTATTATCTCTCCTCTTGAATTTTCTCCCAATGATGGCAAGCTACAAAGTGTTCTTTTTTTATTTCCTCTAAAGGCGGTTCAGTATTAGAGCATAAATCTGTAGAAAAAGGACAGCGTGGTGAAAACCTACATCCTTTAGGAGGATCTATCAAGTCACAAGGATTTCCATCTATTCCTCTTAATTGACGCTTTTCACCTTTAATGGTTGGGAAAGCTCTAATAAGTGCATGTGAATATGGATGAAATGGATTTTCAAAGATCGATGGTACATCAGTTTTTTCGACAATTTTTCCCGCATACATAATTGCAAGTTCATCACATGTTTGAGCAATTACAGATATATCATGGGTAATTAGCAGCATTGATAGATCAAGCTTTTTTCTTAGATCTTTTATTAAATCCATTACTTGGGATGCAACTATCACATCTAGCGCGGTTGTTGGTTCATCAGCAATTAATAAGGTAGGATAACAAGCTAAAGCCATAG
>WJIV01000082.1 GCA_014730055.1 Candidatus Bathyarchaeota archaeon
AACCTGAAGGAAGTGGGTGAGATGATGGGTAAAGATCCCTTCAACGCCGTATGTGACCTGTTGATCATGGAGGATGCTCAGGTACCAAGCGTCATGTTCGGAATGAACGAGGAGGACGTTGAGTGGGTCATGAAGAGCCCACTAGGTATGGTTGGGAGCGACGGGAGTGCTATTAGCCCAGAGGGTGTTCTTGGTAGGGGTAAACCACATCCCAGGCTGTATGGAACCTTCCCACGCGTCCTTGGATACTACGTTAGGGAGAAGGGAGTAATCTCATTGCAAGAGGCCATCAGGAAAATGACAGGCGCCCCATCCTTAAGAATGGGTTTCAAGGATCGCGGGTTATTGCGGGAAGACTTCAAGGCGGATATCACGATCTTCGACCCAGATGAAGTAAGAGACGAGGCCACCTTCATCGATCCTCACCAGTACCCTAAGGGAATTGAATACGTTATAGTAAATGGTGTAATAGTCGTTGAAAAGGGAAATCACAAAGGAGTGAAACCGGGAGAGGTCCTAAAACACAATTCCTAGCTAATTTATTTAAGATTATTCAACATCCTGAAATCTTCCTTTACAGTATTAAGCACAACATGCGTATTTGTACGCTCAACATAAGGCATGCTTAGCAGATCTTTAGGGAATTCACTCAACTCACGCCGGTTCCTGAACTTAGCGATAACCACTGAATCAATCTCTCCGGTAACGTCGTATACCCCACAGACGTATGGCATCTTGGCTATCTCCCCTTGGGTTTCCAGTAACTTTCCTCTGCTAACAGTCATCTCTGTTATTACAGTAAGCTCAAAACCCAGACGCTCAAAGTCAAGCCTAACCGTATAATCCTTTATCACTCCCGCTGATTCCAAACGGTTAATATGGTTTATCACAGTAGATGCGGAGACTCCTACAGCTCTCGCAATGTCTCGGTAACTTCTCTTTGAATCAACTAGGAGCTCAGCCAGGATCTTCTTATCAATATCATCAAGAGCAAACATCAATCTACACCTATACACATGTTAACTATTTTAGAATTTATCTATACACTTGTATAAGAATCTATTCATTAGGCTTATGTATGTATTGTCCCCTGCGGGAGGATGTATTATAAAAGACATGTTTGTTTAATTTTTGCGTTATTCATGTAAAAATATTATTTCTGATGTTTATAATATATACATATGTTCGATATAATCGAGTAAAACAATACATATGTTCTGTAATTTATGGAAAAAGTATATATGCGCCTTTTATCGTTGAATGCGATATTATGATATCGGAACTTACGAATGAGAATATGATCGAACCAATAATGGAGAAGGTCTCTAGATATGATATTAAATATGTAAGGCTCATCGTTGTAGATCCATTGGGTAGTCCAAGGGCTATGCTGGTTCCAGAGTATGCGCTGAGGGAGACCCTAGAACATGGGATTGCTTTCGATGGGTCCAGCATACCGGGCTTCGCTGAGGTAAACAAGAGCGACCTCCACCTTCACCCAGATCCAACAACCTTCTTGGTACCCATGTGGGAGACTCCCGGGATAGCAATTATGTTCAGTTATGTCAGTAATCCGGATGGTACGCCCTTCGATGGCGACCCTAGAGGTAGACTCAAAAAAACAGTCGATGAGCTTGAGGAGAAAGGGTATGGATTCAATACTGGTCCTGAACTGGAGTACTTTTACGTTACCAATAATGGGGATACAGTGAAACCTTTTGGAGCCGGTGGCTACTTCGATGCCCCGCCACTTGACCCGACTGAGGATGTGAAGTTGGAGACCCTTATGGTCCTCGAGGACGCAGGATTCCAACTTGACAGGGTTCATCACGAGGTGGCCATGGGGCAGCAAGAGATCAACTTTAGGTACAGCGACGCTTTGAAGACCGCTGATAATGTTATGTTGTATAAGCTGGCTGTGAAGACCATTGCCCAGAAACATGGCACCATCGCGACTTTCATGCCTAAGCCCTTCTGGGGGATTAACGGAAGCGGCTGTCACATTCACCAGAGCATCATCGAGCTTGAGACAGGCTTGAATATCTTTGTCGACGACGAAACAGACTACGGGATATCCGATAAGGCCCTAAACTATATAGCGGGAACCTTAGAACACGCACCCGCTATGTCTCTTGTCATGGCGCCTCTAGTTAACAGCTATAAGAGGCTAGTGCCCCACTACGAGGCACCGGTATATGTGAGCTGGGGTTATGCAAATAGATCAGCCTTGGTCAGGGTACCTCTTGCACCTGGCGAGAAGAACAAAGTCACACGTATAGAATACAGGCACCCGGATCCATCATGCAATCCGTACCTCGCCGCAACGCTGCTTCTAAAGGCTGGATGGGAGGGCATTGAGGAGAAGAGGCGACCTATGGACCCAATTGCTGAGAACATCTATCATTTCACACCTAAGGACATGAAACAATTAGGGGTGGGCACTCTTCCTGAGCACCTTGGCGAAGCAGTGGATATTTTTGAGGAGGACTCCATGATGAAGGATGCTCTGGGAGACTACCTCTACAGGAACCTCATCGAATTGAAGAGGTCCGAATATAATGATTACTCCTCATTCACTAAGGTAGAGTGGGCTGCCAGCAGGCCGAAAATAACCGAATGGGAGTACGAGAAATACCTAACTAGGTGCTAATATTATTTCTCAGTACACTTCAGTTCAACGATTTTCTCAGGTAATGAATCGAGCTCATCCATCATCCTGTTATACCACTTATCTAAGGTCTCTGTGATGGATATCTTTAGTCGGTTTGGGCTAACAGCCCTATAGACATATCTATATCCGCCAAGTCCTATAAGCTCCTCTTCCCTCGTCGCCAGTCCCTTCTCCACGAGATTCTGTAGGAGCCTTTGGGCCGTTGATCTGCTCCTGTCCAAGTGCTCTGTGGCCTCCTGTATGCTGACTGGACCCTGATTGACCAACACGCAGTATGCCTGTATCTCGGTTTGCTTTATCCCGAGGGCGCATTTCATAAGCTCCTCTGGTCCAATTTCCTCAGCATTTAGTATGCTTTGTATTTCCTTCAGGCTCATCATGTTCAATGATGACGAACATCTTAAAATACCTTTATATTTAGTGCTTATTAACCTCATTCGGTAAAAGATGGCAGGACCTTTTGAGGTAACAGACCAGAACTTTGATGAATTCGTACAGAAACATGATAAAGCGGTTATTGATTGCTGGGCGGCTTGGTGTGGTCCATGTAGGATGATTGGACCTATAGTTGAGGAGCTAGCAAAGGAGAAGGAGGACATTGCCTTCGGGAAGCTCAATGTTGATCAGAACAGAGCTGTCCCGAGTAAGTACGGGATAATGAGTATACCCACTCTACTTTACTTTAAGGACGGAAAGCTTGTGGATAAGACATTGGGTGCACTTCCCAAGCCCGCTATAGAATCCAGGTTATCGATACTAGAGTAATCGGTTAAACCCGGTTCTTCAATTTTTCTGTTACTTTAAGAAGTTCCTCAGGGCTAATTGGTTTTATAAGTATCTCGTCGCTCCCAGAATTCTCGTAGTTGATTTCTTCTAGGGCTTCAACCTTACCAGTTAGTAGAATTACATTCATGCTTCTATTTTTCTTCTTTAGCTTCTTGCTCAACTCCTTCCCATCCATGTCAGGTAGGATAAGATCAAGTATTGCTAGATCGAAGTTTCTCTGGGAAGCCTTGAGGATGGCCTCGTTGCCATTGTTTGCTGTCTCGACCATGAAACCTGAGTCTTCTAAGAGTACCTTGAAGGTCTCTGTAAGGAACTCGTCGTCATCCACGATTAAAACATAGGAGCTGTCTTCCATTACCTCAACATGGGAGTGATAAACTGTCATAGGTTCAGCGAAGTCTGGATGCTCCTCCAGTATCTTGGTTATGACCTCCAGTCTGTCAACTAGCTCATCGAGCTTCCTCTCGTGCTCGTTGAGTACATTTATTATCAGATCTAATACATCTATCTTATCAGTGAAACTCATGGGACTACCGGCTACCTAGTATTCGTTTATTAATATAGTATTTATATTTTGAGGTAACATTATACAAGTTATATTGTTTACGATTGATATTTACTAATAATATTGTCTTCTCTAAGCACTTTCACTTATTAGTTCTAGGATTTTATCCTTAGAAATCACTCCCGTTACAACCTGACCATTTATCTCCATGGCAGGCGCATCCATAACCTTGTTCTTAAATACAAAGCCAGGGTTTGATAATAGACTGGATTCTCTCAGGTCCACATCGTTTCCCTGTTCAATGATCTCCTGTATTCGCTTCTTCATGACCTTGCATTTTGGGCATACGGGTAGGGTATATATGTGAATCTCTGTTTTTCCAGTCATACAACTTGCTCTATCATAGTTTAATAAAATCTTTACTAGGTAATACTGAAATTGCATTAGTTGTACTGTTTTCCTTGAGCTTGATTGAATAATGGGTAACTTTTGATTAGCCTTATTGAAATAAATGATATTATTGAGAAAATAATCAATCTTTGAGATAGTTGGAACGGAGGTCACCTCATATTTATAAATAACGTAACTTACATTGTGTTTACCCCCCGTTTGTCGATAATGTTCCTATAGTCAATAGATCTTCTGGATCAAAATTTGGCAGCAACTCAGATGTATCGCTATCAAAGTTTTTTCCAGCTATAATAGAGCATCACTTTCCTTGGAGTTATAGAGAATAATATGTTAGCTAATAGGAAGGTTAGAACAAAATATTATATTCTAAACTTCATGTACCCCCCTGAAAAAAAATGAACGGTAGGTTAATATCTTTTACTAGTGTGTAAATTGATCAAATTTAGGTGTCTTTATTTGAATAATGAGCTTGAAAAGTACTCTAAGACTCTTGGAATAGACCTGTTTGGGGTAGCAGATCTTCTCTCAGCTAAGAACTTTATAACCCGTCAAGGAGGAGAACATGTAGGTGGGTTCCCAAGAGCGATATCTCTCGGAATCCGCTTAATAGATAATGTCCTAGACCAACTGATTAATCACAAGGACCTCGTTACAATAGCATCCTACCGAGGAGTATATGACGCAGCTAATCAAGCCCTTGATAGAGCTTCATTATTGATGGCGAAAAAAGTTCAGGAGTCGGGATATAATGCGTATCCAATTCCAGCATCCTCCATGCTAAATAATGGTAACTTTGAGGCAGTCTTCTCGCATAAAGTTGCTGCACATCTCGCCGGTTTAGGTTGGATAGGGAGGAACTGTCTGCTTATCACGCCACATTATGGACCAAGACTACGTTTAGCCAGTGTTCTCACAGACGCACCATTGGAGACTGGGACCCCCCTTGATAATAGGTGTGGAGATTGCACACAGTGTGTGGATATCTGCCCCTCGAGAGCAATTACCGGCCTGCCTTTCTCCTCTGAGGAACATAGAGACGTACGATTAGACCCCAAGAAATGTGATCAATACACTACAAATAGAATGAAGGTTTTCGGCAATGCGAACTGCGGTCTCTGTGTACATATCTGTCCCTATGGACTCAGAGGGCGCCTTTAAGCGCCAATATCAAAAGGATTAAATGAAGAATATTTTTTGACGAAAACAGGCTATTTTGATGAATAGTTTATATTCCAGTTTCATGCCAGTTCTTTGAATCAAGCTCAATTGAAGCAGGTTTTTGGAGGAATTATAGAATGGCTGGTAAACAGTGTGGAGTACTGCCAAGTTATACTGTGGATTCGCATTTAAAATGCGTTAAGTTCATTGAGTGTAGTATGACTGGCCGTGCCAATGATCCGAAGTGCGTGGCAAAAGGTCAGAAGTAGCTATATTTCTATGCCCTATTAGTTAGGCAAACATATTCCTCGGTTTTTTATCTCTATTAGCTAAATAAGTAAATATGTCGGATAAGAGCGCGATGCTGCGACACTTTCTTGCATCGATTGCTTACCATGCAACCAAAGCTATCAAGGATACACCAGCTGGTTTTCCTGGATTATATATCGGAAAAGGTGTGAGGACTCCTTTACAGGTGTTAAATCATATATCGAGTGTACTCACTTATGCTCACAGTTTCTACGAAAAATACGATAATACGTTTATTGACATGAGGTCATGGGATTACGAAGTCGAGCGATTTTATGAGACTTTGAACAAACTCGATGTGTCTATTAAACAAAAGTCTCCTTGTGATGTGTCACCTGAGATGTTACTTCAGGGACCATTCTCTGACGCAATGACCCATATAGGCCAGCTATCTATGCTAAGAAGGCTAGCCGATTCTCCTGTTCCTTCTGAGAACTTCCTCTACGCGGATATCAGAAAAGGTGTTCTCGGACCAGACCAGCCAGAACCGATAGCACCTGATATGTAAACTTCCAAATTAAAGAATAACCTAATCTCTGACACCAAACTGAAGTATGCCCAGGCTGATGAAGTAAATAACTGCGGTTGTCATGAATATGGGGTAAAGCCCGTAGTTATCAGCGATATAAGCAGCTACCAAGGCCGCCACTGGCATAGCGACGTTCATAGGTATAGAGGACAACGCGAATCCGACTCCCCTCTGCCTTCTAGGAGAGAACCGTGCAGTTAAGGTCATATTAGCTGGCATACCTAGAATTCCGAAAAACCTGCTGCCTATATAAAGTAAGAAGAAAGACCAAAAACCCTTGGCGAGGAAGGCCAGTGCAAAAAGTATGTAGGACCCCAGGAGGGTGCCGACATACCAAGGTTTCTCACCAATCCTAGAGGCCAGCTCTCCACCGAGAGGGCTTGCAACTATACCGATGAGGGAGCTGATTCCAAGCATCATCCCTACCTGTCCAACAGTCCATCCCTGGGTCTCTACCAACCATATGCTGAGGAAACCAGTGGTGAGTCCACCCCCGAAGCGCCTAACGGTGCCAGCTAGAAGCAGAAACAGCATATTTCTATTGAGAAGTGTGTCCACGAAATCTCTCTCCTGCCACCCCTCTCGTTCTTCATCAGCGACCAGCTCGGAGGAGGACTTTACGAAGTATAATGCTGCTAAGCCTAACAGAGTGGGTATTATCCAGAATGCGTACACTTGCCTCCATGTGAAGGCTAATACCCCCATGAGCAAGGTTATGCTGAGTGGCCCCAGGCTGACACCTGTTGTGCCTCCACTATGCCATATACCCAGTGCCCTTGAGCGATCCTTTGGATTGGTAATGTCTGAGACATAGCTCTGGGCCGGCGGGTGGTACAGGGTCGAGTTGAAGGTCAGGAGGGTAGAGGCAATAATGTACATCCAAGGCGTGTATGATAAACTTCCCAGTACCGCTCCTATGGTGGCTATAAGTATGCTAGCAGCGATAATTCTCTTTGGCCCGAATTTGTCGGATATCATCCCACTCGGGATGCTTACTAGAAACTGTATCAGGCTTGGTATCGCGACTATTAATCCCACCTGTTGATTTGTGAGGGCGAACTCCTCCTTAAGAACAGGGAATAGTGTGGTCCGCATGTTTCCAGCAGCGTGAACCAGTGTATGTGTAAGCACCATTATAACGAGACTCCTGCTCATGAGCCTATCAATAATAGAAGTACCATTATCTACCATGGTAGAGTAACTCTAGACAGATCTACTTTTTTACTGTTCTGCTTTGTTTTAGTGTATGACTTGAGAAACCTCTGGAATAGAACTAGTTCTAGGCAGGTTATTCTAGTTCGAATATGAAGTGACACACATCGTCCCCAGCCATTAGTGTTTTTGGTCTCTTGAAAGATATCTCAGGATTGAAACCATCGATAACGGCGTAATCTCCCATGCAGATCATCTTCATACCTATCTCAGTAGAGTTGAGTTCTCTGAAGGCGTCGGAGTGGGCACACCTGTGAACCTTGACCTCCAGAGCCCTCCTGTTTTTTCTTACAACCTCGTAATCGTGTACTTCGTCATTGAACAGCCTGATTAAGTATTCAGGGTCATATCTTCCAGTTTCCTCTGATATGCTGCGCCATCTCTCCTTGGTCTTCTCAGCCTTCCATTCACTTAGAATCTCTAGTATACCCTCCCCATACTCCCTCTCCAAGAAACGTATAGAAGTTGTCAAGAGTAAACTTCTATTAAATATCCCCGACATGAGAAATTAGGCTCCTTGGTGCTTAATTTTTCTTACGAACTTTTTTTATCTAAGACTAGTTAAATGTACTTTTATATAGAGTGAAAACCAACGTTATCTCTCTAGTCCTTGGAAATATTATATATCAATAGATACTTGTTCAATTTATCTTGTTACAGATGTTGGCACAGTAAGCAAGACGAGCATGCTCCCGATTAACGTTATTATTATCAACCAGAATACACTTTCTGGACTTATGTTGCTCCAGAGATATCCACATATTACGGGTGAAGCTATACTGACAAGTCCTCTAAAGAACCCCATCAAGCCAAACCAACTTCCCATGTACTTCTTAGGAACAAGGTCAACAGCCACCGCTAACTGGGATTGACCAATAGTCATATTGAACCCGCTTAGGAATCCTGATATCAGCAGAATCAGGTTATTTGGTGCGAATATGAGAAGAAGGTATGATAGTATCATGAGAACGCCTCCTGATAGGATCATTCTTTTTCTTCCCCAATTATCGGCCAAGTGGCCTAAGGGTATAGCCAGGAACACGTACACAATGGTGGCTGCTGTGCTCATGCCACCCACGATGAATTGGTTCGCCCCCTTGATCTCAGCTGCGTACAAGGGGATGTAAAAAGCGACCTGCCACCAGAAAGAACCCAACATGATCATTAATATCCACCTTCTAATCATTGTTCCCTCTTTGAAGATGTTAGAGATATTGCTGAATATCCCAGACTTCATCCCGATAATGTGCCCTGAAGGGTTGCTAAATCTCTGCCACACGACATAGAGGGAAACCACCAGACCCAATGACTGCAGCCAGAAAAGAGGTCTGATGCCACTCGGATTCATTCCACCGAAGTAGGTTATCAGTGTTGCTCCAATTATTGGTGCTATTAGCTGAGGGAAGAAGGATACCGTATCACAGATACCCATCCCGGTAACTCTTTCCTCTGTAGCAAGGGTTGAGCCGCAGATCATGGGGCATGAGGTCCTGTCAAGTACGAATGCTACAGCGTAGATAATCAGTCCAATGGACGCTATCCCCCAGGTCTTTGACAACCCAAAGAGTACTGAGCTTAGAATGTAGGTGAGCATAGTGAGGATTAAAACCCGTTTGATACCAAACCGATCTCCCATGATCCCTGTGGGTATGCTCAAGAGGGTGTTAGCTATTCCACTGGCGCTATTGAGGTAGCCTAGCATAAGGGGGGTTGCTCCAAGTCCAGCCATATATATGCTATGGTATTGATAGGTGAGGTTAGTGGAAAAGTTCTTCACCAAGTTTCTCCAAATATTGACCTTGAAGGGATCCTCTTGCTTCTGGAGAAACCCTGCCCAATCTCTCAAGAGGCTGCTTACGCTTCTATCCTCATCCATTTATTATTACCAGAATACCACATAACTTCCAAATCTACAATATAAGCAAAGCGTATATGCATTAACCAGAGTTATAAGATCTCGAAACGCCATATAAAAATCGGCATTTCTTAAGGAATTAGTGATTCATGAATAGAAAGATTGCCTTTATCATGATATCTACAAACTCGTAAAAATAGGAACAAACAAGATATTATCCTCACATTTAGTTGTTTAAAGAATCCGTGAGCCTTTTTTTAACCATTTACCTGGTTTTAAGTTTGAAATAGAGTCTAGTATTTTTCTTAGCTCATAGAAAGATGTGTCTGTGTCTTTGTGCTTATAAAGCTGAGGAAGAGTTTATCGTCATCGGAGTTTAGAAGGAAGACATAGCTTCTGTAGAAACCATCGGAATCGTGTTTAAAAGTGTAAATAGGTCCACCTCCAAACGATGTTTCAACGAAGGATTCTATTGTTCCAGAAAATACATCTATCCAATGATTAACTCCATGGAGTTTCAGAAGGCCCTGGAGGTCCATAAAGTATGCTTTCCTGTCCGCCGTCTGATATGCTGGCACATATACTTTTTATATTGTTACGACTAATTTCGGGAATACGCTCTTTAATGTACCTCCTCCGTATTTTCTTTATTTCTCGTACTCCTCTCTTTACATTCGCACGTACTTTTCCTTTCTCTCTCTTAGGGAGACCTGATACGAGTACTTTCTTTTTAGTTGTCTCGTAGTATCTCGCAGTCTCGGGGTACGAGAACTTTACCGGGAACTTGGGGTTGTCAAATTCCTTGAAGCTCAAAGATTCCATGAGGATTCCACGTTCTCATAGAACTAGATTAGAGCATCTATATTGGGTTTATGAAGTAAAGGTTGGCTT
>WJIV01000083.1 GCA_014730055.1 Candidatus Bathyarchaeota archaeon
CTACAGGAGGAGGACTTTGAGGGATTTGCCTTGATGACAAAAGACCTTGATATACAGATAGTGGGAGATGATCTATTCGTGACCAATCCGGAAAGGCTTCGAAAAGGGATCAACATGGGTGCCTGCAATAGTCTGCTCTGGAAGGTAAATCAGATTGGGACACTAACGGAGGCAAAGAGGGCAGCTGTTATGGCCATGAATAATGGATATTCCGTGATGGCTAGCCACAGGTCCGGTGATACTGAAGATCCCTTTGTAGCTGATCTCAGTGTGGGTATTGAGTGTGGACAGATTAAGTCAGGTGCACCATGTAGAGGTGAGAGAACTGCAAAATATAATCAGTTGATAAGAATCGAGGGGTGGCTAGGTCAGATGGCAAGTTATCCTGAGGGACTATTCAGCTAAGGATCAATTCTATTCTCATTAGCAAGGTCTGTAGCTCTCTTACGATGTAACGTTTCTCGACTGTCAATTCCAAATATTTTTCGTCATTGTTTCTCAATACATGAAACATTTCAGACTCATATTCCTCAAGCTGAGAGATTATGGAATTCAGTTTCTCATCATCCATAGATTCATTTATTTTCTCTAGGTTTCCTCTTATTTTTATTGTTTTCAAAAATAAATCCATCCAACTTTCTCTAGATATCTCATAATGTTCAAAAATCTGATAGATAGTTGTGAGGGTTGCGTCTATATTTGATGTCGTTTCGAACCGGAGCTGATCTAATTTCTTTTGATCCACCTTTTCTTGATTAGTAACATTGATGAATACGCCTGATGCTACAACAACCGTAAGAAAAACAATTGCAACAAGGGATACTAATGTGAACGGATTATCTCTACTCTGTTTAGAGACCGGCTCCTCCATGAGGAAGTTGTAAGCTCTTTTTCCTGATCTTGTCAGTGAGTATAACCCCTCCTCATCCTTCTCAAGAAGTTCTTCCATATTCCTGAGGTGATAAGCTAGATGCCCTGACTCGATCCCAAGTTCATGCAACAGCTCGGTATATGTAACCGAGTTTTCACCGATTCTCCTGAGTATGTCTCTTCGTATCCCGTGGTCAAGTGCCTTGTATAGCTGCTCCTGTATCTTTTTTTCGCTCAATATTCCCATCTATTGTTAAAGAAATATCATGATAGGTTGTTATAGGTTTTTAATTAGGTGACATTCCTTGTAACAACTTGATAGCCACTTAGCGCCAGGGATTTGCTGCAAATAATCATCTCATCGATCTTGACATGTTTCTCGACTTGATCCGGATACCCTCTGGGCCCATATAGGCAGCATTCCACACCTGCCTGGGCTAAGTGGGCGGTATCATTACCACAGTAGCTCCGGGGGATTACCGCTCCGATCTTCTCAGGATATCTATTAGTTACGTGTTTATGATTCTCCTTTAGGATCTGAACGATCTTAGCATTAGGGGAGACCCCCATTGGTGGCATCACTGTTCCACCGACCCTGAACTTTGGGTTTACGGGATACTCGAACTCGTACTTGAACTCGGGATCATCTTTCGCAATTTCTTCAAGCATCTCTTTGAATCGGTCGTTAATCTCTTCTACAGTATAGCCGGGAGGATATCTGAAATCCACTATAGCAGTAACAAAATCCGGGATATTATAAGGCCCAGCAAGATCGTAATCCCGGTTACGCCCACCTATTATACTGCCTACGACCCACCTTGGGGCACCTGGAAGGTCCGGGTCACGTGGTTCAAACTTCATATAGTCTATACTATCTAGGACCTTTCTCATCTTCTTAATAGCATCCACTGATTCCTCCATTCGGCTTATGTGATGGCTCTCACCTATGACGTTAATTGCGAAATCGTGGACTCCTACACATTTTGTGAGTATGTTATCCACACCATAGGGCTCGGGGACGATAGCATAGTCGGTCTTTATTCCCTCCTCAAGCATGTGAACAGTGCCAACCCCACCCTGCAACTCGCCCACGACGGTTGCGCAGACCAAATCACCTTTCAGCTTAACCCCACTGCGCTTTATAGCCATGGCTGCCATCAGGAAGGCAGCATTACCGCTCTTCATGTTATGAATTCCTGCACCCCATAATCGGTTTCCCTCTACCCTAGGCTCGTAAGGATCCCATTCCCAGTCAGCTGTAATTGGATCTATATCTAGATGCCCGTTGAACATCATCGAGTTGCCAGTTCCATCTCCCTTTAGTATACCTATGACCTGACGCCTACCAGGTTGAACCTCCTGTACGATGACCTCGTCGAAGCCCTGATCCTCATACCAATCTATCATAAAATCCACAGCTGGGCCCTCCTTGTTGGTCAAGCTAGGCTGCCTGACTAGGTCGCAGGCCAGATCAACAACCTCGTCTTTCTTAAGATAATCCAGTACATTTACCATTTAAACGAGTAAAGGCTTCAAAGAATTTAGGGGTTGAGGTTACCTCGGTGTACCCTTCATAATGGTCTCAAGATCCTCTTCGCGGAAGATCTCCTCAAGATCCCTCAGTCTATTTCTGAGGGTTACCTCGCTTGTACCGGCTGCCTCTGAGACCTCTCTCTGAGTACATCCCTCTTTATTGTGCTTACAGGCCATATATAGAGCTGCGGCTGCCATTCCCCGAGGGTCCTTTCCTGCCAGAGCTTTCTCTTGGCGTGCCTCCCTGAGTATCTCAACTGTAAGCTGATCTGTTCGGGGCGTGACCTTAACCTTGTTGGCAATCCTCGGGACAAATTTCATGGGATAGTCTATGGGCATCCGAAGATCTAGCTCCCTTAGTATCTGGCGGTAAATTCGAGAAACGGTCTTGATATCCTGAGTTGAGAGACCCGCAACCTCTTTGAGGCTCCTAGGTATCTTAGCTCGTCTGCAGGCTGCGTAAAGACTAGCCGCTACGAACCCGTCGATGGTCTGGCCGATTATCAGATCCTCCTCTAATGTCTGCCGGTATATGTCGATGGCCTCCTCCTTTACACCTCTCGGAAGATGGAGAGCATCTGCCATCCGGTCCATCTCCTTAAGAGCTGTTTTTAGATTTCTCGCTCCAGTCTCGCTTAGTTTTGTTCGAGTATCCCTTTTCTTGAGACGCCACATCCTCTGGGTCTCCTCGGAGGTCCCCCTGGCGTCCCTTGGGTCAAAGGTCGTGGATAGTCCTCTATCGTAATACACGTTGCTCAGCGGGGAACCAGTTCTTCTTTTGCTCTCCCGCTCCTCAGGTGTGAAGGCCCTCCATTCGGGGCCTCTGTCCAAGGCATATTCGCTTATGACATAACCGCAGTTCTTGCATATTCTCTCCCCGGTCTCGGGATCTTCAATATGGTCAGTGCTGCCGCAATTTGGGCAATCTACTTGGTCACTCAATTATTAACTCCTCCAGTCTCTCCGTTAGCAGAATTATTTCAGCAGCTATAGCAGGATGGCTCTTACATCCATAATCTGGATGGGATAATTCATCTGAGATCTGCCTCAGATGAGTAATGATCGATTTTCCATCTAAGTTACGCACCCATTCTTCAAGCTCATCAAGTTCCTCCCCGTCGACCTGCCCCGTATCGCGTAACTCTTCAAGGTACTCCTCCTGTATCTCGGTCCAGTTCTTCTGGATCCAGTTGAGGTATGTTGTAGAGGTCTTGTGAAGTAATCTATTTCCCTTCTTGCCATAGTGGTATATCTCATCGTTGTTGATGGTAACCCAGGTCTGGGTTATTGTGTTAAATGTTCCCTCGTTTCCGCATTTAGGGCAGACGTACCTGTGCCTGAAACCCTCGATACTTTCTTCCTCGATATGCTCTGGGTAGTTATCAATGTAGATCTCCCTTAGCCTAGTATCGCATTTTGGGCATCTTTCCCTGAATTCCTCGTACTTTTGCATAACAAGATTTCATGTGTTTAAGAATTAATAAACATTAGAGAATGCTAAGTGGAAAATTTGGCATATGTTTCAGTCTATTATTCTCTCAACCCAATTTGCTCGCCAAAGATATATAATGGACATGGCTGCTCCTGTAAGATTTCCTATTCCCAATCCTAGCCATATTCCGAGAGAGCCCATGTTGAATATGTAATATAGGATGTAGGCGAATAAGATTCTCATTCCCCAAAGCCGAATAAGTGAAAGTATCATCGTAATTCTAGTCTTGCCAGCTGCCTGAAGTACGCTCATGGATAACTGGAAGATCGTGAAAAAGGGGAAGAAGGGTACGAAATATGTCATATACGTTGACCCCAAATCTATGACATTTGGATCATTAATGAAAAATGCATATATCGGTACACGAAACACGAAAAGGATAACGACCTCCAGGACTGAGATCCCTATAAACATAGCGAATAGCATTTTTACGATTTCCATCACTCTTTCATCATTGTTTGCTCCAATGTTCTGCCCTACCATTGTAGATAAAGCAGTTGTGCCACCCATGATAACTATCTGAACAACGCTAGAAATACGGCTACCAATACCATAAGCACTCAGCAGGTACCCCATCCCTCCTAGAACCCTATCTTCAGTGGCAACAAGAGAGGTTATCACAGTGAACCCAAGAGCTGTACCACTCTGACCTACAGAGGATGGAAGCCCGATACGGAAGATTTTCTTGATTATGTCCCAGTCAGGCTTCAGATCTCTTAAGTGTAAATGCAGGTCAACTCTACCACTGAACAATAGATAGGTTCCAACAACACCAGCAAGTCCTCGGGTAATTACTGTGGTTAATGCCGCCCCGGAAGCACCTAGAGCTGGGAGACCCATCCAACCAAATATAAAGAATGGATCAGAGATCGCGTCCAGTATTGCTGATGATATTGAAAGTATCATGGGGGTTCTCGTATCGCCGTATCCTCGAAGGAGCGCCTGGAACCCAAAGCTGAGAAACATAAAGGGGACCCCCAAGAAGGTTATTCTGAGAAAGTTCGCTGCTACGGGTATTACCGCCTCTGGCACGTTCATCAGACCCAAGATTATACGAGCGCTAAGCACCCCAATTACCGCTATTATTACTGATGATACTAGAAAGATTGAGTATAGCTGCCCTGATACTTTCTCAGCGTCTTCATGTCGATTAGCTCCTACATACTGAGATACAAGGGATATTCCTGCTATACCAAAACCAGCACTAATGGATATTAGAAGAAACATAATAGGCCAGCTTATGGAAGGGGCTGCAACTGCCTCCGGACCAACTTTTCCAAGCCAGTAAGCATCGGTCATATTGTAGAAGGTTTGGAATGCATGGGATAGCATCACGGGCCATGATAATTTAAAGGCTGTTTTGAAGATGTTTCCCGAGAGTATTTCCTCCCGCATAGCCTCCTTTCGCTGCATAAAGAAATCATATCTAAATGATGTGCTTTAAGAGTGATCATAAGTTCAAAAAATGAAAAAATATAGGGTTATTTTATTGGTATTTGTATCTCGGTCATCAAATCCTCAGGTTCAACAGATTTAGGATCATTTAGGTAAATATCTCTCATGGAACCATTGATCTCAAAATCATTTTCCTGAATATATTTCGGGATAGCCTCGTAGCCCTCTGCAATACTATCGTATGGCCCTTTGTAAATTAGGCTTACCACTTTCTTGGGCTTGAGTTTCTTGACCTCTATCTCAAGGTCGTCGATCACAATCCTTCCTGTTATGGGTACTGCGACTTCTATATCAGCACCATCCTCCTTGTAGTCCTTATCATGATAAATCGTCTGGAAGGGACCGGTTATCTTCACAAAGTTTCTCTGATTATCCGAGCTCATTATAGTACCCAT
Source organism: Candidatus Bathyarchaeota archaeon (assembly GCA_014730055.1). The sequence continues at coordinate 5,746 of WJIV01000083.1, forward strand.
TAGGTCTTCGATGAGTTTACCTATGGTCTCCTCATACCTACCTAACTCTCTCTTACTTAATACTCTCTGACTCTTTGTCTCTTTTATGACTGGCTCTAACATGGTATTCTTCACTGTCTGTCTATTTCTGAGCAAAAACACGTTGCGCTGTAGTTCTGCTAACTGTCTCTCTGCTTCTCGAAGACTTGAATCTATGAGTTTTTCCATCAATTCTTTCTCATTTTCTTTCTCTGCTTGAAGATACCGCTGAGTCTCGTCAAGTGTAAAGCCTAAATCAGTAAGATCTCGGATCTTGACTCCTTGCTGTATTTGGGACCCCGTGTAGTATCTGTATCCAGTGATAGTATCTTTTGCTTCAGGGACAAGAAGCCCCTTCTGTTCATAGTAACGTAAAGCCTTCTGTGTTAGTCTTGTTATCACACTGAATCTTCCGATGGGTATCTGGTCGACTGTCATTACCCATCATATAGACCGTTATTTTCCTTCTAAGGATATGGAGTCTACCCTAGGGTAAACTAGTGGAATATATAATTACGTTTCCTGTTAACCCTACTAGAATGGAAAAAGTAGACTTGAGCAAGGAGTTAATGGAAGTATATACCGCGAAGAAGACCCCTAAACTGGTTGACATCCCTGAGGGAAAGTTCCTCGCCATAATGGGTGAGGGAGACCCTAATGGGAAAGAATACCAGCATGCGATACAAGTTTTATATGGTATTACCTACGCCTTTGAAGTTTCACTACAAAGAACAGGTAAAAGACTTCAAGGTTAACGCTCTAGAGGGACTGTGGTGGGGGGATAATGGCGTATTTGATCTGAATAATCCTGATCCAAAAGAAGATTGGCGATGGAAATCCATGATACGCGTCCCAGACTATGTGGAAGATGAAGACTTACAGGAGCTTATGGCAGAGCAAATCGAAAAGCGAGGTGAAAAGTAACTGAAGTAAAACTTGAGACTTTCAATGAGGGACTCTCAGCCCAGATAATGCATGTCGGACCCTACAGCGACGAGTTGCCCACCATAAATATGCTTTACGAATGGGTAGAAGAACAGGAATATCAACTAAGGGGAGACCATCATGAAATATACATGAGCAACCCTAGGAGAACAAAACCAGAGAACCTGAAGACTATGATACGTCACCCTATAAAAAAGAAAGTATAACAGCGATTAAAAAAATAAATTTAGTATCCTAAACCAAACTTAACTCATCCAGTGCATTTAGGTCCTAGGTTCTAGCTGTAAATACATTAAGATTAATAAAACTATTATAGTTAAGTATGATTAAGAATATTTGAGTAGAAGGAGAGCATTGTTTGATATTTTTAGAGTCCATTTTTCTCCATTTTTTTGAAAAACTCCTTCTACTCAAACTTATGGAATTCAATTATTTGGACTGATGATAATAATCTAACTTTTCATCAATAATTTTCTAACATGATCAGTATCTTCTGGCAATTCTTACAACATTACTTGCTCTTTCTAGACACGTAATACCATGTGTGTAATCAGGAAAACTCCTCAAACCACACTCAGGTGAAGCAAAGGCTATATTGTCCTTCCCAAAAAAATGGATATATTTTTTCAGATTGTAATCCATTTCTTCCTGGCTCTCGACAAAAATGGTAGGATCTATTTCTCCCTTATTTATATCACTCCAAGATTCTGCAATAATCTCAGGAAAGCCTTCTTTCACTCCTTTTCTCTTGTGATATTTTTCAATTAAGTTGTCAAATTGAGTAGTAGTTAGGGGGACCCAAAGTTTTTTATCCGTCGTCCTTAGTCTCTCCCGAGTTTTTTCTGACTGATATAGGTAATCATTAATGTGTGACCCAATTACATCGAGAGAGTTAACATCCCAGAAAATCTCCTCTGATGTATTATGGAGATGTATACTTGTACTCGCTCCAAACCGAGAGGCAGTTTGTAAAATCTCTTCCCAACTATTTCTCAATATCTCGCGACCATCTTGGCCATAATCCAGCATTGGGTCATTTAAGAAACCCAATGTAGGTTCGTCTAAAGAGACATGTTCGACCTTTCCGTATTTTGTATTAAATAAGCTTTCTTTTAGTATTCTGGAAAGAGCATTTCCTAATTCTTCGATTATAATTGACCTCCCCCCATTGAATAGTGATGATAGGGTGTAAGGACCCGTTATGCATAGTTTTATCCTAAACTTATCAAATCTTGATTTTTCAGCGATGATCTTTGATTCCTGCTTAATTATCTTAGTCTCTGGGATTTCTTCACCTGTAAATCTTATTCGATCAATTCGATGATATGAGTCACTGTTTTTCTCGTACCCTGTTAGGAGTTGTAAGAACATGGTATTCATGTCTCTGAATTGGGGATAGTTAGGGACGTCTATACCCGTTGATAGTTTATCAATCTGAGATTTCACTACCTCATCCTTAAATGAATTATAGTCAATATCATTCGGATTGAATAGAGGTATTGGGCTGTTAGTTTTCAGAGCTCCTGACTCAATTACTTCCCTTTTTATCCTCAAGGGCATGCTACCTATATCAGAACTCATTATAGGCACAGGTGATTTCACCTCCACTTCTAACTAAATAGCCTACAAAGATCGAACAGACTATCGATTTTAAGGAGTTCACAACTTCAAATAAATGACCCCTAGAGCTCAGATTCTTCGCGTTTTTAAGCGTAAAAGTTACTGGTAAATATGCTTGATTTAGTTTATCTCACTCCAGATACTAACATGCCTATATTCTCAAATAAATATATTATTGAATACATTATTCCTATATGAATAAGTATTATAGTTGGAGTTAAAAAGGTTATTTATTAATGATAACTGGATTCAGCTATAAACCTATTCTTTGTAAAACCTATTTGCATTTTCCCAATACAATTTTTCTAAGACAGAGAGAGGTAGATCAAGACCGTTAATGAAAGTTCCACCAATATCTTCCGTATCAGCATCTGGAAAAGGCAGTGGAATATTACGTTCACCAGTATCCCATAGTATTCTTTGCGCGATGTACCTACCTGAGAAGTAATCATGTTCTGCCTTGCTGGATGAAATATCAGTCCCAAAAATTATCCTATCACTGTATTTTGTTATGAATCTACGCGCTTTTTTTACGCTCTTACTCAACTCACGAGCCATCCATCTCGAAGAAGCAGTATCCACTACTATATTTGGGAAGTTTATCATCCAATCTTCGAGATTAGGTAGTCGATTTATCTCCGGTTGTGAACCGAAATGTGGAATCTGAAACTTTAACCTTGGGTGTCTTGATATTACATGCTTTAATTCATCCAAATGCCCATTTTTCGTTCCATATTTTTCTGAATCCTTGTAATGAGTGTTATAATACGTATCTGGATCACCAACATGGATGATTAATGGTATACCGTTATCATCCAATGCTTGAAAAATTGGTTCAAGTTCCTGATGGTCAATTTGAAAATGTTTCGGTACTTCATAATAATCACGCCAACGGGGCCCAAACCACATCTTAGCAATAGAGTATCCCTCAGCCTTGAGTCTTGAGATCTCATCTAGAACAGGTTTCACGTTATACCTTGCAATATCACTAAGGGAAAGATATTTGGCAAATATGAATCTATTAGGAAATTCATTTTTTGCCTTCTGAAACCCCTCCTCGTTATGTACTATTCCAACCTGTTTCTTAACACCAAAGTCATCTTCAATATCAATCATCTTAGAAATATCCTCAATATTACCAATATGTGTATGCGCGTCAAATATGGGACCATAATATTTCCATTTCTCTCTCAACTTTAACCAAGGAAAAAAATAACGGACTTGTACAAAAATCGTTTCTTTAAAAAGTCTAGAAACCGATATATTTTGATTAGTAACATAATAAGAAAAGGCAGTATTTGAGAAATATTTAGACATTTTTATAACCCAATAAGAATTAATTTATACGTTGTTTCAATGAGTAACAGGACGAGCAGGATCCTGCTTGGAGTCAGGGATATTCCGCTTATTGTTTTCTCAGTTGTAATAATGAGGACAAGTTATGGTAAGTGGATTGAGGAACCAGTTCACTATGTCCTTTTCAGTATAGCTGTAGGTTTTGCACTACTAAGCGTGGTCGATCTGATGTTTGTATTACGGAAAAGGGGAAGAAGATTCCATTTCGTAAACGCATACTTCCAA
>WJIV01000084.1 GCA_014730055.1 Candidatus Bathyarchaeota archaeon
AATAACCATGAAGAACATAGCCAAGCTTATGGCTCCTCCAATCAGTATGTTCGGAGCCCAGAACAGGCTCAGAATCATAAGCATTGTCGTCATCTTGACCCAGTGGCCAAGCTCAACCAGAGCCATTGTATAACCGCTGAACTCAGTATATACCCCTCGCACTAGCTCCTGGTGTGCATGCCCTGATCCGCTGACGTCGAAGGGGCTCTTCTTCATTTCTACTACTAGCACTATCTGAAGTGCTACTAGGGCAGCTGGGATCACGAGTAGCAATGGTTTTCCATATGTGTAGATGCCTTTGATTGTGAAGCTTCCTGTTACCAGGAATATTGCTATATCAGCCAAGAGCAATACTGGCTCGTAGCTCAACATACTGAGGAATTCTCTTCTTCCTCCGATGTAGCTGTACGGGCTCTTTGCGTTGAAGGCTGCTACTGTAAGGCATATATCGGCTATAGCTGTAACAAATAGAATCAGCAGTAAGTCTTGCCTAAAGGCAACAAGACCTGCAGATACTAATGCGAACCCTAAATACCCGAAGGCTAAAATGGGTTGCAGTTGACTCGCAATCATAGGGTTCTTACCCCAGAGTTTGAGTACGTCAAAGAAGGGTTGGAATAGGGGTGGCCCCATTCTCTCCTGCATTCTAGCGGTTAACTTCCTGTCTATCCCGACAAGAATTCCCCCTACAAAGGGGGTTGCTAGCACGATTAAAACTGGTAATAGTTCTGTTATTTGCATTTAGATTACCTCCATCACGAACATAAGTATCATCAGTAAGGTCCCACCGTAAACAGCTAGTCTGTCGTAGAAAGACTCGTTGATCTCGTTCTCCAGGTATATTCCTGAGACCTCAGCATCGACGGTATCATCGGCTGTGGTCATGAAGGCACCGGATCTGTCTACGACATTCTCTCCTCCGAGGTAGGGAGTCGTAATTGTGCCTCCTTTACTCTTTGCCAGTAGTGCTCCAATTATTATTACGGATAATCCAGCGATCCAAAGTGGCCATGTTGGGAAGTAGCTAAAGCCTATGTCTATGTTTAGCCATGGGGTTTCTACCGAAATGGGGTAGACCATACTAACCAAGGGGTTTACCAACTTTCTGATAACGAAAGCTACCCCGATGCTCACAATAACGTTGATTCCGAGCAGGCTAAACATTGAGACCTTGTAAGGTGTTTGAAGTTTTTCGTTTGTGTTAGATTTCTGGTTTCTGGGCATTATTGTCAGGTATCCCAGCCACTTTGCATAGTAGAAGGTGGTTGCAGCGCTTCCAATCACTATTAGAACAGCTATTGGTAGGCTGTATAGTAGTGGGGCTGTTGCGACCGCGTCTACAGCTACCCATTTACCCAGGAGCATTCCGAATGGGGGCAAGAACATGCTTATCATTCCCGTGATCATGGCTGTTGTTGTGAGGGGTAGTTTACCCATGAGTCCTTCCCACTCCTCGATGTCTCTTGTGTGGATACGATTCTCAATTATTCCAGCGCCCATGAATAGCATTCCTTTGGCTACGCTGTGGAATATCAGAAGGGTTACTGCTGCGCTGTAGCTCAGGCTCGTATTAAGCCCGATGCATAATATTATCAACCCTAGATTGCCTATGGTTGAGAACGCGAGTATGCGCTTGCTGATATTCTGCCTTATGGCCAGTATACTTGTAACGACGAAGGTTAGAATTCCTTCAGCAGCGATAATCCAAGTTAGTGAGGTTCCCTGTATTGCAGGTGCCACTCTTAGCAGCATATAGATACCTGCGTTAACCATTGTACTACTGTGTAGGAGTGCCGATACAGGAGTTGGCGCTACCATGGCTCCAAGTAGCCAACTGTGGAACGGGAACTGTGCAGACTTTGTGAAAGCTGCAACTGCCAGTAGAGAGAAAACAACTAACAGTAACGGGTTGTTTGAAGCTATCAGCTCTGTCAGAGCTATGCTATGTATTGTGTTGTATCCTATGAACATGGCTGCAACAAACGCCACTCCTCCCACAAGCCCCATCCATAATGCTAGAATAGAGTTCTTGCGGGCTTCTTCAGTTCCGTCATGTCTGATCAAGGCGTAACAGCAGAGAGTTGTAAGCTCCCAGAAGAAGTACACCCAGTAAAGACTGTTGCTGTAGACCAGGCCGTTCATTGCCCCCAGCAATATTATCATGAAGAAGAAGAAACGGTTCTGACCGCTCTTTCCTATATGCAGGTGTTTCTCGTGTTCATCCATATAGCTTAAGGCGTAGACGAGTACAGCAGAGCCCACTATGCTGATTATCAAGGTAAGTAAGTGTGATAGATTGTCTACGACCATTATGTGTTCGACGTGGGCACCCTTCAGGACGAACTCAAAGTAAGCAACTGGAACAAGCTGTAATAATCCTAATCCAGTTACCTGCCAGCTCTTGGATTTGAGTCCAATGTACAGGAAGTAAAGCAATAATCCAAAATCCAAGGCAATAACAAGCTGCTCAAAAATCGGGTTCGGTGAGAATAGTAGTGTCTCAGTCTGATATAGTAGTATGCTGGACGCTATCAACGAGATAGCTGTAATGGAGACTATCAAGCTCCTGATCCGTTTGTTGTCCAGGGCAAGTGAGAACAAGGCTGCTATTGCAGGCAAGCCCACATTTACCCCTACTAATATCTCAGGGTTCATTCAGGTTCCTCCGTTTTTCTGATGGTTGATTGAACAACCATGGATCTTATTGGACCTCTATTACGGGAATAGCTTCCTTAGCAATACATACATCGTTGTCCTTGAAGCTGTCAAGATCAATGATCCTGCAGTGCATGATTTTTCGTTTGAGACCAAGTTCATCGAAGACGTGAAGCATTCCCTGGTTTTTCTCTTCCTTATTCGGAAGGAACATGGCATATCCTCGTGGGGGAGTACCGCTTATTGCGAAGAAAATCGCGCCAGTCTCATTTCCTGCACAGGGCGACTTGTGTATGAACATATCTCGGTGAGTCTTGTCTTCCTGTGTCTCGAGGATTACATCCTGAACCTTTGCGACGGATAATTCCTGCATTTGTATCTAATCCTCCTTATCGAGGATTGAGGTTCTGACTTCCATTATCTCCTTAACGGATACGCCTTCTTTTCCTTCTTCTCTGAGTTTCTCCAGAACTGATTCCTTCTGAGTTTTCCTCTGCATTCTTCTGTTCTCGCATTCCTTTGCCACGAGTCTCTGAAGCAAAGCGCTGTCTCTCTCTGCTATATTCATAGCTAGTCTCTCGCCTGTCTCGCAGTCGTTACAGACTGTGTCTATAAGATGGAAGATGTTGTTCTTGTAATTGATTAAGCTGTCATAGAGTTTTCTAAACTCTGTATCCATCTCATTAGCTGAGAGCCCGGGCCCGAAGAAGACCAGTTCTTCATCATTCCTATTATAATTCATCCTTTTTCCTCCTTCACCGTACTTACATCAGCATAGGTATTATATAAACCAAGATTACAAAAAAAACGATAAAAATATAAAAAACCGCTACTATTAGTGCTCAGTAATATGGAAAATTTCGCATTAAAAACCAGAAAAATACTAACAATTAACATAGTTGATTTTGTACATTTTTCATATTGCTTAGTTAATCGAATGAAAAGTATGTACAAAATAGGTGATTAAATATGTCAGAACTATTAGAGGAACATGATAACCTGAAGATTTTGGAAGAGTTGGTATCGGGGAATGCTGTTAGTGTCAACATTAGCGAACTTTCGAGGATTTTAGGTAAACATCGTAATACTATAAAAAAGAGTGTTGAGAAGCTATTCGAGCATAATATAATCGATAGGCCCTTCTATCCCTTTCATGGATTATATAAGATCTATCCACTTTTAGCCGTTATATATTTAGATCTTCCCGAATGTAGGGAATGTACTGAGGATATAATAAAATGGATTAAAGAGGACCCACAAATATTTGCCGCATACCGTTCGAGGCAAGGCGAATATGACACACTATTATTCACTTATCATGAGAGCATAACATCTTACCAGCTCTGGATAGCGACTGTACCCAGCATATTAAAGATAAATTACGGGGTTGAGGAAGAACATGCACACTTCGAAATGAGTACAGCATACTTCAGTAATCAATTGATGATCAAGTATAACCCCAGCACTGGGATAAATCTAATGGAGAGGGATTACAATAATAATGGTGAACTTGTTTTAAGAGGTCACAGTCTTGATCAGCTAGATCTCGATATAATCCGGTGTCTTGTGAATGGAAAAGGGATCAAAACCAACACGACCCATCTATGCGATAAAACTGGGTTACACAGAAAGACAGTAGAGAAAAGAGTAAGCAGTATGATCGATGAAAGATTGATCTCTGAACCAGTATGCAGATTCCCAAATTTTTTCGTCCCTCCAAACTATCTACTTACATATATACTTGTTCAGTTCAGGGAGTTGGATGAGAGGATAATTAACGAGCTTATAATTGACCAAAATGTACCGATTGCGATACATACGATTTACGGTAGATATAATATGCTGGTTTTTGGTAACTTCAAAGACCTTGACGAGCACCTAAAGTGGGAAGAGAACTATAGAGTTCTTTTCCCTGAGAGCTTTGGTAGTGCACAGATAGTGTATCTGAGCCCCGAGATGACTATAAGCTTCAATCAGCAGATTGTTAGTCTAAGCTATATTCGTGGTAAACTGGGTAAAGAAGAGGAGATGGATCTCGGTAGAACTATACGACAACTGGAGAGAGCCCGTGCCAGGGTGCTCTACAATTTACCCAAGGGCTCATGATATCCATCTAACTTTTAATCCCACCCTAATAGAATATTGCCATGCTCTATGAGATACAGTTGATTATCTACGATATGGATGGGGTTCTAATAGACTCTACTGTTGCAATAAAGTCGGCTTTTATTGACTCATTTAATGAACTAGGGCTAAAATATGATATTGATCTTGTAATGAAATTAATGGGCAACCCACTTAGAGTTATCTTAGATAGAACCCTGAGGGTTGAAGACGCACATTTCATGGAGGAGTTCGTGGAATCATATAGAAGAAATTACGTTGAGCATCACTTGAGAGACCTCAAATTAATGGAAGACGTCCACGATACTCTACGATATTTCAAAGCCAGAGGATTCAAGCAAAGCATAGCGACAAATGGTTCATCGGCATTTATGAGACCGGTAATGGAGGAATTTGGTGTAATGAAGTATTTGGATCTCTTCCTTGGTTTTGATGATGCCAAGGTACCTAAACCTGATCCTAGGATCATAGATATGACCCTTGAAGAGTTGAATATCGATAAAAATAATGCAGTATTTGTTGACGACAGTGCTATTGGATTAGGTGCTGGGAAAAACGCCGGGGTTCATACAGTAGGTATAACCTCTGGCATACACACAAGAGAGCAGATAGAAGAAGCATACCCTGATTACATAATTGAGAGTCTCTTAGAACTCAAGAAAATAGTAAGCGTTGGTGCGACCGCCGGGATTTGAACCCGGGCCGTCTGCGTGGCAGGCAGAAATCATAGCCTCTAGACTACGGTCGCTCGCACACAGTAAGACAAACCCGTGGTTATATTTCTTACTCTCAAAATTGATTGGAAAAGAATCTATGGATGAACTTGAGGAAGTTTTTCGAGTCTTTTATGGAAACAGCTTTGTTCCCCAAGGTGGCAAGCGGGGCCTGTTTGTTCCACAAGGTAGAGGACTGCATCGTTATCGCAGTCAGTTAAGACCTCTCTGATTCTCTGGACGTTTCCGCTGGTTACACCTTTCTTCATTATCTTACCGTGGCTCCTCCGATAGTAGTGTGCCCAGCCTGTCTCGAAAGTCTTCTGAAGTGCTTCCTTGTTAATGTATGCAAGTGTCAGTACCTCTAATGTGTCGGCTTCCTGTGTTATTACTGGTATTAGTCCATCCATCTTATCCCAGTCTAGCTCATTGATTTTTACCTGTTTCATATTCGTATGTTCACCCCCTGATCTCTGAGATATTGTTTTACAGTCGAGACTGGATATTGATCATAATGGAAAACTGAAGCAGCTAGAGCAGCATCTGCATTGCCTTCCTTGAAGGCATCTAGGAAATGCTTTGGCTCCCCAGCGCCACCACTTGCTATTAAGGGGACTCTCACCCTATCAGATATCGCTCTATTAAGTAAGTTATCATATCCCTGTTTTGTACCATCTCTATCCATTGAAGTTACCAGGAGTTCTCCTGCCCCCAGATTGACTACCTCTACAGACCATTCTAATGCGTCTATGCCTGTGGCTTTTTTACCACCATATGTATACACCTCAAACCAGCATGGGCCATCAGGAGCATCAACTAGCTGGTGGCCATCAAGTTTATCATACCTGCGTTTAGCATCTATGGCGATGACGACACATTGAGAACCAAAAGTGTCCGCTATATCAGTGATTGCTTGGGGGTTCTCAACAGCTGCAGTATTAAGCCCAGTCTTGTCTGCACCATTCCTCAGGACCTCTCTAACGTCGTCTACGTTTTTGATGCCTCCGCCCACAGTAAAAGGGATATTTATTTGGGTAGCAACATCCCTGACTAGATATTTGAGGGTATCCCGTTTTTCCTGGCTGGCTGTAATATCCAAAAAGACAAGTTCATCCGCCCCGTCCTGATTATAGCGCTGGGCCAGTTCAACAGGATCTCCAGCGTCTCTAAGGTTTACAAAGTGTGTGCCTTTGACGACCCTACCATCTTTGATATCCATACAGGGGATGATGCGTTTTGCTAACATCTCTTAGCCTCCTCAAGTATCTCGGCCAAGCTGAGTTTCTTCTCATAAAGTGCTTTACCTATTACAACAGCTTTTACTCCCGATGACCTCAGATCTGAGATGTCCTGGAGACTTGATACGCCGCCACTTGCTATTATGGAGGCCTTATCGCTTATTGTATTCATGGTCCTGATATCCGGACCCTTCAATGTACCATCACGGGTTATATCTGTTACCAAAAACCACTCAAAACCGTCTGCGGTAAATCTCTCAAGAGCCTCAATTATAGTTAATCCCCCTGACTTCTTCCATCCATCAATTTTGACTCTTCCTTTTTCATGGTCCAGAGCGATAATTACCCTATCAGACCCATATTCTCCAAGAATTAGCTTCGATTCCTCTGGGTTTTTAATAGGCATACTCCCCAATATGATTTTTTCAACTCCTGAGTCCAAAAAATACCTGGCTTTGGCTATTGTCCTTATACCCCCACCTATTTGAATGGGGATTTCCAGGTTTTCGGAGATAGATATAATAATATCCTGATTATCCGACTTGCCAAAGACCGCATCCAGATCTATTATATGAATACTATTAGCACCCTGTTTCTGCCAGTTAAGTGCAGCCTCCAAGGGGTTATCCATATATGTATCGCTTCTATCTGGGTCTCCCAAAGTGAGCCTGACGACCTTTTTATCCAGGATATCAATGGCGGGAATTATCTCGATCATACTCTCACCATTGATGCAAAGTTTTCTAGCAGCCTAGCTCCGATTTCCCCAGACTTTTCAGGGTGAAACTGTGTCCCTATGATATTCCCCCGTTCCACTATCGAGGTAAACGTTTTACCGTATGTCGTTACCGCCAGTATATCCTTTGAGTTCTCTGGCCTGGGGAAATAGCTATGAACGAAGTAGAAATAGCTCTCATCAGGGATGTCATTCAATATGGGGCTATCCCGCTTTCTTAATATTGTATTCCAGCCCATATGAGGAATCTTGACCTTTTCACTAAATTTTTTGACCTCTCCCTGGACCAACCCGAGTCCATCCCCCGGGCTTTCCTCACTACTCTCAAACAACAGCTGCATTCCAAGGCAACTACCTAAAAATAATTTACCTGAGGTAACTTCCTCGATAATAGTATTCTTGAGTGGGTCAAGTTTTCTTGCAGCTGGACCAAAATTACCCACACCTGGGAGAACAATTGTATCTGATTTCTCAAGATCTTTGGGATTACTGGTGGTTTCTACCTTAAGTCCTGTCTTCTCTAGGGCTTTCGAGATGCTGAAAAGGTTGCCTGCACCGTAATCGATTATGGCTGCTACAGTCATCTGGGCTCCCCCTTGCTGCTGGGAACACCCACTCTATTCGGATCAATCTTTATTGCATTACGTAAACAGATAGCCAATGCTTTGAATGCTGCTTCTGCTTTGTGATGATCATTTTTTCCGTACTTCACCTCAAGATGAATATTAGCCCTTAGTTCAGTAGCTAGGCTTTCAAAGAAGTGGGTCAAATCCTCAGATGGCGTACCCTCAACACTTGGAGCCTCCAGTCTAAGATCAATTATATGGTAGGGCCTCCCCCCTAAATCCACTGCACAACTAGCTAAGGAGCAATCCATAGGTACGGTTGCACTGCTGAATCTAATTATTTCTGGAGTTTCCTTCAAGGCCTCCAATAATACTCTACCCAGACTGATGGCGACGTCCTCAATAATATGATGTTGTAAGTCTCCTTCAGCTTTCAATTGTATATCTATCAAGCTATGAGTGGACAGGCTGGTTAACATGTGGTCCAAGAAGCCACTTCCAGCATCTATTTGTGACACCCCTGTACCATCCAGGTTTACATTAACCTTGATTTTCGTTTCACGTGTGGTACGCTCGTATTGACTTTCTCTACCCATGTCGTATCTCCTCCAGTATTTGATGTAATTCGTTCACCGAAGGGGTTACAATATCGGATTCTGCCTCAATGAAAGATTGCTTGGATTCCTCAGGTAATGATGAGTGCCCATAAACACCTGCAAATAGAAACTTTGGTTCAATTTCCCATGTCTTCCTTGCCATTATCTTATCCGCCATAGTATCTCCAACATATAGGACCATATTGTAGGGGTTGTAGGGTTTTGATGCGCGTAAAAGCGGGTATGGATTCGGTTTATGAAGATCTGTTCGACCGGTCTGCTTCATGGCTATATCAACGTTATCGTGCCAAACCATGGAATCCTCGCTAAAGTAATCTATCAAAGCACCTAAGGAATAACAGGCTGTGTTAGCTAGGCTCGAAGAGGCAATACCAACTCTATTACCAATCAATTTCGTTATGCCACTGAGGGTTTTCTTCTCTAATATAACATCATTTTTCTCTACTAGCCCCTCTTTTTCCACAATAAATTGTGGTTCTACCCCGAATGTCTCACTAAATAGTTCGGATCCTCCAAATATTTCCTCGAATAAAGTTGAGATTATACTTTCCCCTACACCTGCTCTATAATTGAGCGCCTTCTTAACGTTCTCACCCAGTATAGGACTTAGCACTCGGTCAACAGCTTCGACTCCTGATGAATCTAGTCTCGATGTAAAGCTCAAAAGAGATTCGTATAGCTCTTTCTCATGGAAGTTGGCTGTGATTTTGTTTTCCTCTATGAAATTCAATCTTTCTGCTATGTTCTGAAGCTTTAATGATCTTTTTGATATTTTATCTATTTTCTGGAGGTTTTCAGGGGAAAGCTCTGATAGGGTCTTCATTACATATGCATATGTGTGAGTCCAGTCGTTGTTGAATCCCCCCGTCTTTTTGTAGGCGAAGTATAGCCTTTCGTCGAAAAAATCATCAGGAATTTTGTACCCGGTGAATGCTTCTATGAGTATGGATGATGTTTTCGATACCGCGTTCTTATAGGATTCCCTGACATCCAGAAGTACGCCATCGCAGTCGAATACGATAACGTCGACTTTTTTGATATCGTCAATTCGGTCTTTCCTTATATAAGTGGGACCTTTATCCGAGTAGTATAACTCTATGTACTCTTTTTTCATTTAATTACCTCTCCTAAAGCTGATATGAAGGCCTTGTTCATCGGTGCTGGGGCTACGGTTACCCTTAAGCATTCACTTGAACCAGGAACGTCTCCTATCTTCCTAACAACTACTCCCAAGTTAACAAGATCAGAGTAGACTTGCCTCATGGATTTCCTTGTGTTGAAGAGTATGAAGTTTGTTTCTGACGGGAATGCCTTTACCCCATCCATCTCGGATAGTTCAAGATACAGGTTATCTCTAGCTTCTTTGGTCAACTGGATTTTTTCCTTGAAGTAATCAATTTTTTCCAAGATCTTCACACCCGTCTTTAGAGTTAATGAGGAGACAGGGTAGGGCATCATATACCGCTCATTGAGCAGTTCAGCGAGTTCTCTATTTGTAATGAGGTAGCCAAGACGCATTCCAGCCAATCCATATGCTTTAGAGAATGTCCGTAGAATCACTAGATTATCTCTGTCCTCAGCTTCTTCAATTAGGCTATATTTACTATATTCGGCATAGGCCTCATCTACTAAGACCATTCCTTCGTAATTATCGACAAGCTCCATTACTGATTTTCTTTGAAACTGATTTGCTGTTGGGTTATTGGGATTGCATAGAATCAGGACTTTTGACTCTTTGTCAGTATTTGATATGATATCATCTGGTTCGAAGCTGAAATCCTCTCTTAGCCTCTCTTCAACATAGTTGAAGCCCTTTATCATGCATGTTCGGGGATACATGCTGAAAGTTGGTGTGATAGCCTGCACCGTATCTCCAGGTCTAAGTGCAGCGGATAGGATCTGTTCAATTATTTGATCCCCTCCAGACGCGAGTACAATATTCTCGGGTTTAACCTGATTTACCTCTGAGATGGCTTTTTTTAGCTCGTTTCCTTCATGCTGAGGATAAATTCTTGGGTCAACCTCATCAGACGCCTGTCTAATCAAGTCTGTAATGTAACTTCTAGGCACGAACAGGTTCTCATTTGCATTTAATTTTAGGATCTCGTTGGGATTCATTCCCAGTCTTTGAGCTAGTTCGTTTTCCCCTTCACCTGTACTATAAGCCTCTACTGAGCTATACCTCTCTTTTAGTTCCTGGAGAATCATTTTAATCTAGCCTCCAAAGCAAGATAGTGGTTTCTCAGACCCTCGGCTTCTGCTAGAGCTCTGATATGCCCCTCGATTTCTCTGAGACCTTGTTCCTCTGCTCTGATTATAGATATAGGTTTAACAAAGTCAAGGACCGACAAACCAGAACTTATTTTCGCGTATCCCTCTGTTGGAAGTATGTGGTTTACGCCCATGCAGTAATCGGTAGATGATACAGGGGTATATGATCCAAGGAGCACCAGTCCAGCGTTTCTAATTTTATCTAGTATATTTTCTGGTTTTTTGATAATTATCTCAAGGTGTTCGGGGGCAAACTCGTTTGCAAATTTAATGGCTGTATCGAGGTTGTCTACGGTGTAGATGAATCCGCCCTCATCGAGTACGCTCTTAACAGTAGATTTATTGTAGACATTCTCCAGGTTTCTCTCAATTTCTTTCGCGACTTGATTGGCTAGGCTTTCTGATACAGTAACAAGCCCAGATAGACCACCCTGACCATGCTCAGCCTGGCTTATTAGATCTTTTGATACCAGAACAGGATCTGCGGTCTCATCTGCGATTATTAGTATCTCACTCGGTCCAGCCGGCTTATCGATGGCAACTATGTCCGATACCTGTCTTTTAGCCTCTGTTACGTATCTATTTCCGGGTCCTACAATCTTATCCACCTTTTTAATTGGTTTTATACCATAGGCCATGGACGCTATGGCCTGTATCCCTCCCAGCTTGTAGATCTTATCAACCTCACAAATATCCGCTGCGACCAATATTATCGGGGCGACCTTTCTGTCCTTACCCGGTGGAGTACAAACTATGACCTCATCAACCCCAGCTACCTTCGCCGGTGTGACATTCATTACCAGTGTGCTGGGGTAGAGAGCCTTCCCTCCCGGTACATAGCATCCAACTACACTTAGGGGTCTTGTGGAGCATCTTATCTCAACTCCTTTAAGATTCATATTGAAGTTCTGCTGCTCCAACCGTAGAGATTCTACTTTCTCTAGGCGCTTTTGCGACTCCTTAATCGCCATAACCTGCTCATCGGTCGTTTTCTCGTAGGCTCTCTTAATCTCCTCTTCATTTACTTGAATGTTCTCCGGTTCAAGGTTTATCTCATCGAACTTTTCAGTGTACTCAAGAACAGCGTCCAGCCCTCGTGATTTTATATCCTCGAGTATCCTTGATGTGTATCGTGCTAACTCATTACTCTCAATGGATATGTTCGGCCATCGGTTTGCCAGTATTTCACTGGGCTCCTCAGTGTACCTTTTAATCATTCCCGGTTCTCCGAGACAATTTCTTCAAGGGGTAGCACCTGCCTGGGTTCATATACAACCAGGCCCTGAGATAGCTCCCTTAGTGTTGGAAGTATCTCAAGGAACCTAGGTTTATCTATGACTGTGTTTATTGCGCACCAATTTGGATCGCTTAACTCGCTAATTGTGGGGCGTTTCAGAGCAGGTAACTTTTCTAGTAATTCTCCTAGATTTGACTTCTCTACGTTGGCAAAGATATGTAGCTTTTTGGCACCATCAACTGCCCCTCGGAGAAGAGTGAGGATATCCATTATCTTTGTTTTCTTCTCCGGATCTCTCAGGCTCTCCTTGTTGGCTATCAATAGGGCGCTGGTTCTCATAACCTCCTCAATAATTTTCAAACCGTTCTGCTGCAGACTTGTCCCAGTCTCGACGACCTCTATTATTGCATCAGCGTCTTCCGGTGGCTTCGCCTCGGTAGCACCGAAGCTTAGATAGATGGCTACATCCTCATTCTCTCCGGTTCTCCACCAAGGAGTTACGGTCACTGGTGTAGAGCCCCCGTAAATCTGCTTGTATACCGGGTTTTTCATCAGATAGTCTTTGGCAGAGTTGAGGTACTCGGTGCTTATCCTTAGAGTCTCACCATTCTCTCTCTTGAGACTTAGAAGGTCGGATAGGTTGTTTATCTCTCTCCAACTCTCGGGTACGGCGACAACGAGCCTAACCTTGCTATATTCGAGGTCCAAGAGGACCTCGACATCTGCCCTGTTCTCGTTGACCCAGTCTCTACCACTGATGCCTACATCCTGGACGCCCTCACTGACGTACGTCGGTATCTCCTGGGGCCTCAGTATCTTGAGTTCTATTCCTGAGTCGTTTATTCGAGGTCGGTAGGTCCTGTCATGGCCTGTTATTTGGTATCCTGCTCTCTCGAGGATCTTGAAAGTCTGTTCTCCTAGGTGTCCTTTAGGTAATGCAAAATTTACTTTTCTCATGTTTACTTCCTGTGGGTCTGGATGGGATTTTAGCCTAGTATCCACTGCATTCGTTGTATACTCAGAAGGATTTTTCGTGGATTTCGATGGCTTAGAATTTTTCATACTAGAGATGAACGCGAACGCCTCTAGTGAATATTATCCCTCATTATCTCCACTGCGCCTTTAGAACATGATATCGGCTATAAACCTTTCTTGAATTGATTATTTTTTTAATTCGGTTTTAATTTCGAATTTATATCTATTAGTTTATTCATAAAAATTAACACTAGCAAATAGAATCATGGTAGATCTTTACTATCAAATCTTTATTTTTATCCTAGTTTGAGCGGGAAAAGATAATAAAAATTCATGGATTGGTGTATAATATCCAAAACTTTGTAGTCTTTATTTTAATACCCTCAAAATTTGGAAAACCTTTATACGCATAGAAATAGTGAAGGAGGTTGCATTAGGCGGCTCTAGCCGTAAAAGGTAGTAAAAATGAAGCGTACAGTAATTGACGGAGAAGGCCTCATACTTGGAAGGTTAGCCAGTAATGTAGCTAAGAGGCTTCTTGAGGGCGAAACTATTGATATTATCAATGCCGAGAAGGTTGTAGTCTCAGGGGATCGTCAGAGGGTAATCGACGAGAGAAAAGAGTTCCTCAACACGGGAGGCCATGGGAAAGGACCTATTCATTACAGGCAGCCTCATCGTATAGTACGGAGGACAGTAAGGGGAATGCTCCCACACCGTAAGAGCCATGGAAGAAAAGCGTTTAGCAGGCTCAAAGTGTACATAGGGGTACCAAATGAATTCGAAGGCGTGGATATGGAAACGTTCCCAAAGATCCATGCTAGCAACCTTGGTAAGAGATACGTGACCATTGGAGAGATCGCTGAGAGCATAGGCTGGAGGAAGTAGATGTCAAGTAAGAAAAAGATGGTTCTGGCCACCGGGAAGCGTAAAACGAGCAAGGCTCGCGTAGTGGTCAGTGAGGGCAAGGGTAGAGTTAGAATAAATAATACACCTGTACACCTGATTGAACCCTGGATAGCGAGGCAGAAGATCATGGAGCCATTGCTACTATCAGGGGAATATAAGGACCAGGTGGATATCAAGATAAATACAGAGGGCGGAGGCTTCATGAGTCAGGCCGAGGCAGCCCGTATGGGAATTGCCCAGGGCTTAGTCAAGTTCACACGGAGCAAGAAACTACGCAGCAAGTATATTGATTACGACAGAACCATGCTAGCGGGTGATGCCAGGCGCAAAGAGTCCAAGAAATTCGGTGGACCAGGTGCCCGTAGGAGAAAACAGAAAAGCTACAGGTGATCTCATGGTAAGAAATATCACACCAATTGTAAAATCGGATGACCGCTGGCGAGATGGTAGAGGTTTCAGCATCCCCGAACTCAAAGAAGCTGAAATCAGCGTATTTGAAGCTCGGAGGATCGGCGTACCCGTAGACACTCGTAGAAAGTCAAGTATTGATGAAAATATCGACGAACTCAAAGACTACATCGAGGAAGCCAGAGAAGCAGGAATAAGATATTCTAAGCCGAAGCATGAGACAAAGCCTCAAACCGGGCGTGCTTATAGGGGTCTAACAGCTTCAGGTAAGAAGATGCGTAATCTCGGTCATAAGAAGTAATTTTTTTTTAAAATCTCAAAAAAGTAATATTTTAGTAAAACGCTACATTACATTGTAGCGATTAATGGTGGACAGGCATACATACATAATAAAAGACCCGGAAGTAGCAAAGCTTCTCGCAGATGAGACTAGAAGACAGATACTTAACCTCCTTAGGAAGAATGAGAACTCTGCGACAGACCTAGCAAAGGCCCTTGGAAAGAATCACAGCAGCATTGTCCACCACCTAAACACGCTGCTTGATGCAGGCCTCATCAAAGTAGCCAGGGAGGAAAAAGTCCGCAACATGATTCAGCCCTATTATAGGACGGTGGCGCACAATCTCCATGTTGCTTACAGTCTTACAGAGGCCCTAAGCCAAGACCCTGACTATGTTGCCTGGCAGGAGGATTTTGTTGAGAAGTTACTTCAATCTCTAGAGGCTTACAACTTTGATATCCCAGAGGACAAAAAGGAGGATGTAAAGGAGCTTCTGAGGACCATGTACTTAAGGAGAAAGAAGGCTTACGAGGAGCGGATCAGCCAGAGGACAGGCCCCGTTGAGACAAGTAAGTATGCTGTCAGAAGTGTCGCCCACATTCTAAGTCACATACAGCTCATGAAAGACAAGGAGTACATGGATGCTTTGACGAGGCTCTCCGATATAATCGGGGGCCTCAAGGAGCGATAATATGAATGAGGAAGGAAATCGCAGCGTCGGACTGAGGACCATTCATAGAGTTCTAAAATATGTTACAGGTTACTGGGAGCTAAAGGCTGTACTTTTTCTAATTGGTGTTACTACGATTCTCTCAATTCTAAGCCCCGCCATTATTGGAGGGATAATTGATATGATAAGGAGTGTCGCCTCTGGTGGAGGAGTTAGTGCGGGAGAGGGGGTAGAGAAGATTGCCTTCGAGC
>WJIV01000085.1 GCA_014730055.1 Candidatus Bathyarchaeota archaeon
CGCTAGTAGCGCCCTCGCTAGGCTTAAGAGCTGTCTCTGACCAACACTGAGACGTCCACCTCTCTCACGTACATCGGTCTCATATCCCTCCGGGAGCTTCTTTATGAACTCATGAGCCCCAACAGCTTTCGAGACCTCGATTATCTCATCATCTGTAGCATCAAGTCTCCCATATCTGATATTTTCCTTCACGGTATCACTAAAGAGGAAGTTGTCTTGAAGAACTATGGCCATCTGTTCTCTTAGCGAACCTATCTTAACATCCCTAATATCATATCCATCAACTAAGACTCTGCCCTTTTCAGGATCGTAAAACCTGTAAAGTAGATTAATCATGGTGGTTTTCCCAACTCCGGTGGGACCAACCAAAGCAACCGTTTTGTTAGGCTCTATCTCGACGTTGATATCCTTGAGAACAGGTAAACCTTCCTCATAACTGAAGGTCAGGTTCTCATATACTATTTTACCTTTTATTTTAGGCAGTTCAATAGTCCCATCTTTATCCTTAATGCTGGCAGGTGTGTCAATTATCCCAAATACCCTTTCAGCCGCTGCGAGAGCTGACTGTACATTGTTCCAGAACCCTGCAAGATCCTGTATAGGCCAGAAGAATCTACTTAGATAGCTCATGAAACCAAATAAAATGCCAACGCTGAGGTCGCCCTTCATGACAGCTACACCCCCGAACCATAAGACCAGGAAATTACCTATGGCGGAGAATATCTGGACAGCTGGCCAGAATGCGGACATAACCTGGCCTGCCTGCACGTTTGCCTGCATATTGGATCTGTTTACCTGTTGGAATTCTCTTCTTGTCTCTCCCTCTCTGCTGTAGCTCTGGATCTCTTTTATTCCGCTTACACTCTCTTCCATCTGAGCTGATACACTCGCAATCGTCTTCCTTGTCTCTCGGTATACTCTTCGAACTCTTCTCCCCCAGAAGTAGAGGAACAGGAGGATTAACGGAATTATGGTAAAGGTTATCAGGCTCAACCACCAGTTCATCCAGAGCATTATACCGATTATACCTGCAAGCGTAAGCAGATCCGCGATTACACTCGCTACACCGCTTGTTATCAACTCTGTAATCTTGTCTACATCATTGGTTGCTCTTGATACAACACCACCCACCTCTTTGTGAGCATAATAATCCAGGTTTAACCTCTGTAAATGCCTGAAAATGTCTAATCGAATATCATATTCCAGTTTACTTCCGAGCCAGTTGATGAGGTATCTCTGTCCGTATTGCGTAACAAAATGTAAGATGTAGACCACGATGAAGGCTATGCTGATCAGCATAAGCCCTTTTGGATCCATGTCTACGATGTAGTTGTCGATTGCAATGCTGGAAAGATAGGGTGGGAGTAGACCAATAATTGTAGATGCAACGATTGCTCCTACTAGTATTGTGCTTTGTCTCCTCTGTCTAGTAATGTATTCTAGGAGCCTTCGCATGAGAACCCTGTCAGGTATCTGACGTTCATAGTCCTCTTCCTCAGTTGCGAAACGCCTGGCGTGCCATCCCACTAGGATGCACCTCCAGTTATCTGCGTTTGGTACAGCCTGTAGTAGATTCCTCTACTCTCCATTAAGTCATCGTGCTTACCTTCCTCAGCTATCTCCCCATCTTCCAATACTATGATATAGTCTGCTTTCTTGATGCTACTAAGCCTCTGAGTAATTATGAAGGTAGTTCGGTCCTCCAACAGCTCATCAAGTGCTTGCTGAATCTCATACTCCGTCTGAGTATCGACGCTACTGGTGCTGTCATCAAGTATTAGGATCTTTGGGTTTTTCAGGAGAGCCCTAGCGATTGCAAGGCGCTGTTTTTGCCCTCCACTCAGTGTCACTCCTCGCTCACCTACTCGTGTGTCGTACCCCTCGGGGAGCTCCTCAATGAAGCTATGTATCTTTGCTTGGCGTGCTGCTTCACTGATATCTTCGAGCTCTGCTTCATCTACTCCATAACTAATGTTCTCTCTTAGGGTCTTGCTGAATATGAACGAGTCCTGTCTCACAATACCTATGTGCTTCCTTAGGCTCTCTATCGTGTAGTCACGTATATCAACACCGTCAATCTTTATGCTTCCCTTCGATACATCGTAGAATCTTGGGATCAGATTGATGATGCTGCTTTTCCCCGAGCCGGTAGCACCAAGTATTGCCACTGTCTCTCCGGGACTTACCCCCAGATCGATGTCTTTCAGTATCATATTCTCCCCATCATAACTGAACCAGACATCCTCAAAGGAAACTTTCCCCTCCACGTTTTTCAATTCTTCAGCCCCCTCCCTGTCATGAACCTCGATATCAGCATCAATGATCTCAAAGATCCTCTCTGCAGCTGCTCCAGCCCGGATGAACATACCTGTCATGAAACCGAGCATCCTAACTGGCCTCATTAGGAGGTTAAGGTAGAAGTAGAATGCTACGAGACTACCAATAGTTAATGCACCAGATATTACCTGATTTCCTCCATACCATATTATTAATACTAGACCAGCACTTGAGATGAGATTGGCTAGAGGCCAGAAGAAGGCTCTTATCCGTGCCATGTTTATATTGATCTCGAAGTACTCATCTAACTCTCTCACAAATTTCTCAATCTCATACTCTTCATTGCTGAACCCCCTCACCACCCTCAGCCCTGAGAGATTCTCCTGTATCCTGTTAGTGATCTCACCGTTCTGCTCCCTCACCTCCCTCCACATCGGGCTTATCTTCCGGCTGTACCTCATGGTACTAACGGTTAGAAAGGGTAGAACTATAATTGAAACAAGAGTAAGCCTTGAGTTTAGTGACACCATGGAGTATATAGCCAAAATTAGGAGGAGTAAAGAGCTAAGCGCCATCCTGAAACCGAAGTTGAAGAACCTGCCAAGCATATTGATATCCCCAGTTGCTCTTGCCATAAGCTGCCCTGTTCTTTGCTGGTCGTAGAAGCTGAAGCTCTGCTCTAAAAGACTGTTATAGAGGTCGTTACG
>WJIV01000015.1 GCA_014730055.1 Candidatus Bathyarchaeota archaeon
AAAATTTTCTTTCCAGTAATAAATCTAATGAACCAATTAGCTGTATAGCTTAGAATATCCCTCCAAGCCGCTCTCCCCTTGATCTCTCCTCCTTTGACTAATCTACTTCCAATAACAATATCACTGTTTTTGGATTTCTCCAATAAATATGGTAGGTCTTTTGGGTCATGACTTAGATCACAATCTATTGTGACGATTACATTACCCGATGCCCGTTTGAATCCATCCTTATATGCTGTTCCCAGCCCTAATTTTTGTTTCCTATGAATTACCTTTATATTGTCATATTTTTCTGCAAGATTGTCCGCTATCTCTCCGCTTCCATCAGGGCTATTATCCTCTATAATAATTATCTCAAAACCATATTTTGTTTCATTGAGTACAGATTCCAGGTCATTTATAAACAAGGGTAGATTCTCCCGTTCATTATATACTGGTGTCATTACGGTAATTTCTGTACTCAATCTATTTCCCTCGAATATGAGACCTCGTCCTTTTATATAATTTTATTTTATCTCGATGCATAAAGGGTAATAAATATTTGGAAACTATTCCGACCATTACTATTGATAGACTTATTACAAACATTATA
The DNA here is from genome assembly GCA_014730055.1 of Candidatus Bathyarchaeota archaeon. The sequence goes on from WJIV01000015.1 coordinate 593, forward strand.
AATGATATGATAATGGGATTTTTTCTTATTTGATGTTTGGGATTTATCATTAAGCCATCTCCCCCCACTGATTGGATATTACTTAATGATATTGCTTCTTCTGGATTAATTCTTCCGTGACCGTAGAATGGATCCCAGCCTTCACTACCCTTATCAACTGCCGATTGTAATATGAAATACCGAATATCCTGGTTTGTAGCAGAGGGATTAGAACTTAGACATAAAGCAGCTAAACCAGAAACATGAGGAACAGCACCTGATGTTCCCGTACCATACATGTATGTATCGACCATGTTTGAAGCTGAAAGTATCCAATATTCACCGACATCGGGGAAACTGTTTTGATTATTATCCCACCCCCCTGGGGCAGATACGTCTATCCACTCCCCATAATTGCTATATGGAGCTAGTATATCTTGAGGCTCTCCATAAGTTGCTGATGTTGCAATTACATTGGAAAATGTTGCAGGGTAGTGTGGATTTGAGTTAGGTCTATTTCCCGCGGCTGCGATTAATATACATCCTTTCTCATGGGCGTAGTCGACTGCATCTTTTAATGCTTGACTGTAAAAATCTGTACCAAGGCTCAAATTTATTATATCTGCACCGTTATCAGCAGCATGGATAATTCCTTGTATTAAATCAGAAATCGTTCCAGAACCGGTCGAATCAAGAACTTTCTCTGCCATTATTCTAATATCTCCCATTCCAGATATACCAATTTGATTATTCCGTTTTGCCGAAATTATTCCTGAAACCCAACTTCCATGTCCATTATCGTCGAAAGGGTCATAATTATTTTCAATCCAGTTATAACCTCCTTCCAAATAACTATCATTAAGTTCAGTATGGTTGTAGGCAATACCTGTATCGATTACTGAAACTATAATTATATTATCGCCAGTTTCTTTCTTCCAAGCCTCTTCTATGTTAAGGACCCTTAAATTCCATTGTCCTTTTTGCGTCAATGGATCAGAGTCATAAAAAGGGTCATCGCTGTACGTAATCATAGTCTCCTTATTACTCAGTTCGAAAAATGTTTGATCCTCTGGTATGCTTATCTTAAAATTTGGTTCAATGTAATGAATACCATATTTCATAATTATTTTATTTGTAACTGTATCTGAAAATACACTTTGAGAGCGGATCATTATAACTTCTATTTCCTTTATTTCATCAATGAAATCGATTTTTAAAAATTTACTAAGTTCCTCGACCTTTTTAAAATCTTCAACCTTGATTAAATACTCTCGACTTGTTTCCGCTGAAACATCAGAATGAAAATACATAAAGAAAAAAACAAGAATTACTAAACAAATATTTCTTTTCATCGTGACCTACATTATTCTATAGGTGACAAGTAATTGAACTTTTTTTTATTCAGTAGTGTTTATTATTTGCAAAATCAATAAAGTAGTAATGAATAGAGGAAAAATAATAAAAGTTTTTTTACTTTTACTCTTATTTATATTCTCATTATATCTTTGGGATAACAATATAGATCCGAACAACAACATTAAAGATAAAGCTGTAATTGTCGATGGATTGTTAGAATTTTCTAATTCGTCTTTTATCAATACTGCTGCTAAGATATTGACAGACTCTGGATATGAGGTAAGTATAATTGAACCTGACAAAGTGACAGTGGATTTCTACAAAAACTTACCTTCACGAGGATACGAAATAATTATCTTAAGAGTTCACTGTGGCCCACTAAGAACAGAAATCGGTGATGGCTCCTATATTCCTGAAGGAACAGTTTTTTTCACCACAGAATCCTATAATGCCAAGGATTACCAGGATCTTCAAAATAATGGATTACTAGCAGTCGCCAAGATAAGGGGAAATGAAGAGGATCAATTTTTTGCAATCCCCCCTGTTTTTTTCGAGAACTTGGAGAACTTTCATAATTCTACCATTATTCTTGATAGCTGTTATGGGTTTTGGAGCGGTGCTCCCCTAGTAATGGCTGAAACCCTGAGGCAAAAAGGTGTTAGAACCTTCATTGGATGGGATGGAGAGGTACAGGCACACCATACAGATGCAGCTGTGATCAATTTGTTAAAAAAAATTATGCTTGAGGGAAATACTATAAACGAATCAATTGAAAAAACAATGAACGAAATTGGAAAAGACCCCTATTATAAGACTAGACTATTGTATTATCCAAAAGCATCAGGCGATATTAAAATTATAAAGTAGTTTTCTCGTGATAGATAGCACTATATGTTAATTTACTTAATTTTATTATATGATCATTATTAATATTATCAGACTAATCTAAGGATAGAAGAAGAAATATGATTCCTCGTATCTATATTCTTTTATCCTATGTAATGTTCTATTGTCTTACCTAGATGAGATATTTGAAGAAGTGTATTATTATATTTTGTTATTTAAATGGTTTTATTTATTTAGATATAGAATTCTAATGTCCAAAGCTTTTTAAACTATACCAAATATCTAATGCTGGGAAAAACAATGAACCCGAAAAAATTAAAATCAGTATTAGCTCTAACAATACTAGTAACAAGCATTTTTGCAACCTTTGGATTACAAGCAGTACAAGCAATACACGACCCTACGTGGTATAATAGGGTAGAAGGTGTACTCACATCAGATTCCTATGACTTCTTCCCATACGATGAGAAAAGCGTAGACTTTGGTTACTCAAAGTTTGGTGAATTGATTTGGTGGGACGATGATGAGTTCCTAGGAACTGGTCTACAGTACCCAGGTATTGATTACGTCGGTGAAGTTGAACAGTATGATGGATCACCAAGCCGTGACCCATTTGGTAACGAACAGATCAACAAAGATCTGTGGCTGAATGGCTGGTTTATGGAAGTCCGATATACTCATAGATCCGAGAGAGATAGACGATTACTTGCTATGGCAATGTTCGCAGATATGACCACTTCAGGTCAGGCCTGGATTAACGGATTTGACATCAGTGGTGGACGTGACTTTACTGATTCACCCTATGGTGGAAGAAAGACAACAGGTTATGCTGAGACAGAAGACCCAGTAATACTCTATGATGGTCCAAGAAAATACATAGTCGAAACATTGACCCACGTTTATGACTGGGAAGATGACGGCAATGGAGTAGTAGATCATCCACTGGAAACATGGGGACTCGTCGACGTGAAACTAACCTTCATCTTCAATAAGGTAAAGAAACAAGTCATAATTCTAAAAGACATCAAACAAGTAATAGACGGAAAAGAACTCGACTCACCACTGGATATCCAGTTTAGCAACAGGGAAGAGTGGGACCTTGGACCATACCCAGACTATGCATCATATGCACACTTCTGGCACCAATATAACGAGACTTGTTATGGACCAGACTGGCACATGGCCCCAGGACTAATGAGAGAATACATAAACGTAACAGTAGTAGACCCTAATCCAAATAATCCTTATACCTTTAATCCATTATTACCAGATGATGCAGGAGATTGGGATTGGCCAGCTGTAGCAGGATCCGTAAGAGTATATCTTAACGGAATGTTCCTTGAAGAAGGAATAGCTAGGGACTATGAAGTCCTATCCAGTTATACAGCAGAAGAGGCTTTAGAAATTAAATTACATCCAAGAAGCGGCCCAATCAAAGAAGATGACGAAATCGTAGTAGTCTTCAAAGTTTGGAAACATGTATGCCCTGATCACTTCGATGATTATAATGATGACCGTCCATGGAGAAATGGTGTTCCACATCTATATGACATGGTGCAGGTAATTAGCGAGGATAAAGAGTTTGTTGGCTGGAAAGCTTTCTGGCCAGTATTATCTGACTATACCCCTGACGGATGGTCAATGTGGTGGGACCCCTTAATCTGGGTAAATGAAGATGAGATGTCAACCGAACCTGATATTCCATTCACAATCGGAGAATGGGACTTTATGCTCGGTAAAGGATATCCACCCCAGTTCAGAGGAGTCGAAGTAGTCGGACTTACTGATCTACATGATGCAACCGACGACAACTTTGACGAAGCTGACGTCGGAAC
>WJIV01000086.1 GCA_014730055.1 Candidatus Bathyarchaeota archaeon
GGTAGACATCAATATGTCCGTTAAGCACAAGGTGCTTACCGTTACTTCCACAATCGAAGGAGGCTACAATATTCACCATTTCCTCCTTTGGTGAGATTATATTGTATGGCAGATTGTTTTCGTCTAGGAATCTGGTTATGTGCGATGCTGCTTCTCTCGTGTCTCCTGGCGGATTTGGGCTCTTTGCCTGTATGAACTCGCTCAGGAATTTTATTAGCTTCTTCTTATCCTCGTCGATCCATTCCAATAGCTGGGCCTTGTTAATGTCCATCAACTACATTTGATGTAATTAGGTCCTTAAATTCAGTATCCCTTAAGGTTATTTAAATTGAGAAATACGATAGAAGAATTCAGATATGAAATATGCTAGAGGCCTTGAAGTTGATGAATATTCTCATGCCAACATTTAGCGACATTTCCTTGTATGATAATCTTGTAATTTGGACTAGGAATTCCTCTCCAGCATCCACATGAAGCTTTACGATCCCATTCTCCTCATGGATGCCTGTAATTTGCCCCTCGAATGTGTTGCAGGCGCTGCTTTCAATAGGTTTTTTGGATACTATTATGTCCTGAGGTCTTATGTGAATCGTCAACTTTCCCACAGTCTTCTGTGCAGTAGTTATGGTGATATTTCCAGTATCTATCAGGGTAACCTCGTTCTCTGTTCTGGCATCTCCAGTGAAAATGTTCTCGGATAGCCTGGAGAGAGAGTATATTTCAGAGGGGATGCCCTCCTCAGTCAGACTACCTTTATCCAAGGTAATGATCCTATCCGTGAGGCTACGAATCTGGCTGAAATCATGGGTTGCCAGAATAATGCATCTACTCTTACTCTCTTCTAATATGATACTGGAAACCACCTTAGTATTGGCAGGGTCCAAGTTACTTGTTGGCTCATCCAGTAGTAAAACCTCTGGGTCAAGTACCAGGGCTCTTGCTAATGCGACCCTTTGTTGCTCGCCTCCTGAGAGACTTTTAGCTTCCCTGTGCTGAAAATCTTCTAACCTCACCGTTTTAAGGCTCTCATTAATTTTCTCATCGATCCTTGATTCTGGGGTTTTCCTCAACCTCAGCCCATAAGCTAGGTTTGTATAAACGTCTCCCTTCAGGAAAAGTGATTTCTGGAATATCATGGAGACCCTTTTCCTTAGCCAGTATGCCTCTCCAAATTCCACATTTTTCCCGTTATAGACCATCTCCCCGTAGGTGGGAGCTTCGAGGCCTGCCATGATCCTAAGTAGTGTGGTCTTTCCTGCGCCACTCTGGCCTATGATGCCGAGGATCTCTCTCTCCTGTATCTTAAAGGATACATTATCAAGGGCTCTTTTCTCCCCGTATAATTTAGTTATGCCTTCGAGGCTGTAAATCGTCAACTGGTTGCTCCTCGAATAAAATTAATAATGTAATTTAAGGTCAGCACCACGATAAGAAGGATGAAACTCAGGGCAAAGCTCAGACCAAGCTCCCCCTTGTTAGTCTCCAGAGCTATTGCAGTGGTCAAGACACGTGTAAATCCGGCGATGTTAGCACCGAGCATAGTTGCTATTCCGAGCTCCGCGAATGCCCGGTTGAAGCTCGATATTATGGCCAGGCTAACACCACTATAGGCTTCCCTGATTATTGCTAAGCTCGTCTGTAGTTCAGAGGCTCCTAGGGTTCTCACTAGATCTCTCAACTCCCTTTCCTTGCTCTCTATAGAACTTACGATAAATGTGATGGTTATGGGCAGTATCAGAACGGCTTGCCCGATAGCCATGCCTCTCAGTGTGAATAAGAGTTGGAACATTCCCAGTGGCCCGCTCCTGGACATTAACGTAAATAGAAATAGTCCTAGGGATACAGTTGGAATCCCCACCATGGCATTGAAAAAGAACTTTAGGGCCTTTTTTCCCCAGAACTCCTTCATCGCAATAACGACGCTAACGGGGAGTCCTACCGCTGAGGATATTAAGGTGGCTAGAGTTGCGGTGTGGAGGGATCTGAGTGTTATCTCCATCACCGTCCTATCCATGGTTACTATTAACCGGACTGCTTCCATGATTCCCTCAACTAGCGGCTCCCAGCTCAAGTTAACCACTATTATCCTGTAAAAGATTTAGGGATATAGGTCTCCAGACTCATACCGGTATTCCTCTGGGCACTCTGAGCCCTCAAAGTAGGCATCTTCTTGGACCCATTCTCTAATCCGGGTGTCCGGGTTACTGAGTTCTGGGATCCACGGGTTGAAGAGGGTTGAACCAAACTCATTCGCCCCATAGTCTACAAGTATGTCCTGAGATTCCTCTGAGACTAGGAATTCAGTGAACTCCATTGCCGCTTCAAATTTTGTGTCCGTGTTCTTCCTTGGATCCACTACTATGGAACTATAGATGTTGAGCGTCTCCTTGCCAGAGTCCACGAGCTTGACCAACTCTATGTTCTCGTTCTGATAATTTTTCAGGTAAGTTGCCACATCCGTGAGGGTGTATGCATCCTTCTGATTTGCAAGCTGGAGCGTAGCTGTCATACCTGAGCCCGCCTCGATATACCAAGGAGTCCCGGTATCGCCGGCTTCCTCGTCTTTAAGGGCATCAAGGTCAAGACCTGCGGCGGACCAAAGGGCTTTCTCCTTGCTATGTGTGCCGCTATTATCCCCCCTACTTACCCAGTTTGCATTACCATCTGCTCCTTCCTCAGCAATAACCAAGAGGGCATCTAATGGATCCATTCCCTCTATACCTGCAGGGTCCGACTCCGGACCCACTATAATGAAGAAATTATAGGCAAAGATCTTCCGGTTAATACCATAACCCTCTTGCATAAAGCCCCATTCCTGGCCTGGGGCGTGAACAAGTATCATATCAGCGTCACCTCTTTTAGCCGTCTCAATAGCAAGACCGGTACCTTGACTGATGAAACTCACATTATACCCCGTATTACCGTCCTCAAAACTTGACTTCAGAACATCTAGGACTCCGGTCTCGTATAAGCTGGTGGTTGTGGAAACGATAAGCTTCTCCTTAGGCTGGGGCCTCGTCATATAATATAAGGCTCCTCCCCCAATAACTAGGACGAGTGCTACTCCGATAATCAATGCTGTATTCTTATCTAATTTGAATCCTGTGCTCATTTTATCATTAATATCTTTCACGAAATGCATATTTATACATGTCGTAAATCTTACTAACGCCTTAGCCA
>WJIV01000087.1 GCA_014730055.1 Candidatus Bathyarchaeota archaeon
CAAAGAATGGATCCATATCTACTATCAGATCTTTTACTATCGGAAAAAATGATAGAGGTTCGACGGTGATCTCTTTCTCATCAAAGTCTTTTACTAGCTTCTGGCAAGCTAAGCTGGGTGTGCCATTAATATTCATTCCATCGGATCCACATATTCCATGACTACAGCTCCAGCGGTAGCTCAAAGTGGGGTCCTGTTTCCACCTGATCTTGTTCAGACAGTCCAGGAGTCTCTCGTTTGGTTCAGCATCAACATCGAACATTTGATAATAAGGTTCATTGTCAGTTTCCGGGTTGAATCTCATTATCTTAAATTTCAGTCTCATTAGTACTTCCTCTCCTCTGGTTTGAATCTGGTTATAGTAACAGGCTTGTAGTCAATAGATATCTCATCTTTTTGCTTGATTAAGGTGTGTTTTAGCCAGTTTTCATCATCCCTATCTGGGTAGTCGTTTCTGTAGTGAGCACCCCTGCTTTCTATCCTAGCTAGTGCAGAATGGATAATCACCTCGGCTACTTTAATCAGGTTCCTCAGCTCCAGTTTCTCTTTGAGCTCATAGTTATGGACCTTTTCTTTGTTAGTAAGCCCAATTTTTCCGTAACTCTTCCTCAAATCGTTAAGTACCTCAAGAGCTTTTTCCAAGTCTTCTCCGTTTCTGAAAATACTGCATTTTTCCGTCATCAAAGACTGTAGCTCAAACCTGATCTCATGGATCTTTTCTTCCCCACTCTCCTCTATATGCTCTTTTAAGAGAGCAGGAGCCTCGGGCTTCTCTGACCATTCTACCTGTTTAATGTAATTTGAAACCGATTTACCTGTTCTTTTACCAAAAACCACTAGATCAATTAGACTATTGCATCCAAGCCTGTTTGAGCCGTGTACACTGACACAGGCACTCTCTCCCACAGCATAAAGCCCTTTTAGGGGTTCTTCGTCGATAACTCTTCCATTTTCATCAGTTGGTATACCTCCCATTACATAGTGACAAGTCGGAGCAACCGGGATAAATTCCTGAGTTGGATCTATCCCCAGGAAATTCTTGGATAACTCGTTTATCTCAGATAGATTTTCCTTTATGATATTTGGATCGAGATGAGTTAAATCTAGGTGTACATAATCCTCACCTTCTATACCCCTCCCTTCCTGGATCTCGGTTAGTATTGCCCTTGATACAAGATCCCTGGGTGCCAGGTCCTTTATCTTGGGGGCATATTTCTCCATAAACCGCTCCCCATCTTTGTTTCTCAGTACTCCCCCTTGACCCCTTGCGGCTTCTGTAACGAGAACACCCAAGCCATAAAACCCAGTGGGATGAAACTGGATGAATTCCATATCCATCAATGGGACTCCGGCATCTATTGCAAGGGCAAAGCCATCGCCGGTTGCGACTGCTCCGTTACTGGTTGTCTTGTAAACTCGCCCGAGGCCCCCAGTCGCAATTACCAGTGCTTTAGTATGGAAAGTTGTCGGCTCCCCAGTAGCAATATTGTAGCAGGCTACGCCATTGAATACATCATCTTTTCTCAGGAGCTTTAAGGCGAAATACTCGTGATATATCTGAACCCCTTCAGCCAGACAATGGTCATAGATCGTATTCATGATGACCCTGCCAGTCCTGTCGGCAGCGTAGCATGCCCTTTTAACTGGCTCTTTCCCGTAATTTTTTGTATGCCCCCCAAAGCGTCTCTGAGCAATAAGTCCATCTTCATTTCTGCTGAAAGGTGTTCCCATTCTATCGAGGGCTATAAGTGCTTCGGGGGCCTCTCTACATAGTACCTCAACCCTGTCCTGATCGGCCAGGTAGTCACTTCCTTTGACAGTGTCGAACATATGCCACTTCCAATTGTCGGGCTCCTCATTTCCTAGGGCTGCGGCAATTCCCCCTTGGGCAGCGCCACTGTGACTTCTCACAGCATGAACTTTACTTATAACCCCTACGTCGCAGGTCTTGCTTGCCTCCAGGGCGGTCATTAGGCCAGAGATACCTGCACCAATTATGATAACGTCATGTTTCTTGATCATTTTCTCTCTTCCTCATTATCTCTTCTATAATCACCAGATTGGGTTCTGTGGCATTCTCCAAAATCATATCCATTTCATCTTCCGTGACTAAACCTTTGCTGATCGCTAACTCGCTAACAGGTACATCTGAATCCATTGCCTCCTCTGAGAGCTTGGCAGCTTTCTCATACCCGATTATTGGACTTAACAATGTGGATATTGCATTACTATGATTGAAGTAATGCTCAGTTACCTTTTCGTTTACCTCAATATCTTTTATACATAAATCATTAAGAATTCGGACGGCCTCTTTCAACCTCTCCAACGAGTTAAGGAGGTTGAAGGCGATAACAGGTGTATATACATTAAGATCCATTGCTCCTGATCTCACAGCGTGCTCAATAGTAGTTCTACTTCCCAAGATCTGAAAGCAAACCATATTAACGGACTCTAGGATGCTCGGATTAACCTTCCCAGGCATAATACTTGATCCCGGTTCAACAGGAGGCAATTTGATCTCCTTTAACCCAGTCTTGGGACCACTGCTTAGAATCATTAGATCATTATTTATTTTAACTAGGTCTAAGGATAACGACGCAACTGCGTCAATTAGATCCTGAAAGTCACTCATAAACTGCGTTTTTTCAATAAAATCTTCCGCTAATGATAGGTCAAAACCTGTAAACTCGACGAGTCTTTCTATTATTAGACTGGAGAAATCTGGATGAGTATTCAATCCAGTTCCAACTGCTGTGCCTCCGAGAAATATCCTATGTATATGCTCATTGGATTCTTTAATTCGTCTTATTGCTCTACTAACAGTTGAAGCATAAGCACCCATTTCCTGGCCTAGAGTGATGGGAACTGCATCTCTAAGATGAGTTCTCCCACTTTTCCTAATACTTCTAAATTCCATGCTTTTCTTTGAAAAGGTTCTCTCGAGAGCATCTAGTTTTGATAAGAGCTCAAATACTAGTTCTATGGATGTTAATCGTATAGTGTTTGGAATGACGTCATTGCTGCTCTGCATCATATTCACATGATTATTTGGATGAACCGGTGAATATTCTCCGAGAGGCTCCCCCAATATTTCATTTGCTCTATTTGCCAGTACCTCATTCATATTCATATTCCAAGGAGTACCCGCCCCAGCTTGAAAGACATCGAGGGGAAACTGATCAGATAGTTTTCCTTCTATCACCTCATCGGCAGCTTTCTTTATAGCAAGAGCATGAGACTCTTCAATGAAATCAAGCTTAAGGTTAGTCTCATTAGCTGCCTTCTTCACGGTCGCCAACATTTTTATGAATTTTGGATGTATCCTCACATTTGATATACTAAAATTTTCTAAAGCTCTTTGAGTGAAAATTCCAAAGTAGGAGCCTCTGGGTATTTTTTTCTTGCCTAGAGCATCCTCCTCAGTTCGATATGAGGGCATATGAGTCCATGTGATGAGAATATATTAAACCTTAACAATAACAGAAATGCAAATAATATTTTAACAATCTAAATTAATCAAACTCTCAAGTTCCTTGTACCGCTTCCTCAATGTTACTGCAGAAATCTCTGAAACCTCAGCGACCTCTCTCTGAACAATCTTTTCATCATCTAAAAGACAAGCCATGTAAAGTGCAGCGGCTGCCATTCCCTTCGGATTCTTACCCACATGGACATTCTTCTCTCTAGCAAGCCGTAATATATTAGCTGAGTGTCTCTCCACATTGGAGTTAACCTTTAATTTTGCAGCAAAGCTAGAAAGATATTTCATTGGAGTATCGATGGGCATCTCCATATTCAGTTCGCGTATCATTAGCCTATAATGCCTAGAAATGCTCTGAATATCACATGTACTGGCATCCGAGATTGATCTAAGGCTCCTAGGTAGGTTCTCAAGCCTACATGCAGCGTACAAGCATGCAGAAATAAACGCGTCTATACTTCTCCCTCTTACAAGATCAGCTTTCAATACCTTACGATAAATAACAGCGGCGCGTTCTTTTATGTTATTAGGCATATGAAGAATCGAGCAGATCCTATCCAGTTCTGAGAAGGCTATTGAGAGATTTCTTCTCCATGAATCAGTTATCTTACTCCTGTTATTAAATTTATTAAGTCTAAGATAGGTAATTCTTCTTTCCTTGTCAAGAATTTTACCATATGCATCTTTGTTACCAGAGAGGACCGTTGAAAATCCCTTATCGAAGATCGAGTACTTCATCCCAAGCACAGTTCTCTCTCTTTTGTTAATCTCACTTGCATCGTAGGCACGCCATTCAGGGCCTACATCAATCTCTTGATTATTTAGTACGAGACCACATTCTCTACAAACAATCTCTCCTGTCTCAATATCTTTAATTCGTGAGTTACCATTGCATTGAGGGCAGGAATCCTTCTCGGCCATTACTGGCTCCATTAACGAATTTACAACCATTTCCTTCCACTTATTTCAAGGATAGTAGTTTTATTTTGTAGAAAATAAACTACAGTCCAACCTTAATTATAAAAACCCATATAGAGTATATGAATTGTATGTATATGTATAAACAACTATAAATCTATGATGCATAATAGTGATCATATAAAACATATCAAATTATTGAATATTATAAAGAAATAATAAAAATTCATATTAATATATTTGCATCATCTTGAATTAGAATATAATATAAAATAATCACTTCTAATCTTTTTATATTTTTTAAGGGGAGGAGTCTAAGGGATCATAATGTATCTCTAATTTTCTTCACGTAGTCATCGAAGTATGGGATCTTAATCGGTACTGCGAACTTGGTAAAAATGCTTGTGACTATAGCTTCACCCAGGTCAAGACTTGAAATTGTGTGTTCCTCTGTGGATAAATCCTGGCTACTGCTCTCAATGATCGTGACGCGCTCAGATTCCATCTCGTTTCCGAGAATTATCTTGGTACTCATATTAGTCAATATGCTCTTTGGAATGATACTTGTTAATTGAGTAATAGCAAGAAGCCCCATCTTGAACTTTCTTCCTTCTCTCGCTATTAAACTGTAAATATTTCTTCCCTTCTGATCTAGTGTCTGATTACTGAGGGTCCTTGGGGCCTCTTCTAGGACGATTGTAATTATTGGAAGGGAGGAGATCTTGCCTTCAGCTTTAGCACATAGATACTCGTCATATAACGAATGCGCTATAATGCTACCAATTAGAAGCTCTGCCTCATCAGTCAGCCTTATAGTATCTAGAATTACCATTTTGCCAGATTTCAGGTAAGATATAAGATCAGCAATAGTATGATCTCCTCTTTCCTGGCTGAAAACTTGGCTATGACAGTGAATCTTACCTTTTGGACCCATATATATGCCTAGGAAGTTCTCAAATTTTCGCTTAATTGTTGTAATTTGGCCTCTTTCAAGCCCTTCGAGTTCTGTTCCTTCAATGATTTTCTCTACCCAGCTCTCACCATAATGATTATAGTACTGATTAACAATATCCGTTTGTTTCTCTGACAAATATACAATTCCTTCGATATGTTCAGGGACAATGGATTCAAGATTAATAACTAACTCGTGCTCATCCTTTGGTGAAGGAGAATAATAAACAAGTCTTTCATCAGCTCTAGGGTGGTCCTTTAACCCAACATTATGTCGACCATAATATTCATCATGAGGATCTAGAACCAGTGTACCATAGTCATTAGGAGATTGATCAAGAATACTCCAGAGAATAATTTTTACCAGATTGCTTTTTCCTCTTCCTGTCATTGCTGGAATGAGTATATGGTAAGGTAAGACAGTTTTAGCGTCAAGATATACTTCTACGTCTAGAGTCTTTGAACCACTCCTCACGTTTCCTAAGAATAGAGGATTGTCAGGTTTTGTTAGAAATCTGAGGTCTTCCACATTAACACTTCTTACAGGAGCAAATGAAGGGGGTAACACCTTTGGCGTTGAAAGATTCCCGTCTGGATCTATCTCAGCAATTGACCTTGCAAAAGCAATTGTATACTCTTTTCCATGCAAGTATTCGGTATCTATTTTAGCTCCCTCAAGACCCATACCCGCAAGAAATTCACGGGAATCTGTAGCAATCTGGCTACCCGTTCTCAGATCATAAACTTGTAAAAGAAGCTTGTTCTCTCCATCCTCTACGATAAGCAATTCACCCAGCTCAAGTTTGACACCAGCCTTCTCCCTAATCTCAATTGAGCTAACCTCACCACCAACAACTAAACCGAGTTCCATGTAACCATTAAAAAAATTGAATCAACGCATTTAAACTAAATTCGGTATTATACATATTGCCAAAGTAAAAAATATTTGATTTCACACTTTATTTTCTAAAAAATATCTGTTCTAGAGCTATAACTGAAAATATTACAGTTATACTTGGATTACTGAATACCGTTGCAACAAGTCGTGGAATATTATCCCAAAAGGTGTCTGGTTGGAGACTCAGTCCTAAGGAAAGGAAGATTGAAAATCCTACAATAAATATCTCCCTTCGAGCAAATTTACTTCTAGCCCAAATATCTGCTCCAGAACCAATCACTGTTGACGCAATACCTAATAATATTGCACCAGCTACCGGTTCGGGCATGGCAGCCATAAAACCACCCAGAGGGCCTAAGAAGCCTAGTAAAATGAAGATCGCGGAGCTTATTATTAAGAAACTTCTCGAAGCCACTCTGGTCATTGTTATTACCCCTATACTCTCACTGTAGGCTACTAATCCGGGGACACCCAGAAAACCAGCTAGAGCAGTCTCAATTATACTGAAAACTATAAATGAGCTCTTTACATCCTTAGGATCTACTTCTCTGTCTAATACCGCAGCCGAATATCCTTTGAGATTACCATACACGTTTAGAATTGACATTAAGTTTACGATTATCATTGTCACTATTAATCCAAGGGATGGAAATTCTAACCCATAAGGTAGTATATTTGGAATCGTAAAAGTAGGAACTTCATTTATTAAGCTCCAATTAAAATGCCCTAGAGCAATAAAAACAGCATATCCTAATGAGATAATGATCAAGGAAGGCAAAGTGGATATCAACCCTTTGCCTTTTAAAGAGATCATTCCAGCAAACAGAGCCAATATAACACTAAATATCAAAGGCCATCCGGGTCCCTGAGATATTAGAAGTTTAGCTCCCTGACCTGCTATCGCTAAACCAACCATGAGGACCATTGAACCAGATACAAGATCGCTCCATATTCTTGATAGATACTTAACGATCCCAATATAGCTGAAGACGGCTAATAATAGCCCAGCTATTGCTTGGGCAGTGAAAGCTTGGAAAGCGAAACTTTCTCCTCCTACGCTGAATGCATATAATATTGCCAGAGAAGTAATATCATTAGGACCTGAAACCATAGAAAACCTGTGTCCTAAATATGACTGGATCAAAGTAGATGAGCCTATCATGAGAACCACAGTTGACATGTAACTGGCAAGTATCTCTCCTTTGAATCCCAAGCCAACACCAACAATAGCATAACCCCAGACTACGCCATAGAACATCGTTACAATCCATTGTAAACTGTATATTACTATATCCCGAATAGATCTCGGATTCTCATCAAGATCGTATACAAGATCAATTGACATGTTGAAAAATTTGAAAGATATTATTTAAACTAGATTTATCAAGCTTTTTTTAAAAAAAAGAGGTTATTTTAGATTTGCTTCTTCAACAGCTTTTATCCATCGCTCGGAGTCTGATACCCAGCCAAAAACTCCACCTTGCATTTTTATCATTCTAACAGCTGCTTCGTGATTACGGGGGTCCGTCGCACCTGAACAATCCTTCAGGAAGACGCACCAGTATCCTATGTCATTTGCCTCTCTCATTATAGTATGAGGGCAGACATCTGCTGTTATGCCCGTTATAACAAGATGTGTTGGTGGGGGTATCATGTTTTTGAGCTTCTGGTGGATGGTGCTTTGACCGAATGCACCCTTGGCAGCCTTATCAACTATATATTCTCCTGGCTCAGGGTATAGATCTTCAATAATGTCCCAGTTTTTTTGTCCTCGGACTAAAAGTTCACCTAATCCACCTGGAGGAGTGTCACCTATTCCCACGCCCTCACCGATTATCTTGCTTCTAAGAATCTTGTTGTAAGGGGCATCGGATAGTGATGGGTCGTGACCTTCTCTTGTGTGCATGATATTTATATCCGTTCCTCTGACCGCTTTGAGACAGTTTTTAATCGGTTCGATTGCTTGTGCTGTGTTCTTAAGCTTGTAACCCATTTGGTCGACATATCCTTTTTCGCCACAGAAGTCGATCTGCATGTCTACTACCATGAAAACTGTTCTCGCTGAGTCAAATTCTAGGTATGCTGTATCTCCAAATCTTGGGCAGTCCTCTACCTCGAGTTTAAATAGGGTTCCCATGGGTTCTCCATAGAGCCATGTTGGGAACTCGAAGGTCTTTGTATCCTGGAATTTTTCATAAGCTTCCTGGACCCTTTTCACTTTCTCCTCTCTGGTTGGACGCATAAAGTCCTCGTATGTTCTTTGTCCTGGCATTTTATCCAGGTTAAGAAATGAAACATTTTATTTATAGTTGACATGTTATCAGAACATTATTCAGAGATTTGATTATTATCTTCTTTACGGAAAAATATCTGCTCTAGGGTTATTACTACAAGTATTACTGTGATTATCGGGTTGCTAAATACTGTCGCTAATAACCTTGGAACTTGATTCCAGAAGGAATCTGGTAA
The DNA here is from genome assembly GCA_014730055.1 of Candidatus Bathyarchaeota archaeon. The sequence goes on from WJIV01000087.1 coordinate 8,718, forward strand.
AATACTTAAACCATAGCTAAGGAATACGGAGAATCCTGTAATCATTATTTCTCTACGTTCAAATTTTTCCTGGTTCCAAATGTCTGCTCCCTGTCCTATCACAGTTGATGCAATACCAAGTAGAATAGCACCTGCTATAGGATCAGGCATTGCTGCCATAAATCCTCCCATTGGTCCAAAAAAGCTGGCTATCAAGAATATGGCTGATCCGAATAAGAGGAAATATCTTGAAGCGACTCTGGTTAGTGTAATTATTCCCAAGTTCTCGCCGTATGCTACATGACCAGGTACACCTAATATTCCTGCTAGAGTCGTCTCTATAAGCCCAAATAGCGAAAAAGATCTTTTCATCTGGGCCTTCTCTACAGTATGGCCAACTATTGATCCCCAGCCAGTTACATTTCCGTATAGATTAAGTGCCGCCATGAAGTTGACGATTATCATTGTCAGGATAAGATCCCATGGAGGTAGTTGGATACCAAAGGGAAAAGGCTGTGGTAGTATAAACAATGGAAGTTCGTTGATAAATGCCCAGTCGAATCTACCAGCAATAATGAATATGGCATATCCAATAACTACTACGACAAGTGTGGGAAGGGTTGAAACCACTCCTTTGCCTTTAATGGAGATAATCCCTGCAAGTAATGCGAGTCCAAGTCCAACAAAAAACGGCCAACCCGCACCCTGTGCTGTGAGTAGAGATAAACCCGTTCCAGCTATTGATAAGCCTACCATCATGACCATTGATCCTAGGACAAGATTACTCCATACCTCTGAAATATAGCCAATTAAACCAATTGCTCCTAAAATCGCTACTACAACACCAGCAATGGCCTGGGCTGTGAATGCCATCAGTGCATAATCTTTACCACCAATCTGCATTGCAGCCGTTATCGCCAGAGAGGGTATAACATTTGGACCTGAGACCATTGTAAACCTATGCCCAAAATATGTCTGTACTAGTGTTGATACGCCGATCATTAGAACAATAGTAGCCATGTATCTTGCCAGTACTTCTCCTGTCAATTCTAAACCTACCCCTACAATCGCGTACCCCCAGATAACGCAGTAGAACATGGTAACTATCCATTGCAATGAATATACAATTATATCACGAGTAGATCTGGGTTTTTCATCTAGATCATATACAAGCTCAATTGACATTATGATTTAGAATTTGAAGTATCAAATATAAGGAGACGCATATTAACAGCCAAAAAATCCATCATCCAATAATTTTTCCATTATCAACAATTATTCTTCCATTATTGATAACGTATAGAGGTTTCTTATGTTCAATTATTAAATCTTGGAATGAACTTGCATCATGGACAACAAGTGGAACTTCGTTACCTTGTTTAATATTGTAGTTTTTCTTACCTAAAGCTTTAGATGGTCTACTTGTAGCCATCTCAATAATTTTTCTAAAATCTTCAATACCTCCCATCTGAGCTGCGTGGGCAAGTATTAACCCTGTTTCCATCATATTTGCGTTCCCAAAGGGGTTGAATGCATCCCTGATATTGTCAGAAGCATAGAAAATATTTGCTCCCTCTTTATCAAGTTCATTGACTCTCGTTAGTCCTCTTCTTCTAGGGTATCCATTTCTGCCTTGCAAGTAAAGATTTGTAGAGGGAAGTGTCACAAAGTTAAGACCAGAATTTACTGATTTATCGATTACAGCTCTTGCCTGATTATCATCTACTAGAGATAGGGTACAACAATGACCTGCAGTAAATTTGCGCTCGCTTTTATCAGTTGATATTCTTTCTGAATAAAAGTCGATTGTAAAATCTTTAGGATTATCCGACTCATCGATGTGCATATCAATATCTGAATCATGTTTCATTGAAAGTTCAAATATCTGGTCAATGTGCTGTTTAGGTTTAGGGTCAATAGCTGGAATACCGCCTAAGACATCAGCTCCCATGTTCATTGCTTTGTCTAATAGTTCGTATACCCCTTTTTGGTTAGTCAATCCCTCTTGGGGGAATGCCACCACTTGAATTTCAAGCAATTCTCGCATTGCTTCTCTTACTTTTAGAAGGGCTTCCATTGCACATAATTCTACAATTGGATCTACGTCAACATGGGTTCGAATCGTCGTTGTCCCGTTGATTAGTGCCATCCGAGCGACTTTTGTTGCTCTCTTAATAATATCTTTTACAGTAAAATCCTCTTTAGCAGCTCCCATAACCTTAATCGCTTCCTCTAGTGTTCCTGATTTATTTGGGTATGATTCTGAGAGCAGAGCTTTATCTAGGTGCATATGGGCATCAATTAGACCTGGTGTAACTAGCTTGTTCTTTACATTGATGCTTAAGCCAGTTCTATCGTGTATATGTTCTGAGATTTTGGTAATCCTTCCATCTATAATCTGAATATCTTGTAGTTTATCTTTGCTGGGTAGTCTCGCCTGTTTTAATATAATGTTCATCTTGAAAAAAATTAGAATAAGACACCGGTCACTGCTAGCAGGATCATTAAGGCTATTAACGCCGCGGGCATGTATGGGGTATTATTTGATATTACCTCAGGTATCTCTACACCGAATCCTTCAGCAGTTGCAGCGACGTTGATCTGAACTGGGCTTATCATTGCGCCGTAAGCTACTGCCATTGCTACGAATCCGAAGGTCGATCCCTCTACACCTGCCTGTGCTAATGTGGGTATTATTAGAATATCTGTTGCGACTGTATAGGCTCCTGCTGGAACTGCTACTAGGAATCCTATGACCATTGCGGCTATTAGGATTGCCCAGGTAGGTGCAAATTCTACA
>WJIV01000088.1 GCA_014730055.1 Candidatus Bathyarchaeota archaeon
GACAAATGAGAGGATCCTTTTCGTCAAACAGGAAGGCCTCTTTAGGAAGAACTATGAGATAACGATGGATCTCACAAAAGAGAACATCCAAACTCTAGAAACTTCAAACGGAAACAGGATCAATATAGTCCACCAAGACGGGTCAAAATACCTCTTTGAATCCGAGATCAAAGCGTCTATCATCCAGGAAAGCTTACAAGAAGTATTAATGGCCAACTAACCACTTTTTTTCTAATTCCTAGTTTATAACTTACCGATCTCACCCAAGTACAACAAGAAAGTGAAAATTATCTGTTCATTGGTTGGGATCTGGATTACTGTTTCCGAGTTTATCAGAAATGAATTTCTGCTCAAATACTACTGGTTTAGTCATTATAATGAGCTGGGTCTTGAGTTTAAAACCCTCCCCATAAACATTTTTTGTGGGGTATCTGGAGTTTCCTGTTTTCTTACTTGTTATATACACTTCTTCAGATTTTCTCCTTAAGAGCTACAGTCTTAACTGGGTGGATGTTTACCTTTCTGCTGATGTGGATAACTGCATACAACTTACAGGTTTTTCCTCTGGGTTTGCTGATATTTGCGATCCTCTCAGTATTCTTGAAACCCCTAGTGGCGGTGCTAATTATAAGGAAAATTAGCTGAAGATTAAATGGTTGTATTTTTTACAGTTTAGCATAGTTTGATTAGATTGAATGAGATTGGGCTCTTCTATTGATTTAGCTAATAAGATAAACGAAGAAATCCAAAGCTTAGACAATAGAAACACCCCTGTAGTTCGAAAAATTAGAAGAAGGCATACTAGGGTGATCAAGAATTAATCGCCAATATGTGTATGAGCTTGGGAAAGCTTGACGACCAGGTTATTACTAGCATGGCAAAATCAGACGCCCTTTGGTGGCGCCGGGCCGCTCTGGTTAGACGGTTGCATTAAATGTGCGTTCTCATGGAGGTTATGGGGATACCGTAAGAACAATAGCGATCTATCCTATCTTGGTTGATGACCATGAGGACATGGTTGTGAAAGCGTTATCCCGGGCTCTTCGAGAACTTGTGATTCATGATCCTGGTGCAGTAAGGCACTTTTTAGAAGAGTATGATAATAGGCTCGCAGCAAGAGTTAGCAGATAGGTACGTAAGAAATAAGAGACGGTTAAAAAAAATCCTTAAAAAAATTGAAATAAAAAAAATAATTGAAGATCTCGTTTTAAGTCTCTTCGTCCTGGAATAACTCCACGATCTCGCCATCAGGTCCTTTGAAGAATGCTATACGTATTGGTATAGGCGGCTTACTTGAAAGGTTAACATCCCTCGGCTCCATTGTTACTTCAGCTCCAGCCTTCCTCGCTAGTTCTATGGCTGCGTCGCAGTCATCAACCCTCAGAGCGATGTGTTTGAAAACACCCTCCTCAAAGGTCTTGTCTGATTCACCTTGTGATAGCTCGAAATAGTTCCCGTCACCGGTGTCCAGTAACACGGTTCTTCTAGGCGGGGTTCCCCATGATACACGTTCTTTGAAGCCGAGGCCTTCGACATAGAATTTTATTGACCTGTCCAAGTCTCTTACACTCATTGAGAGGTGGTGAAATCCACATCCCTTTATTTTCTCGTTCGTTCCAGGCATTTGCTTTCCCTTTTGATGTGGGGTAAGTCAATTAAAATTGTTTTTACATTTCTACGTGGTGCGATTTTTGTGATTTCTGTATTTAGTATAAACCTGTTTTGAAATTGAAGATCTATTATGCGTATATTTCTTTGACGAATCCCTCTTTGCTATATCGCTCCATCAATATCACAAGTATTGGGAACGCGATTAAACTCCACTGGAATACGGGTATCCAGAAGAGAAGATTAGGGTTAATTCCCCAGATATAGCCACCAATAACTGGGCCAGCTATACCTATCAACCCAGCGATAAGGTTTTTAACGCCAACATAGCTGCCCCTCATAGTTTGAGGTATTGCTTCCTGGCTGTACGCATCCATGCCTACATACAGACATCCTTCAAGGCTACCAAGAACACTGACCAGTATAAGCAGAGATGGAAGACTAGCAGGTGTCAGCACTAGTAACAGTCTTGCTAGTATGCCTAAAAAGTGGCCTATATAGGCCGTCTTCTTGCGACCGTATTTCTCAACAATGTTAGCCAATGGGATGCTGAAAAATATGTCAATGAAGGGTTCAGCGACCCCTATCCAGCCGAAGATAATGAGGGTAGCGGTCTTGATATCTACTTGGTATATACCTCTGAAAGGGCTCATCATTGTCATTACTAATAGTGTGGTTATTTCGCTAAACAGTAGAAGCTTTAAACGGAAAGGGGAGTTAATTATCGCCCTTACCCCATCAAGGATATTCTCGGATTTTTTCTCACGGCGGATGTTCACGGGTTCAAGATGCTTATAGACGAGGTAGAGAATCAGGAGATCTGCTAGAAAGAATAACAGGAATAGGGGTCTGATGTTATCGGCTGATCCTAATCCGCCGAGTCGGTCTATGGCTAGAGCAATGAGCATTGGTGAAGTAACTCCCGCTAAAGCTGTGATTGTTCTATAGAATCCGAGGCCCGAGACCCTTGAAGTATCCTCCATGGAGTCGATGTCAATAATTAGCTGGCTTGGAAACTTGATGCTCAAGCTTGCTGTATAGACCAGCATCATGGCAAGATACATCCTCCAACCCGTTGAGAAATATAATCCAAGGAATGCTGGTAGACCTAACAGGAAGCTGCCGTAGTAAATACGTCTTATATCATTTGAGTTGTCAATAAATAACCCACTGGGGACTGCCAGCAGTAACCCGAGTAGGCTCTGAGCTCCGTTAACATACCCTATATGGAGGGCTGAGGCACCGAGTCTGCTAAGGAAAATACTCTCATATCCAGCCATGCCTCTCTCAAGGGGCCGTCTCCCACTGAACATGGTAATGCTATCCCGGATAATCATAACCTTGTAGTTCTGTTTCTGGGTTATCCAGAATTTTCTCATGTCCGAGATTATGCCCAAGAGATATCCGGCTAGATAATGTGAACCAAGATATGAATTAATCGACGTCGTGTTTGCGATGTAGTGTTCCAGAATGAAGTATAATGCAAGGTTCAATATCCTGTTTGCTCTGAATATATAACGATGTGCATGAATTGCAGGTTCAAGAATAATAATACTAGAATATTCTTAACTATAGCTATAAATATAGTTCACTGATATTCTTTAATATTATGAGTTGAAACGAGGGTTTCAATATATTCTTAAGATTTTAAGACATCTGATTGGAACGGGTGTTTACCTGCGATACTAATAATATGTTTAATACCGACAATAGAATTCCCAGATAAAAGGTTGAAAGGGGGTTAATCTGTTTATAGACAATTACATAGATTATGGGTCCCAGAAATCCGCCAAAGTCCATGAAAGTTCTGAACAGACCTACAACGGCTCCCCTCGCAGACTCCGGTGCGATATCGGTCAAGAGAGCCATAAGTGTGGTCATATCCAAGGCATCCCCAGCACCGGCTAAAAGACCTGAGATGAAGAGAAGTATCCAACTATCAGATATGCTAAATGCGAAGAGAGCTACCCCAGATACTAAGTACCCTGCCACGAGAACCGGTTTTCTTCCATATCTATCTGAAAGAGAGCCGGCTACAAATAGGAACAGGACCATCCCTGCAATTCTCATGCTGATTACCCAGCCGATATCTGCCACGCTCAATCCGAGTATCTGGTTGAGGTATAGCTGAAGAACAGTCTGGTACATACCGAATCGGGTGAACATTCTGAAAAAATTACATAGACAGACGAGAATGATGTCCAGGTTTCTAAGATTTACTAATATCTCTCCAAGATTCAACTGGGTAGTGGTTATATCCTTATTCTTCAATCTTCTAATGTTCTTAGAAGTATACGCAATTGCAAAGCTTACCATCATGAAAAAGGCAGTAAAGTAAAACACTTGCGTAAAGGTGAAGATCGTGGCTAGAAAAGCACCTATGGGAGCCCCGATGAAACTTCCAATAAACTCGAATCCCTGGAATATCCCTAGAGCACTGCCACGAGAAGCAGAGGGCAAAATATCCATCAGGATGGCCAAGTTACTCATAAAATAGAGAGCAGTGCCCATTCCCCAGATAGCTCGCCCGAAGATAAGAATATAGATATGGTTGGCCTGGCTGCATATGATGGGTCCAAAAAAGCTCATTGCAAGTCCAAGGACAAGCAGCCTTCTCCTCCCGACCCTATCGGAGATAATACCAGCGGGTATCTCGATAAAGATCCTTGAGAAGAACCAAGATGAAACCACTAAACCTACAAGAACTCCTGAGGGATCAAGGGCATTCGCCAATATAGGTAGAAATGATGAGGATAGACTCATACCAGTCATAATGCTAAAACCAATAAACAGGAGCTCAAAGTAGACGCCCGGGACATCTTTACCCAGAAACTTCTCCTGCCATTCCTGAAGCAAATCTAATCTAACCCCTAACGCTACATCCTGATATAACTGCTTCTAAATACAGGTTTGATATAGCATTACCTCTAAAGGTAGAGAAAGGTCATCCATAGTTCTTCCTATTCTGTGGAAAGGGATTGGAACTTGTGTTTGCTTAGCCTGTCCAGTTCGGCGATGTCTTCCTCTGTTACTAATTGGTGCTGTAGTCCGTGATGCCATGGGAATACTAAGAAGAACCACCTGTTGAGACAATCCACATAATTAAACCAGCTCCATAGGAGGTCGTTCAATTCTTCTTTAGTCTGTACCGTGGGTAAGGCTTCGTAGATGGCTTGTGAGAACTTGTAGAGATTTGGTACGTTTAGCCAAGGTGCTGGGCAGCCCGGTGGATTCTGGTTTCCCAGCATCTTGGCGATGTGAAGGGTGCTGTACTGCCATATCTTTTTACAAGTCTCCAAGGGTATTTCTGGGTCTTTTATTGCGGCGGTTACAGTGGGTTTTGCGCATTTCCAGCCCATGGCCTGGGTGTCGGCGATGAGGAATAGGAGGTTGCCGAGTACCTGTCCCCCTACATTAGCACCGCTGGGGTAAATGCCCTTCCTGCACATGGTCACCTCTGTGGGTTCCTCCCAGAAGATGCGATCTATGTCATCCTCTATCATGTCCTTGACCTTTTTCCAGTGCATTAGGTGTACCTCCTTGCGGTCATTGTGATTGGAGTATGCAGCAGGTAATAGTGTTTCCAGACCGTCTCACCTGCTTTTCTAAGCTGAGGGAACTGGTTCTCCGGTATCTTTCCGACCACTGCCCCACTTACCGTTATGGGCTCCGTACAGGGTCCATAGTAAAGGCTGATACCTCCATAACCTCCGTGAACACTATAGTTCACGCTTCCCACAGGTATCTCACAGAACATCCTTTTATTTCGTCCAAGGGCTGTACCAGTCTTCACAGGGTGCCTTGGTGGTCTAGCTGCTGCACTGAACTCTTCACCGGTACTAACAGGGTGCCTGCAAAAAAGTTTAAGTGGATTCTCTAAATTTTCCCATAGTAACTCTGTTAATTCTGGTTCTTCCTCTCCCAGGAGTCTAGCTGTGAGCGTAGTGTTGATGGTTGGAAATTCCAGTCGGATCTTTCTCATAAAGGATATGCTAGGAACTTAATATAAGAAGTGATTTACTCGAATTATTCTAATTGAATTGATCTTATATAAAATTGGTAACCGGAGCACAACTGAATTATCAGTTGAATTTGTCATTCATTTCTTTATGTTCTGTAACGGAAACGGTGGAGATTGGATAGATTAGTCTTTTTACTCGTTCTACTCGTGAGAGTTGAATTAAACACATTAGATCGCAAACAGTTAGGCGCATAGTGAAACTTATCAATAAATTTATGCAGCTTCGCTTTCATTTTCTCTTTTAAATTGGAATTTTTTTCTTATTTTTTATTCTTTTTCATCCCTTTGAATAATCTTATCTCGGAGCATTCCTTACAAATAATTCCTACTCCGTATCTTATTCGGGGCATGGATCCTTGGGGGATCTCCTTTCCACAAATTTTGCAGTAAAACTTCTCAGGAGGCTTGTAAGTATATTGGTTCTGCTTTTTCAGCATGTCCCAGTAATACATTTTCTCCCGATCCCTATTCGATGACAATATGGGAAAACATTCACAATTGAAACTTATAACCTGATCCCAACAATCAGGAGATTAAAATAAATGCATGAAAGTAGAACTATATTTGATTCTCATGAAAAAGGGCAAAAGCTCGATACTGATCCTTCTAATTTTAGTGGCTCAAAATGTCCTGACTGCAAGCTGCCTTACGACGGGAGATTATCATTTAAAGTTCTGGGGAGGAGGACTAAATATCTGGCTCTACTACCCAGAGGACGCTAGCCCAGGAGACTCCGTAAACCTTAACGTGTATATAGTCTCATCAAAGTTTCCCAGGGGAAACCATGTAGGTGAGGTATACCTCAAGGTCACAGCCCTAACCACCTCTTCCCAGATCACCCTCTTCGACCAGAAACTCATAACCGATACCTACCTGCAATCAGGGTCCACTTTCAACCAGACTATATCTGTAACCTTACCATCGGATGCCAGATGGTATCTATCTGTCCAGATGGACACTGTATCCTATCAACAGGACTTGACGAACCGTCAGGAAGCCCATGTGACGCTCGACACAACAAAAATAGTAACTTCCACTTACAGTGAACTCCAGAATAATATACTGGAATATCAGGCACTGTACAAAACGCTGGACCAGAAATATGAGGACCTAAGCCAACAACTCGAAAATTTACAAACCCCAGTTACAGGGGACTGCACACAGCTTCAGTCAGACTATCTTCAACTGATGCAGGAATTTACTTCTTTGACTACCCTATATAATGAACTGCTATTAAGTAACCAGACTAAGGCTGATGGGGATCTTCAGAACGACCTGCAAGAGATGGAGCAAATATACGCTAATCTTCTAGAAGAATTCGAAGTAACTATTATCAACATGGATGAGTTAATCCACGAAAAAGATGTAAATTTAGCGGAACTTGAAGAGGAAACTCAATTCTTATTAGAGGAAAATCAGAAAATGGAGGACGAAATAAAATCTCTTGAATTTGAACTTGAATCTGAAGAAAATGCCGCTGAGGAATTAGAAGTTATTCGAGGGAAATTAAACAGCGCAGTGGGTCTCAGGAATATCTTAGCACTCTTAACATTACTATCATTTGGGGCTTCTGGTTTTATATTTTACAAGTATAGAAGTATCGTTTAGTTTCATATATTTTTTATTCATATATCGTAGAAACCTATGTAAGTTTAGTTATTTCGGGTAGAAAAAATTATAGAATCCAAGAAGATAACTAGATCATGTCTAATGCGGCGAATAGAGTATCTAAGCTTCTAGGATGGATTGTCACATCTATAATAGTTGGCTTCTTGCCCGCTTATATAATAGCAAATAGCGATGTGGGATTTCCCAGTCCTTGGCTACTCTGGATTATTCTATCTATAATTGTATCGATACCTATAAGACGGTTAATCTACGGAAAAGATATTTCAATGGGAAGGGGAAAATGGGACGCACCGGAGAAAATTCGTTCACAAGTTGTTAACACTCCCCAGTTCGTTGGAAGGTTCGATAGAGAAAAAGGTCTCCTAGATTCAACAGCAAGAATGGTAGAACCAGTAATGCCAGATACCCAGATAGCTTGGATGGGACAACAGAAAAATATTAACATTACCAGATTCAGAGGTGAAATCTTAGACCAAAACGGATCCCCACTCGAATACATCTCAGTAGAACTAAAGGGAGAACAGAAAAAGTGGGTAGGGTCTCTAGTTGATGGAGATAGAGTCAGAGTAGAGGGAAAGGTTGAAGATGATGGCATTCTACACGCTAAGAACGCCTTTAACTACTCCACGAATTCATGGGTAGGGGAAACTAAATAAAAAAGGATTGTTCAAGGATAAGTTCAAATTTTTAGAAATAGAAAAAGTTATAGAATTAATGCAAGTTTTTTAATCATGGCAAAAGTAGTAAAATTACTAGGGTTATTAGTAATTTCCATAATAATAGCATTCATACCAACCTTCATTATTGCTAACTCTTTTAAGTCGAGCATTGGAAGCACATCGATGCCTTACTTTTTATGGGGAATCTTAAGCATAGTTATTACATTATCCTTGAGAAGGCTGTGGAGTAAAGGGTTAAAAAGGGAAACTGGTTCCTGGGAATCCCCTGAGCAGATGAGGGCTCAGGTAATTAATACCCCTCAATTTGTGGGTAGATTTGATAAAGATAGAGGTTTACTTGAATCCACTGCGAGAATGGTAGAACCTGATAGGATCCAGTATCAAACAGTCTGGATGTCTCAACCCAAAGAATTATCAGTAATAAGATTCAGGGGGGAAATATTAGACCAGAATGGCTCTCCCCTCGAGTATATTCCAGTTGAAATCAAAGGAGAAAACAGGAAATGGGTGGGAAATATAGTTGACGGGGATAGAGTCAGAGTGGAAGGGGAAATCGAAAAGGATGGTATACTACATTCAAAAACCGCTTTCAACTACTCCACCAACTCTTGGGTTGGAGAGAGAAGATAACAGATGCCTGGATACAGACTGGAAATAAAATTTGAGGATGAAGCATCTGAGATAACACTAATAGGACTAAAACGTAATTATTGTGGAGCCTTAAAATCATCAAGTTCATTCACTAGGAGCCTTGCTAGTTTATACTATGGGACAGAATTCTCTAATGAAGCACTGGAACTGGCAGAGGAAGTGGAGAAAAAGTTTCTACCCCAAGGTAGCATAAAGCATTATGTATCAGCCTGGCCAAACTGGATCAAAGCCCTGGGACAGTATATCTTCAATGAAATAATTCCTAGTGATGTTTCTAAAGTAATTCGAAGTCTTCCTAGAGATAGCCTTATTCAACTTGAGATTGGTGAAAATGTCTCTCATGTCCCATGGGAACTAATGCATACAGGGACAGACTTTCTCTGCTTAGAACATATAATTGGTCGAGTTAAAGGGGACATGGGAGACTCCCCTAAACCAGCAAGTGGTCCTATACCTATGCTGATGGTTGCTGATCCTACCGGCGATCTTTATGGCGCTCAAAACGAGGCAAACTATATCATAAGTCAACTCCGTGGCTCTAATCTAAGGATCTCACGATACGGAGCCGAGATAAGGAAAAAAGATTATCTTCAACTTTTAGAATCAGGAAAATACCGCATAGTACACTATTCTGGTCACTCAGCCAGCAGCACTGATCCGGGTAAGAGTCATCACTTTTTCTTAGATGGACCATGCTACGCTGAGAATATTGAGGCTCTGGATATGATATCTCCACCTTTCCTAGTTTTTTCCAACTCCTGTCAATCTGCCGAGGATAGCCTTGAGAAGGAGGAGACTGGAAATACCTCATTAGCAGGTGCTTACTTGAAGGCAGGGGTAAAGGGATGTATGGCAGCCATATGGTTGGTGAGTGACCTAGGAGCAAGCAACTTTGCCTCAGATTTTTATCGTTTCTTGCTTTTTGGTGCTTCGCTTGGAGAAGCAGTTCTCAGAGCTCGTAGGGCAGCTTTCAAGAGATGGGGGTACCAGGACTTTATCTGGGGATCCTATATACTCTATGGAAATCCAGAGGTAAGAATGGTATTGAGAAATTAAACATTAATTGGAGGATATATTCTCCATCATGCAACTTATTTATTTGTACAACTTTTCTTTATATAGGACTAGATTGCTATGATTTTGATTCTTCCACTAGGTGTTGGTCGTGGATAAGATAGAGGTCTCTAGGGATGCATTGGGTAGAATAGAATCCATCGATAGAAACTGGGCAAATAGAGAGTACAGGCGTCTTTCCCCAAAAGCCAGAAGGTTATTCGATAACGAGGTTAACAAGATATTCTGGCTAAAAAACCCTGAAAGATATGATAAGAAACTCGATCCAGCTAGACCAGAGGACGCAGCTTACCGTGATAAATGGATAAAAATAAGTCACAGCCTTATTGGAGGCACAGGATCACAGTACTGGGAGAAAAAAGTAAAAGAAGATCAAGTCCTCAGACGGGAAGCAGATAGATACTCTGAGAAGTTACTTGAATCCTTGGACATACAGAAGACTAGGGAAAAACCCTTAACCTCAACAGAAAGGGCAGCAAGAGGGATCCTCAGGCAGGAGTTCACTGGGGAGGAATTTGTTCAGTATGTAGAAAAATCACTCAAAGAGCCTTATGCTGAGCCAAAACAAGTCGCCTTCAACATTGTCCGGTACGCTGAACATAGGCATTTGGTAAATGCTTGCAGAGATCCTGTCGCAAAGGAAAAGATATTCTGGCTCCACGATCTCTTAATTTCTGATCCAGATAACAAAGAACATATTCAACAGGCTAACAGGATAGTGGCCGCTGTGGGTAACTTATCTGATCCTAGCACAGGCTTATTGGATAAACCGTATATCTTTCCAGCTCAGTTTACCCTCTTCAACAGCTCCCATATCACCGCGAGACTTACAGAAGACAAAAAGATATGGGTTAAGCTAAACCAGCACTCGACTGACGGGCATCCAGAAGGCCTGTCAGCAGGGATAGAAGCCTTCACTACAGGCATAACGCTCGAACCTCATGAATGGGTCCGATTCAAACTTTATGATGAGGGAGGGATTACAATCTGCAGACCAGCAATTTATCTCCTCCAACTCTCCAACAAAAGCACAAGTGAAACCTATTCAAATATGATCAATGTTGGGTCCTTAGGACTTCCTGGAGGTCCTCTTTTACGTGTCGGAGGAATTGTGGGAAGAGGAGCGAGCAGAGCTGTCGTAGCCCTAAGCAGGTTAGAGAAAGCTGCAGATATTCTTGCCAACGGGTTCATACTAGGCAATATCGTGGTAAGGGAAAATAGAGGTTGGCTAATTGAAAATTATGGAGATAAGGGAAGAAGATTTATTGAGTACTTTGATATCGCAGCGACTGTAGCCACCTTTTACGGACTCGGAAAAGCAATGAGTACACCCGTGTTGAGAAAATCCCTCGAGCACATGACGAAAAACTGGGATGATATCAAATCAAGTGGGTTCAATCCGGAAGATGCTTCGAAGATATCCCAAATTGATAAAACTGTAAACGAGTTTAAGGCAGTACTAAAAGAATACGAAGGGATAGACGACGCTACCAAAGCGATTGATGAGGGAGCTGAGAGATCTGTTCGTTTTGACGACTCCGTCTCTAGTGTACGGAGCGAAAGATCAAGGGTGAGGGAAGCTACACGAAGTCTTGATAGAATGGAGAGCACTAATAGTGTTTTAAGAAATATTGAGACAAATCCAGATTACGTAGATTGGGTATGGAACAGAAATATTACAAGTAAAGAGTTTAGAAACTGGACAAACACCCTACCCGAAGAAACGAGAGCAGACATTTTGAGACTTCTCAAAGATACATCCTCACCAGAAAGCTTAAGGATCAAACGTTTCGTTCTAAGGGATGCTGCCCACGAGATTAGAGTGAACAAAGAATTGAGAAAAATGGGAATTGACCAGCTTCATGGAGATTTTATTGGACCGGGTAACAAAGCAAAGCCTGGAATCGCTGAGATTCTATCAAGAAATGCCCAAAAAGGGGACGAAGTTGTGGATGCCGCCGTTAAAGCCCACGGTGAGGGAAGAGTTCACCATAACCCGGTTACAGCTGATGATTATCTGCACCAAGCCCTAGACCAGTATGATGCGGTTAGAGACCCACTTCGAGCAACAGAGGGCTATGGTTATCGAAAGAGTACAATGGAACATGAAGATATTAGAAAGATCTTCGTCACTAACGAGGAAAACATCTACAAGAAAAAAGCTATGGAAGCAATATTAGATTACAAAGAGAAAGGAATAGAACCAAGCAAGGTTAGAAAAGAATACCAGGACTTTTTCGTTAACGCAAAAACTCAAGAACGCATTACCCCGAGAGATGGAACCCAGCCGAGTCCTGAATACTCAACAACTCAGCTTCAACCGAAAAAAGACTTCAATGGTTTATCACAGACCAAACCTCCGCTTCCATATTCTAAAATAAATGTGAAGTACCTCGGTGATGACATAGCAGATAAACTTAATCAAATGGGAGTGGATGAAAAACTCCTTGATGAATATATATGGAGATTGAACTGGGAATCCTCCAAAGCTGATCCAACAGAGATAGCTCTAGGAAGAGTGCAGGAAGGAGTAAAGAAAACCATCAATGAGCAAGTTAATACATCGCTAAGGTTGGGAGAGAACCTATCCAGTAAACTTGTTAGATATGGGTATGATCCCAGTGATATTTCAGCTTCAATTAATGAACTCTCTGAAAAGGGAATTCGCCCGTCCCAGATAAGGGAAACACTCAGAAAAGAGACTCTCTTGATGGACTATCTTAGAGATCAGCTATATGGAGGGTCCCAAGTTGACGCCAGAATCAGTATGATAGTTTCTGATGGAAACGTGAGAAGCGCCATTAAACAGAAACTATGGGAAAACATGGTTGAGGAGTGGAACCATAATAACCCAAAATTTGGTCCTGGAGCAGAGAGACTAGCAAAATTCTCTGATGAAGCTGAGCAAATGACTGGAAACATCGAGAGAAAAATTCTAGGAGGTGGTGGATTTTCCTCAGGAGCGGTTATTACACAGATAAGAAAAGAGAAGAAAGAACCACTAACAGAGGCAAAAGAAGAAAAACGAAAAACGGATACGGCAGAACAAAGGAAACTCCAAATAAGGGAAACAACAAAACAAGCTCAGCAGAAAAATATTAGTGAAACTAAAAAACTGAAGCATAATAAATCCTTCTTTTAGCCAAAGATTTCATCCAAAAAAGTCAATTATTTACCAAAGTTGAAGAAAAATTAAGGAAAACTAACCTCGTGAGTATTAATTAACTCATAGAGATTACTCATAACCTGGTCCACATGACGTTTCTCAAAACTCTCCAGCGTGTAACATTTCTGTAGAGCATAACAGAGAGCTATTTTGTTTAATGCCTCATCGGTAAGCCCGGCTACAAGAGTAGAAGCAACGTTAAAGCAGTGCTTGTAAAGTATTTCCCACATATCAGATCCCCCCTCATTAATAGTCTCAACGAAGATATTGTGATAAAATTCATCATCCAGACTCTTTTGGAGACTGTATCGATATCTGCATGTTCCGTCATCACATATATTTCCACAGAAACTCTCAGGTTGTTTCCCATGAACTAGGCTTAGAAAAGTCTTAGAAAATGAATTTATTTTCCCTTCATCAAGTTCAAGACGTCTCTCCTTTATATAATTGGATAAAGTATCCACATAGAGATCAAGGAAATTTGATAACACCTTTGACTGTTCATCATAAGTCCAGTGGTATTTTGAGCCTAGATATCCGAAAAAGTTTTCGGCTCCCTGGATTGCAGCGCAGATTTTCACTCCAATGGGGTTACCGCTAATTCGAGCCTGGTCATTTCCCGTCTCAAACATCTGAATTAAAAAATCCTCGTAGCCTATATTTTCGACAAGTGATAAGACTAGTGGGTGGTACGCGTTTCGGATCCTGTAATCTTCTCTTATTTCCTCACCTACATCCTTGTATAAGCATACTTTACTGCAGAAGACTGGACAAGACAGATAAGGCGAGATATAATGATCATCCCCAAGATATGTACTCATCTTTTCTTGAATTAACAAGTCCTCATCAAGTTCTGTGATATCGTCAAGCTTTGCATATGGAACCTGTATATTATATGCTCCGTCGTCGCCATCACTGTAGACTACAGCTTCACCAACGGATAAAGTTGCAACGATGTCGGCTTCCTCATTCTTTATGTTCATGGATGAAGCCATTACCCTTCGATCATCCTCCGAGACGATCCTGTGCATTACTTTTAGGTTGGTATTCTTCACGACATCTGATGAAAGCTTTGTAGGTATCTGCTCCGCTATTAGGAATCCCTCACCATAAGCTCTAATCTCAGATAGAATATTGGTGAAAGTCTCAACCGCCTTTCCCTTCATATCACCTTTAAATGCGTTATCTTTATCCGTATTACCTAGAAGCCTGTGAGCTTCCTCAATGACTGTAACATGGCCCAAGTCCTTTTCCTCAGAGAATCCTTGGGCTACATAGTACTCATACATCATTGTTAGTACTAGCCCCATCATGAAGGCTTTCTCCTCGTCATCACCTAAAGTCTCAAGCTCCAGTATAGTAGGACGTTTCAGGAGGTTTTCGAAGGACACAGAGCTTTTAGTATCAAGCATAAGACCTTTTCCACCAATTCTCAGACTGTTTAACCTGGTCTTCAGGGAAGATTTCAACTCCATCGTCGTCTCAGGGCTATAGCCAAGCTCGTCCACAACATCATCAACCTTATTGTACAGATCCGTCAGTGTCGGGTAAGCGTTAATGTGGACCCCCCGGGAGTTCCTGTTAGAGGTTAGATCCCACCCCTTATCGCGATAGATCTCGTAAAGACAGCGCTCAAGGACGTGAGGTAGTGGTCCCCACATGTAAAAGCTGGCATTAAATACAGACTTAAGCAGATCAAGGTGAGTCTGAACCGAGATCCCTTCGTGAACCTTGAACGGGTTCAGCCTGAAAGGTGAGACGTTATTATCCCCTAGAGTAAACACTTGAAGCTTGTCGCTGAAAACATCACTATAAAGCAGCTTTCGGTACTCAGTCTTCGCAGGCTCCAGCACTAAAAAAGGTATATCCTTCCAGATGAGATCCCTCAACATGTAAAATAGGGTATTAGTCTTGCCACTTCCCGTTCCACCAACAATTAACCCATGTTTCTTCAGACCCTTCACAGGCACCTTATAGTAAGAACTAAGGCGTTTACCCTGATCAAGAACCTCACCAACGTTAATCCCATCTTCCTCTTCCTTAGAAACGTTGAACCTGACATAGGGCATAACTTTGAACCCTGGAAACTCCTGACTTGGAAGCTGTATAAGATTAGCCAGGTCACTGGAAGCTAAGATGTTGGAGTACATGTAAGGCCACTTGAACTGCCCTGGTGATGCTGGGGCAGGGTTCAGTATTAACCCCGGCTTGGCGTATCCACCAGTTAATTGCAGAGTCCTTATCCTATCTGGCACACTTTCCCTACCAGAGAAAGCAGACTTGGCAAGTGCTTTAAGCTGGTCCAGTGTATCAGGTCTATCTGCATACATGAAAAAATTTGAGACCCATAAACCCTGAGACTTGGACCTCTGAAGCTTCTCAAGATACTTCTCCAGCAGAGCCTTGTACTGCCTAACTGTGGGATTCTCCTGTCCTACATGCCTCTCTGATTCAAGGATAATTCTAATCTCATTCAGCACCATATTGAATAAGGAGTTTATCCCCTCATTTTCCATAGGACTACCAACAACAACGAACCCACAGCCGCGACCACTTATCCCTCTCATAAGTCTCTCAATGTTAGCGAAATCTATACGCTCCTGTAAGATCTTCTCCGATGGAGCTCCTGTCATAACACCCATATGGTTAAAAGCTGAAAGTCTGGATAACATTGCTTCACCTTTAACTGATGTCAAGTCTAGGCCGTGGAAAGAACTCTCCAAACAGGTCTTCAGAATGTCAGCGTTAAGATTGAGAGATGACCCATCCTCAGAGAAGGTACCAAAAATAATCTCCAATCCACCATCTTTACCGCAGGCGGAGAAAAAAACTGGGACGCCA
The DNA here is from genome assembly GCA_014730055.1 of Candidatus Bathyarchaeota archaeon. The sequence goes on from WJIV01000088.1 coordinate 15,671, forward strand.
CTCTCAAAAAGCCCTGAGACTAGATCTTCCATCACAAGACTGATAGAAAACGATTCCTCCCTTCTCTCACCCCAAAACTTCGGTAAACCCTTAATATGAAAGAGACGTAAATCCCCCAAGCTCTTCATGTTTATTTTATTAGAATTAACTACTCCTCTTAACTGATCAAGAAAATCTCTCTCAAAGTACTGTATATTCTTGGGAGAAAACCCCTGCCTTTGCATATGCAACCAGAATATTTTAACAAAATGAACTAAAAGATATTACTATTTGGATAAGTATAAGAAATTCAAAATGCGAACGACTTGACTAGTTTAATATAAACAAGGAAACATTAGACTATCGGGCATGGTCTTCTGGAATAAAGTGAATACTCTTTATGTTTATGACCGTGAAGACTGGAGATCATGGCTCGAGAAGAATTTTGAATCAGAACGAGAAGTTTACTTACTATATCCCAAAAAATCCTCAGGGAAGCCAAGAATCTCATACAATGATGCAGTTGAAGAAGCATTATGTTTTGGTTGGATTGATAGCATTGTCAGGAAATTCAACGAGTGGTTTAGTGCCCAGCGATTCAGCCCCCGCAAGAATAAGAGAAATTACTCACAGCCTAATATTGAGCGATTGAGGTGGTTACAAAAAGAAGGCTTACTCCACCCTAGAATTGAAACCGAGGTGAATGAAGTCATATCTCAGGAATTTGTCTTTCCAGAGGATATAATTGAAAGGCTCAAAGAAGACAAAGAGATCTGGAAGAACTATCAAGGCTTTTCTGAAGGCTATAAGCGGATTAGAATTGCATATATTGATAGTGCTAGAAAACGACCTGAGAAATTTGAAAAGAGGCTTGGGAATTTCATAAAGAAAACAAGAGCTAACAAGGTATACGGC
>WJIV01000089.1 GCA_014730055.1 Candidatus Bathyarchaeota archaeon
AACAGTGTAAAATTCTCGACATTATTTGCTTATCCTATAGCTGTAGCAATAATTGTTTTATCGGATCAGATATCCAACGTGCTACTTAGCAAGTACGAGTATGCTTCATTCTTTTTGAGAATTTATATGCTCACATTCATTTGGATAGGGATCGGTTCGAACAGTAATGGTGCATTGTTGAACAGCCATCGGATGACAAAGGAAACATTTCAAATAACCATCGTACAGTTCCTAATTACAATACCCGCGAGTTTTTACATCATCCCTCGATACGGAGTAGTTGGTCTGATTGGTTTACTCTTTCTCAGTGGTTTTGTTGGCAACCTATTTTCCCTAAAAATAATTAGGGATTCTTTCAATTTTATGTTTGATTTAACCTCTTTCATAAAATTACTTATCGCTGCTATTCTGACTTTTTTCATTTCAACAATTGTTGTTAATGGATTAGATTTTAACACTTGGATAGAGATAATCATGGGTGGAGTATTTACTTTCCTGGTATACTTCATCATAATAATCCTCATACAAGTTTTAGATGTAACTGATATAAACTATCTTTCAGATATAGCTGACTCACTAGGACCATTAGCTGCCCCCATGAATTTAGTGCTAGACATAGTTCGCAAATTAATAGTGTTAACAAAACGCAGCTGGTAATTATAATGAATATTATTATAACTCTCCATAAAGCATATAGTAAGATCTAATTGGTAACCATCAAAGAGCTATTAAACCAATTACTCGCTGATGAAAAGTTAAGTTACTGTCAAAACTGTGGAACATGTACCGCCAGTTGTCCCATGGCCCAAGTTATTCCAGAGACATATAATCCTCGGTCCATGTTGCAGAAAGCGCAGCTTGAACCAGAGAAATTTGTTACTCAGGAAACCTTATGGTTATGTGCATGGTGCTACAGATGCACGGAGAGGTGCCCCCAGGGAATACAGCCGACTGAGATCTTTCTTATGATGAGAAACTATGCATCGGAGGAAGGCAACATCCCCGAGAATCCCCAGAGGATCATTAAAGAGATTATGAGATCAGGTAGATCTATGCCCTATGACGAATTCATAGATGAATTACGTGAAGATTACGGCCTTCCACCAATTGGACCCGTTCCTGAACATGTACTTGATGAACAGAGAAAAATAATGGGAGATTCCTTCCAGAGGAGACTGGAGAAATGAGCCTTGAATACACACTATACCCGGGATGCGTAGCGTCGACTAGAGAGATTGGCTATGAGATGTCAGTAAGGAAGGTTTTCGAGGCATTGGATATCTCATTGTTGAAGGAAGAGGACTTTAGCTGCTGCCAACCAGCGTGTCTAGTTCACAGCATTGATTACGTGAAAGGCCTCGCACTCACCACCAGAAACCTTGCTGTGGCTGAGGAGGGCGCACGTCCAATGATGACCCTGTGCTCGAGCTGTTTTGGAAATCTCTCCAGAGCAAAATATCTCCTTGATGAGAATCCAGGATTAAGAAACGATGTTAACGAGCTTCTTAAACTCGCAGGAAGGGAGTACAAGGGCGACGTAGATATCCAACACGTCGTTACAATTTTATATAATGATTATACGCTTGAAAAACTAAAGGACCAAATAGTCAAGCCCCTTAAGAACCTAAATGCAGCTCCTTTCTATGGTTGTCATATTTTCATGCCTGAGAAATATTCTCACTGGGATGACCCGGAGTTCCCGGAGAAGCTCGATGAATTGATCACCATCACAGGTGCTAAATCCCTTGACTATAATGAAAAGACTAGTTGTTGCATAGGCTGTGGGTCCTTTTTTGGTGAGGTCTCAGAAAACGCATCGGTCCTGCTTGCTGAGAATATACTGGAGAGCGCTAAATCAGTGGGAGCCAACTGCTTGGTTACCACATGTCCTTTCTGTATAATGCAACTTGAGATAGGGCAAATTAAGCTTAGGGAGAAAGAGATAGACTTCAATATCCCTGTTCTTCACTATGTGGATTTGTTGGGACTGGCAATGGGGATGGATCCTGATGAACTTGGATTAAATCTTCGAAGAACTAGCATGGATCCGGTCCTATCTAGGTTATAGAATCCCTTTTAACTGTCCATAAAAGTGTATAGTGATCTCACTATCAAATTAGGTGTATCGAATGAGCTCCGACACAATACAGAGAGAATACGAATTTATCTCCCGGATGCTTCAAAAATCGGTTCAAGAAATGAACGCAGAGGTCTGTGAACAATGTGGAAAGTGCACCTCTGCCTGCCCTGTCTCAAAGGAGATCGAGGATTTCAATCCTCGTAAGCTTGTTTCTATGATAGCTCTTGGAAAGATTGATGATGTAGTTGCTGGGGATGCCATATGGACTTGCACGACCTGTCTTAAATGTAAGGAGAGATGCCCGGAGGAAATCTCTCCTTATGATATTATACTCGTTCTCAGAAACTTAGCGTATAGGGAAGGGATGAATTATCCCAAGGGTTATGATGATTTTATAAATGGAATAATGGAGAGGGGGTTCATTAACCCGCCTCAACAGGTGAGAACCCGAGATGGTGAAAGGATAAACAGAATAAGCCTGGGTCTACCTGAGGTCTCAAGCCCCTTACATATGAACGTGTTCAGATCTAATCTTGAAAAAATGATAAAGGCAGGGAAATCACAGTGAAGTACGCATTATACCCTGGTTGTACCATTCAGTCGGAGCAATTCGGGTTTGAAGCATCAGTCAGGGAGGTACTGCCCAAACTTGGAGTCGAGCTCGTTGATATGGAGAACACTAGTTGTTGCGGCTTCCCAGCTCTCAGCAGCATCTCTATGACAGGCTGGCTATATCTGTCAACCAGGATAATGGCAATAGCCGAGAACATGGGACTCGATTTGCTTCCACTTTGTAACGGGTGTCACCTTTCATTCATTGAGGTTAAAGATCATCTAGAGAATGATCCCGAATTAAGGAAGGTCATACAGGCAAATCTTGAGAAAGAAGGCTTGACTTATAATGGGACAGTGAAAGTTGTTCACCTTTTGGAGGTACTTCACGATGAAATCGGAACTGAGAAGATCTCCTCTAGCATAGTTAAACCACTAAAGGGCTACAAGGTTGCATCTCATCCTGGATGCCACGCAATAAGGCCGAGTCATCTACAACATGTTGATGACCCTGAGGATCCTCAGAAACTGGATAATCTAATAAGAGCCATAGGCGCTGAGACATTTGATTACCCGGAAAAAATTGACTGCTGTGGAAGCCAGTTAGCTGTTTCCTCAGGTAGGAGCACCATAAAAATAGCTGGGGATAAGCTCGAAAAGATACCTGCATATGGATTTGATGCAGTAACAACAACCTGTCCTTTCTGTTTCAAGATGTTTGACGGAAGACAGAGGGCAATCAAGGCAACCCTAAAGAGCCCTTCACTAGACTTACCTGTTTTCTATTATACTCAATTATTAGGTCTGGCAATGGGCTCAGGTGTAAATGAACTCGGATTAATGATGAATCAAAGCCCTGTTGACAAGATTATTGATAGAATTATGGAGAAATAAATATGGAAAAACCTGTACTTGTAATAGGCGGAGGAGTAGCCGGTATACAAGCTGCATTAGACTTGGCTGACCGTGGTCTCCAGGTACATCTTGTTGAGAAATCCCCATCAATTGGGGGTGTTATGGCTCAACTAGACAAGACCTTCCCCACTATGGATTGCAGTATCTGTATACTTGCCCCCAAGATGATTGAATGCTCCAGGCACCCAAACATCGAGATACATACCCTTAGCGAGGTTACCGGGTTAGAAGGGCAGGAAGGAAACTTCAAGGTAAACCTCTGGAAAGAGCCCAGATACGTTGATGCCTCAAAGTGCACAGGATGTGGATTGTGCGCGGAGAAGTGCCCTACTAAGGTGAAAGACGAATGGCAGGAAGGATTAACGGAGAGAAAAGCAATTTACATGATGTTCCCTCAGGCTGTTCCCCTTATTGCCTGTATTGATAAAGAAAACTGTCTGTACTTCCAGAAAGGAATATGTCAGGTCTGCAGTAAGTTATGTCCAGCGGGGGCTATTGATTATGAGCAGCAACCTCAGGAACTAGAGTTAAATGTTTCCTCAATTATCCTAGCTACTGGCTTCGAGGAGTTCGACCCAAGTGAATTAGGCGAGTATGGATACAGTCGATATGAGGACGTAATAACATCAATGGAGTTTGAGAGGCTTGTATGCGCCTCAGGGCCAACTCATGGACACCTTAATCGGCCATCTGACGGAAAACTTGCGAAGAGAATAGCGTTTGTTCAATGTGTCGGAAGCAGAAGCCACCAAAAGGGATACCCCTTCTGTAGCAGCGTCTGCTGCATGTATGCTACAAAAGAGGCTGTCCTCATCAAAGAACATGATCCAGAATCGGAAGTATCAATATTCTACCTTGATCTAAAGGTCTTTGGCCAAGGATTCCAGGATTTCGTAAACCGTGCCAAATCTCATTACGGCGTTGAATACATCCGAGGCAGGCCTGGCGAGATAAGGCGAAACCCACTAAATGGGAACCTGACCCTATGGTACGAGGACACCAGAACGGGGAAAGTAAGCGAGAAAGAATTCGACCTAGTCGTTCTCTGCACAACAATGATATCTCGACCTGAAAATCAGGAACTAGCAGAGACCTTGGGATTGAAGCTGAATGAATGGGGCTTTTTTAAATCAAAAGACTCCGTTGATAACCCCATTGAGACGGAGAAATCTGGGATATTCATATGTGGATGCTGCCACGGACCGAGGGATATCCCTGAATCTGTAGCTGAAGCGAGTGGTGCGGCAGCTAGTGCAGCTGAGGTAGCAAGGAGGACAATAAATGAGTGAAAAACCGCGAATAGGAGTATTTGTCTGCCACTGTGGTATTAATATCGGTGGATATGTTGATGTACCCGCTGTTGTTGAGTATTCAAAGACCCTGCAAGATGTAGCTTACGCTGAACCAAACCTGTACACCTGTTCATCTGATGGACTGCAGAAAATCAAGGAAGCTATTGAAAAAAATAATCTAAATAGGGTTGTTGTTGCTGCATGTACCCCGAGAACTCATGAGCCTTTGTTCCAGTCCGCGTGTGAGGAGGCAGGTTTAAACAAGTACCTCTTTGAGATGGCAAATATCCGTGATCAATGCAGCTGGGTTCACATGAAGGAGCCAGAGCAGGCAACCCAGAAAGCAAAAGACTTGGTTAGAATGGCTGTTGCCAAGGCTAGGCTTCTCCAACCAGAGGAAGAATCAGAGATAGACGTCAAACCGATTGCAATGGTTTTAGGAGGGGGCGTTTCGGGTTTAACCTCAGCAGTTTCCTTAGTAAACCAGGGTTTCAAGGTTCATCTTATTGAAAAATCCGATAAACTTGGAGGACAATTATTGGATCTAGATGTTCTCTTTCCTAATAACAAGAAGGCAAATGAAGTAATAGATCCTCTAATCAAGAAGGTTATCGAGAATGAAGATATAATTGTACACCTAGACACTGAGGTAAGTAATGTCAAGGGGTTCATAGGTAATTTTGAGGTCAATCTGATTAATACCGAATCAACAGAAAAATTAGAAATAGGTACCATAATCGTGGCCACAGGTGCCGATTATCTAGATCCGAAGGGGCTGTACGGTTATGATGAGATAGATGGTGTAATAACACAACTTGAACTCGAGGAAATGATTAAACAAGATACCATGAGCGATGAAGAAACCATTGTTATGATTCAGTGTGTTGGTAGTCGTAATGAAGAAAGACCTTACTGTTCGAGAATCTGTTGCACGGAAGCTATGAAGAATGCCTCGCTACTCAAGGACAAAAACCCAGAAAGAGAAGTTTACATACTTTACAGGGACCTGCAAACTTATGGAATAGAATATACTGAAATGGAATGGGACGCCAAGAAGAAAGGAGTCCACCTGATCAAGTACGATTTGGATCAAACTCCCACTGTAACAAAAGGTGAAAACGGTCCAATAGTAAAAGTATACAGCCCGTTACTTGAACAGGAAATAACAGTGGAACCAGAATTTGTAGTACTATCAGTACCACTCATACCCAATCCGGATAACAAAGCCCTGAGTCAGATGCTAAAAGTTCCACTAAACTCGGACGGATTCTTCATGGAAGCCCACGTAAAACTCAGACCCGTGGACTTCGCCACTGATGGAGTATATGTATGCGGGACCGCTCACAGCCCCAAGGAAGTAGCTGAGAGCATAAGTCAAGCAAAAGGCGCTTCATCTAGAGCAGGCATTCCAATGGCTAAGGGCAGATTAAAGACACCTGCCATCACAAGCGTCATTGATCAAGAAAAATGCTGTGGATGTGGAACGTGCATCGAGATGTGCGCTTACAATGCCATTTTTAAAAACGACAAAGGGCTGGCTGAAACCCAGACCGCAGTTTGCAAAGGATGTGGAGTCTGTGGAGCAAGCTGCCCCGAGAGAGCAATATCAATGAGACATTTCACAGATGAGGAACTTGAAGCACAGGGCCTAGCTGCCCTAAAGGAGGCATAAACATGTCCGAATTTGAACCCAAAATTATTGGTTTCCTGTGTAACTGGTGTAGCTACGCTGGAGCTGATCTAACTGGGGTAAGCCGAATACAATACCCACCAAATCTAAGGGTCATCAGAGTAATGTGCAGTGGAAGAGTAGATCCAACATTGGTGCTACGGTTCTTAGGAGAGGGTGCAGATGGGGTAATGATAACAGGATGCCATATTGGTGACTGCCATTACATAGATGGAAATCTTTACGCTAAGCGAAAATTTGAGCTATTAAAGAGACTCGTTGAAAAATCGGGACTGGAAAAGGACCGAGTTATGCTAGAGTGGGTATCCGCCTCAGAAGGTCAGAGATTTGCTGACATAGTCACAGAATTCACTGAGAGAATTAGGGAACTTGGACCCTCGCCGGCTGTTAGTGACCCGGAAATTAGATTCAATCTACTCGCTGCTGAATCAGCTGCAGAGAAATACAGGCTAAGAGTTCTTGTAGATAAAGAAGAGAGACTCGTTAAGAGAGGAAACATCTACGGAGAGGAAGTTACCCAGAAGGAGTATAATGCTATAATGGAAGAAGCAGTCAACACAGAGTTTACGCGTAATAAGATAAGACTACTAGTTTCTGAGAACCCAATGTCAGTTAAGGATATCGCTGCAAAGATCGGAGAATCTCCCAAATCTGTTTTGGATCATATAGTTGCTCTAAGACAGCGTGGTTGGGTAGACCTCTCAGAGATAAGGGATTCAACACCACTTTACCGTGCCATGGAGGTGATCTGATGGAGAAAATTGGTTCAGTTCTAGTGGTTGGAGGAGGAATAGCCGGAATACAAGCTAGCCTTGACCTAGCAGACTCAGGTTTCAAGGTCTATCTACTTGATAAAGAGCCCACCATCGGAGGCGTTATGACTCAACTCGACAAGACCTTCCCAACAAACGACTGCGCAATGTGTATCTTGGCACCAAAGCTTGTAGGAGCAGGAAGACACCCAAACATTCACCTAATCCCGTATAGCGAGTTAGAGGACCTTCAAGGAGAAGAGGGAAATTTTAAGGCAATCGTGAAGAAAAAAGCAAGACGTGTTGATCCTGAAAAATGTACAGGATGTGGAGACTGCCTCGTAAAATGCCCTATCTCAGCTATTGATTCCTATAACGAGGGCCTAGGTGAGAGAGGAGCTGCATATATAAAGTACCCGCAGGCTGTACCGTTAGTTGCAACCATTGATAAGGAGAAGTGCATTGGTTGCGGAGTATGCCAAGAGGTATGTAAGGCAGAAGCAATCAACTACGAGGAAGAGGACACAACTGTTGAGCTAAATGTAGGGTCAGTTATTCTCTCTCCAGGATTTCAGGCATTCGATCCATCAAAATTAACTGAGTACGGATATGGACGTTACCCGAATGTAGTAAATAGCATGGAGTTTGAGAGAATACTAAGTGCAACTGGTCCATATCGAGGAACAGTACTAAAACCATCAGACGGGGATCTTCCAAAAAAGGTGGCATTCCTTCAGTGTATCGGTTCAAGGGATGAACGGATAGGCAACCCCTACTGTAGCGGCGTATGCTGTATGTATGCCATAAAGGAAGCTGTAATAGCCCAGGAACACAATCCGGGGCTTGAGGCCAGTATCTTCTTCATGGACATGAGAGCTTTCGGTAAAGAATTTGATGACTATTACACAAGAGCAGAGGAAGAACACGGGATAAGATTCGTTCGTTCCCGCGTCGCATCAACCAGAGAGGATCCTGTTACTAGGAGTATTCTCTTGAGTTATGAGGAAGATGGGGATATTCTCGAGGAGGCCTTCGACATGGTTGTCCTCAGCGTAGGTTTGAACCCTCCAGAAGACTCTGAGAAACTCGCAAATGCCACAGGAATCGAGCTAAATGAATATGGCTTTGCAAAAACAAAATTATTACATCCACTGGATACGAGCAGGCCGGGTGTCTATGTTTGCGGTGCATTCCAGGGACCAAAGGACATTCCTGATAGCGTTGCACAGGCAAGCGGTGCTGCCTCCAGAGCAGCGAAGAAGATCTCTTCAGAGAGAGGAAAGGAGATCACCCCAGTCCACTATCCAGAAGAAAAGTCAGTAATAGAAGAAGATCCAAGAATAGGGGTATTTGTCTGCCACTGTGGGAT
>WJIV01000090.1 GCA_014730055.1 Candidatus Bathyarchaeota archaeon
ATGGTGATTGAAGCCGGAAGGATCACCCTTGGCGAGGTAGCTCAAGTCACGCTGATTAAGGTAGTAGGTGGACTATTACTTGGCTACGTAGCGGGATATATTATCCATCTAATCTTCTGCTGGACTTATGATCTTTACGCAAAGATCCTTTTGACCTTCATTTTAGCATTTGGCGTATTCAGGCTTGCTGAAGGGTTTCATGCAAGTGGTGTTATAGCAGTAGTTATTGCTGGCTTAATCTTGAATTACAGGTGTAAGGTCAGTGGAGGACTAAATCCAGAAGAGATCGAGACAATTGAGATAATGTGGGAGTTCACAGGTTTCATGGCAAGCAGCTTTGCCTTCATTTTTATTGGCGTAAATCTGGAGACCGGTTTACTATATGGTTACGTATTACCCATCCTTGGAATATCTCTTTTCAGCGTAATATTCCGCTACCTGATGGTGGACGTAGTCGCAGAATTCTTAGAATTCTCCAGGAGTAAACGAATACCCCGGAACTGGAGAATTGGTATGACATGGAGTGGCCTAAGAGGGGCAGTATCTATAGTACTTGTATTAGGAATAAGCGGACTAGACTTACCCAACATCGATTTACTATTAGCCCTAACATATGGAATAGTCCTTGGTACAAACGTAATACAGGGCCTATCCATGCCTTGGGTTGTAAATCGACTTAATCTTTACAGCAGCAGAAGTGTACCAGAAACACGTGCTGTAGAGGATTAGATACCTCAAAGTTTGAAATAATCATGAAGTAGAATAGTATCTAGTACGTAAGGAACGTAGTTTCGCCCTCGCAAAAAACTCTCATAAACCATAGATTTTACATTATTTTTTATTGATATAAAGCCAATAGTATATATTTTATTTATTACACGTGTTATATTATGGTAATTTTTGCTAAATTATGTTTAATTTGATTTAAATTCATTAAAATTCTAAAAGTTTTTAAACCTAAAGACTCAAAAAATAATACATGTCCGAGAGGAAATACAAATATCACACAGTAAATCTTCCAGAGACCCTGGCACAGAAGATAGAAGAAGTGATAGACAGCGGCAATCACGGATACACAAGCATCCCTGACTTTGTCAAGACGGCTGTTAGAAGGTATCTAAGAGATCTTGGATACTTGGTCTAATGACTTATTAATCAAAATCAATATGGAAAACTACTGTACATGACTAATTAATAGTAATAAATGATGAAATAATCCAAACTGACCGAATAATGTATAAGATTATGCTCAAATAAGGCTATGAATCTCAATGAGTGTTCTCTGCTCAGGAAGCTATCTAGTCGACTTTATAGTCCCAAAACTACCAGAAATTGGTGAACCTGGGAGTTTAACTTATGCTCCAGATGGGATTCATATTTTTCCCGGAGGTCACTCCGCTAATGTCGCTCTATGCCTTCGAAAATTGAATACCAGAGATGTCAATTCTGTTGGCTGCACTGGTAAAGATCTATGGCATGAATACATATATAATGAACTCAAAATTAATGGAGTTAGGGTTCATCCTTGCCAATATGGATATTCAACTGCAAAGAACATTGCACTAATAGTTGAGGGTGAGGACAGACGTTTTATCGCTGAACTAACTTCGAACTCTGAGCTACCATTTGAGTTCCTAACCAAAGTTATAGATGAGGTTACTCCCGATATCTTCTATCAAGGAACAATAGGTGGTTTAACACATATAGACCCTAACCTCAGGGAGTTGCTGAATAAAGTCAGATCCGATGATGGGGTCACTTTCGTCGATGTCATTCCACCAGTTTCTGGCTGGGAGCATGTAATCAATAGTTTTGACGAAATGGACCTTTTTCACTGTAACTTGCAGGAGGCAAGGTCTCTAAGTGGTTTATATGAACCTAAAGAAATTGCCAAATATATTATCGATAAAGGGGTTGGCTTTGCCCTGATATCTCTTGGACAAACTGGAGCCATCCTAGCAAAAAAAGAATTCATCATCTCAATGCCAGCTTTTATAGTTCAGGAAGTAGACCCAACCGGTGCTGGCGATGCATTTTGCGCTGGAATTATCAGCGAAATAACGAACAAAGAGATATTCGACTTGAGAGTTGAGCCCTATCTGAGAATTCTACTGAAAGGACAAGCCGCCGGTGCAGCCTGCATAAACAAATACGGGGCATCTACTGGTGTATCAGTAGAAAGTGTGGATAAGCTTATCACAAGTCAAGGTGAAGAGATCATCGATAGGACTGAAATTGAGCATCTATGATAAGGCCCCAGGATAAGATAGAGACCGGTATAGAGTCGCTGGATGAATTACTAAATGGAGGTCTACCATGTGGTAAGCTTAATCTGATATATGGGGAAGCAACCTCGGGAAAAACTACACTAGCGTTAACTATTACCACGAATCACCTGGCTGAGAGAAAAGCAGCTAAATGTGTTTACATTGACTCAGATAACAAGCTCAAGATGGACAGAGTCGTGGAAATAGCAGGATATAGAAATTCATCCATCTTAAACAGGTTTCACCTGTTTATCCCATACACGTTCAAAGAGCAGGAAGAGACCCTTGAGCATTTACCTAGGTTAGAGCCATCTGATCTAGTGGTCCTCGATAGTGTCACTGGGCTCTACAGACCCGAGACTGGCGGTGAAGAACAAACATTTAGGGTGAACAAAGAACTAAACCGTCAACTAGCTTATATGGCTGAGCTCGCTGAAACCTCAGGCGCATGTTTCCTACTAACAGGTCAGGTTCGTAGTATTCTAGACTACAACCAGATTGAACCTGTTTCTCCTCGTTTGTTGAGCTATTGGAGCAGCTTCATAATCAAACTGGAGAAGACCCCTTTCAGCAGCGTCCGAAACCTTGTGCTCGAGAAGCCAAATCGACCCGGAAACGTTATCACTGTCGAGGTAACCGATGAAGGAATGAGAGAGTCCTCAAGATGAATCTAGAGACGGTGATACAAGCAGTTTATCTATTTCTCCCCGCCTATTTTGCCAACGCCTCTCCGGTTATATTTGGAGGTGGAGCTCCTCTCGACGGTGGGGTGAACTGGCTAGATGGAAAGCCATTTCTTGGGGGACATAAGACGACAAAGGGTACAATTTTCGGTATAGTTATTGGAACCATTGTTGGCTTGGCCCAAGGCAATCTTCTAGGCGGAGCCTTACAGTCAGTCGGAGCTATGCTCGGAGACATTATTACAAGTTTCCTTAAACGAAGGATCAATATTGAGCCGGGGGAGAGCTTTCCATTAGCCGATCAACTTGACTTTATTTTATTCGCAGTTATCTTGAGTTATCCTATCCAGTACCAAAGTTGGGAAACAACAATTCTGATAATAATAGTGACTCTTCCACTTCATTATCTAACAAATGTCATAGCCTACTTCTTAGGGCTAAAGAAACACCCCTGGTAGATTAAATCACAGGTGTATTAACTTCTTCTCCTACATTGAATTCTCTTCCGCAGTAATTCAGTACAAAGCTATTTGGGAAAGACCCCCAGAGCATTGCCATAGCCTTAAAGCCTGTGCAGTGACATGGGGACAGGAAATCTATCTCATGCTTTTTTAATGATTCAATTGTCTTTCTGATATATTCTTTATTTCTCCCAACCAGGTGTGTTCCACCAATTAGCCCCTTAATATCATCGAATCCTCCTAGACTTTCTACATGAAGAATGGTATTTATGGGACCAGAATGAGCACACCCCGTAATTACCCAGGGACCCACTCCCTCTACATCAATCCATAGAGCCTGATCACACAGGATTTGGTCGTCACGTTCCTCTCCCTCAATGACAATCACCCTCCTTCCTCCATCAGTAGGTGGTGATATTTTCTCAAATTCTGTCACTCTTGGGATCTGGCCAGTTGTCCATAGACCCGGGACGACCTCCACAGGCTCATCAGATAAGATAACTTCTCCTCCTGCTGCTTCAATATCCGCTACCCCTTGTCCCTCAGGAATTCCACCTTCTCTTCTCTTTCCGTCCTTCGATATGTAGAAACGCGGTAGGAAAGTATGAGGATGAGCATATACCGGGCAACATCCTGCGGCTTCCACAACCTCTACTGTTGCAACCGTGTGGTCACCATGCCCATGACTAATAACAATGGCATCAACATCACTAAGATCCGTTTCAAGCTTCTCAATATTATGCAGGAAAGGTGCTTTATCATTCGCTGTATCGAATATTATTTTCCTGGTCTTTCCCTTA
>WJIV01000016.1 GCA_014730055.1 Candidatus Bathyarchaeota archaeon
AAGGTGGGTATAAGGCTTCTGCTAATTGGCTTTCTGTAAGAGACCCCATTAACTGTTGGGCTATTCGATGAGTACCCAAGTTTTCTGAAGACCTCCTCGGCCTTTAACAGCTCAGGGGTGTCCGGGAATAGTAGGTCAATATCCCTGAAGAACCTTAAATCCTCGGGGTACACCCTCTCGTTCATTAGAAGCCCTTTCATGGGCATGAAGATGACCCCAGCGCCTGATAGTTCACTGAAGACTTCCTCAAGCTCCCTATAGAAGACAAGTTTCTGTCCAAGGAAGGAGTAACTGATTTTCCTCATAACCCTCAGCGCTTTGGTTGGGATCTTGTTTAAAGCAGCCTCGTCTAGTTTGGAGAGGTTTCGGGTAAAGGCTAGGAAGGTCCTCTCATGTATAGCTCTGCCAACGATGAACCTCCAGTCAAGGCCCTCGAGTGGGAGACCCAGTTTATCTTCATGGGTCTCCTCGAAATTTGGGTCGGATAGGGTGAAGACCAGCCTTTCCTCGGGTCTCATATGTGATTCATCTGGTTGACGTTATAAGTTCCTTCTCTAGGAGAAACTTGATGTACTCCTCAATGTCATCGTCCAGAGAGGGATCTTCCTCATAGGCTTCAAGTAGTTTATGACGGATCTCTGAGATGCTGTGGCTTCCGTCGAGGAGTTTCCAGATGAACTCCCCGGTCTCGTTCAGCTCATATAGCTTTCCCTTACCCGGGTCAAATAGGAGCATCTCCTCTCCCGCCCTCTCTATGATGTCCTCACGCCTTACAAAAACTGAGCACTCTTCCATGACCATAGAGTAAGACGCCTCCTTAGCTGTAAAAAACTTATCACCCGAGCTGGGAGGAGAGGACACTTATAGAAAGAGCAACAATATCAAGGGGAAATGTATGGGCTCAGGTTTGGCCTCGAGGAGAGCGCGGTTCAGTTTTCCACAAACTGTAGAGACCTTTACGAGAAGGTGCTTGGGGACTATGAGAGATACAGGGTTTCTGATGCCAGTCCTGAGGCCTTCATGGAGGTCTACAAATGCAACGATTTCCCCATAAGTGTACCTGAGTATGCTTTGAGGGAGGCCGTGGTTCCACCGGAGGCTGCCATCTACTCTAAAGATGGCTTGCTTTACCTGGAAGAGAAGGGGAAGAGGGTGTTGAGGATAGATCCTCACAAGAACAGGATCCATGAGTACGGTACCTCTCCAGAGGATTACTATATGTTAACCAGGTTTTCCCTGAAGTGGATGCTGATCAAGGCCCTGGAGATGAAGGGCGTCTCATACATACACGGCTCTGGAGTAAGATACGGGGATGATTCATACTTTTTCACTGGCCCACCTAAACACGGTAAGACTCGTAACCTGGTCACGTTCCTGGATAAAGGAGGCAGTTTCATAACCGATGACACCATATTCTACGGGGAAAATGGGGTGATTCCTTTCCAGATAAAGAGCAAGATAATCAAGGATCTCGCTGAGAGCTTTCCTGACGTACATACTGCATCCCTGGGGGAAGATAGCGTAAGATTAGATGATTTAGGGTGGCTTGTAGATCTGACCAAAATCTATCCCTGCGAGAAGAAATATGTTGACCCCTCAAATCTATTCTTCCTCTATGCTTGGAACTCCCGGGAGACAAAGATAAAGGAGATAGCAAAGAAGGAGATGCTATCAAGGCTCATAAAGGTCTACAAGACAGAGTTAGCCAGCTCCTACTGGTACTGGAAAGAGGAAAAGAAAAGCCTGACCAGTATTTTCCAGCAATATGGGGACTTTGTTGATAAGGCACGATGCTATGTGGCGTTCGTGGGAAGCGATCCAGAGGAAGCGTTTAAATCAATAACTGAGGTTTAACATGGATATCAGCGTCGTTATCCCGGTTCTTAACTCCGTTTCCACCATCGGGGGATGTATAAGGTCTTTAAAAAAACAGTCCATCAGCCCATATGAGATTATAGTAGTAGATGGGGGATCCAATGACGGGACGATTGAACTCCTCGAAAAACTTGACGTGGATCTGATAACGGATAGGGGCGAGACCCCGGGACAGGCCCGTAATACAGGAATGGAAAAAGCCAGTGGGGAAGTAACCATGTTCTGTGACTCAGACTGTCTAGCAGGTAATAATCTATTATACTATCATCTTAAAGGCTACTCAGACAGGGACGATATCTCCGGGGTCATGGGCACCATTAGAAACTGTTACCCTGGGAACCCTGTAGCAGAGTACTTCCAGAAACTTGTTTTAACAAGCGAGTGGGGAAGCATAAAACGCGATGGTACGGTGAACAGGCTGGCAACCGCCAACTTTTCAGTAATTAAAGAAGAGCTAGAAGGATTAAGATTTAATGAGAGTCTGACAAGCGTTGAAGATACGGAGCTATTCTACCGACTGAAAAGGAACCAGAAAAAGATATTGTATGAGCCCCGAGGATACGTCTATCACCATAACCCCGACACCATTAAGAAGCTATACGAGAAATTCAAGTGGTATGGAAGAGGAATATATCAGTTCTACTCCTTATACGGTGATGGGGTTTTATCTGAATATCAAGTGTATTCACCGGGGAGATACCTAAAGTACGGTTTAGAGGAGCTCCAGGAAGCAGTATACACTGATAATAAACTATTATGCACAGGATGTCAGTTGAATGAATTACAGAACTGCATGATAGAAGATGATATAAAACTGGATCAGGAAGAACTCTCTAATCTATACCTCCATAGAGTAACCTGCCTTGGCATTGCTACAGGTATCTATGAAGAGAGAAAGAGAATAATTGAATGATATAAAAGGCTTAGAATACGTAAAAAAATATTGCTTTTTAGCGCATTAAAGATAACTCTTAATATGCAATACAGAGGTTTATGAAAAACTCCGATAAAGATCTGTGTACTGTTCAGCAATTTTTGACCAAAGGTAACTTTTAATAACGGTCTTCGAGTTTTCGCTTTTTCTCCTAATTTTTTTACTATCTGACAGAAGGGTCAGGATGGCTTCGGATATTGCCTCCGAGTCTTTCGGGGGCACCTTTAATCCAACCTGATTTAGCTCCGGTAAGCCACAGTGCTCGGTGGATATTACAGGTAAACCGTGGGCGATAGATTCGAGCACCGCCATACTCATGGTCCCGAAGATCAAGGGTAAGCAACAGACGTCTGCCTCATGATAGTACCTGTATAGCCGTTCTCGGGGTAGGAAACCTGCGAGGACCAGACCGCTTTCCTTTCTTTTCTCCCTCAATAGGTCTATGAATAGCTCGGACTCGTACGATCTTATTCGACCGCAGACGAGGAGCATGCTGTTGGGATACTCTTTTCTCACGGGCGTCATGGCCTCCAGTAGGTATCTGAAACCCTTCATGACGTGTATGTTTCCGGGGAATAGGATTATCCTCAACTGGTTATCATATGACTTGTCTTGTGGAAAGTTGCATTCCTCTTCAAATACCCCGTGGGGTATGACTTGGATATCCTCTTCGTTGACGTTATAATATCTGTTTATGCTTTCCTTCACGAGCTCTGAGGGTGATATGATGATATCAGCGTTCTCGTACTCTAGTTTATCGATCTCCGAGACGGTTCTATAGTAATTCAGTAACCTGTCAAACTTTGATTGTGTTGGAAACTGGTCCCTGATCTGTTCCAGGGCAAAGGCGTATGTCGGGTTGTTTGTCTCGAATATACGCTCTTTTTTGCCTAGGAAAAGGGAGGTGGTGTTGAAACAATGCAGTACATCATAGTCCGCGTTCTGGATCTTTTTAGAGAACTCCTGACTGAAGGCCACGGAGTTAAGGAGTGGAGAGTATTCATCATCAAGAGGAGTCCTGTTAACATGTAGCCTAATCAGGTTAAGGTTGCCTTTTTTCTCTTCGGGGCCAAGACAGTAAGTGTCAACGTTGACTCCAAGGTCAGCCACGGATGAGAAACAGCCCCTGATCCTCTTTGAGAAGCCGCTTATCTCTGAGTCTAAATTCCAGGGTATACCGGTGATTACTCTCATTACTCCAAAAACATTAATACAATCTCTATTAGAGTCTTTATGAAATGCCAACCAAGGATATTAGTGCTCCCGCTAAGAGGAAGTATGTGAAACCTTCGATTACAGAGGTCTGGAACGAGAACATCGGGCTGGAAGGAGCGTACCTTCTTGAAATGTAGAAATATTACACATTAGTGGAGTGCTAGGTAGATTTAGAATACATAAAAAAATTCTTGAGAAGTGCTTATAAAAATCTGTTTTGGTAGGCTGTAAATACCCGTATCTAGTGTTTCTATTTAATAAACAGTTAATATGATTTCTGTTCTGAATTCTTATATTTTCAGTTATCCTGAATTACAGTGTGTGATGGCATCAGGGGATGGGAGATCTCTGAGGGTTAGGATAAGAGATGTTCTGGAGGAGATCCTGCAGTCAGGGGACCTCGAGTTGGAAGTAATTAAGGAGGAGGTTTGGGAGGACCTCGCCTCTCTTTACTATCGGTACGAGGATAGTGACCAGAAGAGGGCTTTCAGAGAGGTCATCTATGATATTTCAGATAAGATTAGTAGCGGGGATTGGGACCAGGTATACCAGAAGATCTATCGTACAGATAGAAGAGAAAAAGAACTTTGACCCATTTGACCCTATTAGCTTAGAAATGGTCTGGTCTGGGTAGAAAAGAAATCCTAATGGATACTATTGTTCTGGTTACTCTTGTAACCTAATAGTGACTTTTTCTGTCCCATGGTTTCTTACTCTGTTACCTAACTAGACTACAAGGTCTTTCTCTAGTATCTCGGCGAATATGTTCAGGGCTATCTCAACGTCAACTGTTCTCCGGGGTACTATCTCATCGTATACGATGCAGAATGATTTCACTTTCGGGTTTGGGTAATACGCCAGGATGCCCCCTGGGTGCTTGTTCGTCAGGAAGAGGTTCTCATCCATCCGTGATGTGGTGTTCTCGAAGGGAACGTCATCCCTTGCCGGGAAGTCCTCAAAGTAAACCTCCGAGCCAGCGTATTGTGCATGCAGGACCCTTGCAGTTACGGGCAAAGCCTCCTTTATCGCCTTGCAGGTCTCAGGGGCCTTGTCTTCTAGCAGTCTGGCTGTGATTTCCCCTCCTTTCTCAAACTGTATCTTTAGGTAATCCATACCTCATAGACCTCCCTCAGGTATTTAATTCTACTAGCAGGCAGGAAAATGGCCTCATTATCTATAAGGAACTTTTACTCCTTGGTGGATCTGTTGGCACCTCAGCGACTTTATGAGCAGAGTCACTCGTTCCCTTTGACTCTTTAATATATTCAGTTATATTCTGATTATCTAACCTCGGAGAATCTGCTATTAAGGCCTATTTAATTCCTTTAGGCTTATCCTTGAATTACAGTCCAGTGCTTTTATACACTATCCTCTATGTACAGCCAACACTACAAATATCAAGTAGTAGACCCTGTAAGAGTGGGAAGGTCGTGATAATTTCTTTTTGTCATAAGACTCATATTCTTATAATATTGAGTTTAGTATTGAATGCGAAAAACTTGGCGACAATCTCTTGAGGATTTAGAGTTCAAGAATTTTGAGGAAATTACTGAATTTGATGCTAAGCTTGGGGACTTTTTGGGTAGCTTGGATGAAGAACTCGTGCACTGGCGGGGCTATGAGAAGGTAAATGGGAAAATAAGGGTTAACTATCCAATGATAGGATACGCCTGTATGGACAACGGTAAGATCATTGCGATCTCCTACTACGTGACTCCTAGAATAATGGGCCCAAGGTGGCTCTATGACTTGATTTTCCGCCCGAGAGGTTATGAGAGCGGTGTGGTGGTGAAGAAAGAGTACCACAGACGTGGAATAGCCAGCCACCTGAATCAGTTAAAGATGGGGCTCCTCCGGGAAAGGGGCGTGAAGCAGTTCTGGTACAGAATCGACCTCGATAATGATCCCTCTCTCCGTTTCGCCGAGAATCTGGGTAGAAATGTATGGAAG
>WJIV01000091.1 GCA_014730055.1 Candidatus Bathyarchaeota archaeon
GCCCCGAAGGCTGCAAAACTAATGAGGGAAACCCCCAACAACTAACACCAAAGCTTCGCATACCCTACGATCCTAACCTATACATCGAGCTCAACACCCCAACCTACGAGCTCTCCAAGACAGGTAAAATTCACTACTCTCACCAAGAAGGCTCCAAAGACGACAGATTCTGGGCAATAGCCATGGCCGTTTATGTCTCCACCCAGCGACAGTGGAGCAGACCAATCGCCAAGACCTAACCTTTTTTCTGGGCCTTCTCCAAGACCACCTCAACAAGCATACTCACCTCTAGCTTCATAGACTCCCGAACCTCGTAGGGCACCGTGAACCTATAATCCTTGAGAAGATTAGCATAAAACTCAGCACTATACAAGCCTTCAACCGGAGTGATCTTCACCTTCAAGACATCCCCAGGTGAAAAACTAAAGATCTTACGAATCTCAATAGGAATAGATACCTTATTACCTACCTGCAACCGCGCTACAAAGGAAATAAATGACATAATATTCCAGAAAAACTAGAAACATATATGCTTTTAGATACAACTAACGTAAAATTAAGACAAATGAAGTAAAATAAATACTTTAAAAAACAAAAAAAGACAAAAAACAACGATTAAAATATTAAGAAGTAAAGAAACGTAAATTGAATACTTTTACTAGAGACTTATTCAACTAAAAAAGGTTATTTTGACAAACAGAGCCTGAAAAAGGGTTTTCTCGAAAAAACTATTAATTCCTTCTCTTGATTGACAGAATTCTAATAATTCGGGATATTAAACCCTCATTTTAGAAAAAGTTTAACCCAGGCTTAGTATCTTAAGGCATTATTTTAATAATTAATTACTGGTTTAAAATTTTATAATGGAATATTATTTTTATGTATCTAGTTATTCTTAACCAGAAGAGATTTATTGATAGTTATAGCTAATGTTATTTATGGGCAGGTTAAGCTTAGCTCAGAAGTTCCTTGAGCAACTTAATTTTAAAGACAGGAAAGATGAAAAATGGATTATATTATATGATTTCAAGGGAAACAAGCCTAGCCCAAATTTCTGGAGCAATTTAAAGAGGATCAGAGAAATCCTAAATGATGACCCTTCAACACACAACAGTGTATTCCTGACAAACAGCATGAAAGGTGCCGTAGCAACAGAGAGGATCATTCGACATTATGGAGGTGAACCCTACGTCTATAGGGCTCGAGAAATCAAAATCCAAAAACTCCTTGGTCCCCCCGGAAGCTTTCTACTCCAGGCTGACGAGCTTTACTATACCATGAGATCCTTAGCCTTCGATCTAAATCTAATGCTCTCAGGTAAAAAACCCCGCAAGGATATCGAGGTTCTGAACAAATTCATCGTTCGAACCATATTAGGAGGAGAGCTCAAACCAGATAAGAAGAACCTGGAAGAGACCAAGAAGGTGGGCAGGGAGATGCAAAGGATAATAAAAGAAGAGGACCCTGACTCATATCAAGAAGAGATTTCTTGGCTATACCCCTTTGAGATAACACCCGTACTGTCTAGGGTTGAAATGAAGCTAAGAGAGAATATTGGACGGGGCGCTACAAGAGAAAACAGAGCCTTGTTTTCCGCTCTCTGGAGGCTTTCTAATGAATATGAGGCTATTCCTGAGATAAATAATGAGACCATCTATGCACTGATATCGGAGCAGCCTTCTCACTCACATGATCATACATAATAAATATAGTAGAAACTAGTGTTATCATTTGAATTGGGAACAATTTTAAATTGAATAAAGATATAACACTAGTGACTACTATTGAAATATTAAGATAATGTTGTCTCATTAAATTTGTAATACGAATTTTAACGATTGAATTTTACCTTGAAGATGTTAGGCCAGAGTTTTCCAGTTAGGTAGAAGTAGCTACCATCGTAGGCTATCCCATTTAACACATCTATAGCATTACGGTAGTCAAGTTGCTGCTTTAGGTCTGACATGTCCAGCCATCCTAGAACGTTCCCAGTATTGGTATCTAAATAGACTATGTTATCAGTCAGCCAAACATTTGCGTAAATTACTCCATCAACATACTCTAATTCATTCAACATATCCACAGGAACACCCTCATCAGTCACTTTGATGGTAAATACTTCACTAAAGTTAACTGGGTCAAAAAACGTCAAAATATTCGATCCATTACTCATAATCAGATTTTCTCCATTATGAGTAAGCCCCCATCCCTCACCCTCATAAGTAAAAGAGTCAATAACTTCTAGAGATGTTTTATTATAGATATAACATATTCCAGCTTTCCATGTCAACTGATAAATTCTATCACCAAGCACAGTGATGCCCTCACCGAAAACCTGATTCGAAAGTTTATAGCTAGCCAGAACACTGCCCGTCTCTAAATCAACCCTGCGAAGACTAGACATGCCGTATAGACCAGTTCCCTCATACAGATTTCCCTCATGAAATACAAGACCTTGAGTAAAGGCCTCAGGATCATGCGGAAAAACTTCCACTACTTCATATGATATGTTCTCGGATGAATTATTATTTTCAAGAAATCTCGTATAGATCCAAGGAATTGCCATTACTATCAAAAGAATAAATAAAATAACTCTGGCTCTACTAGATTTCACGCCATAA
>WJIV01000092.1 GCA_014730055.1 Candidatus Bathyarchaeota archaeon
CTACGGTTTCCTTGATCTTCCCCCTTCTTATCATCCGGGACAAGATCAACAATATCTCCACTTACTAGATCCATGAATAGTTCAATCAACGCCTCATCATCATCTTCATCCCCACCCATTACTGCGAGAGCCCTGCGTAGATCAACTACATCAGCCATTATACCCGTCTGCTGGTCGACAAGTATCTTCTCATCAACCAAACCCTGAATGTTAAAGGAAACATAAAGTGCCAGACCACTCGTCAGATTGTAGACCATCTTACCTTCCTCCTTTTTTCTTCCTTGGGAGTCATAGCTTTCCTCCTCGTAGTAAGTGGTCTCTAAACTTGGAGTCGTTGATGAACAGGATGCCTGACTCCTTCCTGTTACTCTACCAAACTTATCATACTCATAAACAGTTACAGTCATATTCCCCACGAAGATATTCTCATCTACATCCAGCTCCAGCCTGGTCTCGTTAAAGCGGAGTATCCTATCCTCTGAGTCGTATTCTGTAAGTGTTCGCCTCGTGATACTGATTACGAGCCCTGAGTCTGTATCGGTTGTGTTCTCCTCGTAGGATACAAGCTGTCCATAGTCATTGTAACCCATCTTTGAGACATGGATGTTTAACCCGCTGTATTCCTGAGTGTTAAGGTACTTCAACCCGTAAACCCGACCAATGTAATCATAGACGATATCCGAGATCGCGTACTCCCTAATAGCTTCCTTTTTTCCCTTGCCTTCGATTTCCTGTATCTCGTAGCCTGTGATATTGCCCTCATCGTCTCGGGTGATCGTGTGGACTGTAATTTCATCATCTGATTCTCTTGTGAAGGATATTATTTCTCCATCGGAGTTATACGAGATATCATAGTAGTAGGTGACTTCACCCGTTGAGGAGGTTATTCTATACTTGATAACATTACCGTCTTTATCGTACCCTATGTTATCGACATGGTAGCATTCTGATCCGTCGCAGTAGTCATAGCTTTCGATGTTACCCTCGTCATCATACCTGACGTTATTAACTTCCTTTGCATCAACATCAATACCTGTATTATATGACGCTACTTCGGTTTTTTCCACTACTCCGAGGGTGTCGTACTCGATTTTTGATGTGTCTGCTGTATCAGAGTATTGTTCGTGGATCATCCCCCATTTCTGGAGAAAAGAATAGTCACCATAGTGGTTGCCATTAGATGTATCTATCTTTTGATAATCATCAGGATCCTCTATAATTTGATCAGTAGCTGGTACCTTTATTTGGGCAGTTGAAAAAACCAGGCTGATTAAGCAATAAGCCGTTAATACTATTCTAAGCGTTTTTTTCATACTGATTGCCTCTGCTTTGGTATAGAAATAAAGTGAATAGATTTAAAATTATTTAAAAATAATGTTATAGTTATCCATATATGAAAGATTCATGTAAGCTGAGTACCTACCCGCTTTATGAAGTTCCACTGAGGTCAGTAATCAGAGAGGTCACAGATACTCTTCTACATTGATCATAGAAGCTGTTCACTAATCTTCGTTTTTACAGTTATTTCTTTGATTTCCGAATTATCTCAGTTGGTAACTGATTCTGATCAAATATATCCACGAAACTATCTGAATTTATTAACCACACTAGTTAGATTCTCAGGAAATTCCATGAAAGTTAGATCTTACAGGTGAATGAAACTAAGAATAGGCTCACAGGTCCTTAACCTGAATAACAAATTATGTTAGATTCAGAGTACATATATAAATTCAACAAATTGTCTAGTAACTGCCTTATGGTTTCTTCAAATAATCTTTCATGAGTATTCTAAGAACTTCCTCGGCTATTTTTCTCTTATACTCATCAGGATCAAGGTCCTCATAACGCTTTTTATCAACCTTAGAAGACACATTTACTTTTAATCCAACATCACTGATAAATCTTTACTGTAATAATCCGGAGACAAATAATAATATAATATTTTTCTCTTGTTTAGAGGAGCTTTTTAAACAAACTATGTTGAGAAAAGTTCTGTAAGGAGTATATAGCTATGAACCAGATATCGGTCTGTAATCTATCAATCTTTTTACTTATATATACCTTAAACATCTCTATCAATGCCTGAACGGTAGCCACCCTGAAATAACATGTCGCATTAACTAGGGATTTTGAATTTTTTAACCGTTCAGGTACCTTATTATTTTTATTCTCTATGGAAAGTTTATATGTTTTGTAGTTTTTTATAAAGGATCGGGTAGGTACCACATTTTGGCCGACTGTTATAAACAACTACCCGATCAAACAATATAAGTCAAAGCGCGGTCGGGTGGTCGGTAGTAAGTGCTTCTTCAACCTCATGCTGACTGCAATAGGAAGCCTGGCCTGAGGACTTATATCCTGTCAATGATAATAAAAATAATTGTCACTCAACTCTATTTCTAAATGTTAGTGACTTAAATTATAATTTCTATAAAAATGTTGATTATCTCTTGAATATTTCTGAGATATCACCCGTAAAATAACTCATTTTTTAGTTGATTATTTTATTTGGCAGGTTTTCGAAAACAGCCTTCAAGTTCTCCTTTAAAATAAGACATATTTATCATACCTACTCCCCGTTCGAGCTTTTCCTGGACCATCTTATTGCTCTGACTTTACATGCTTCAATACAGGCACCGCAGGCGTAGCAATCATTGTGAAACTGGTTCTTCTCGTAAAAGTCTTTCATGGCACCCGTTGGGCATGCTTCAACACACCTCATACAGTTAACACACTTTTCCTCATCAATCCTCGGACGGAAAAAACTTACCTGCTCAGCAATTAGCCCGATTAGACCAAAAGGACACAGGAACCTGCACCAGGGACGGTAAAAGAAAACACTCGCCATCGCAACACCCAGAAGTACCAACCCGTTTATCACTGATAGATTCAACTGAAAAACGGAAAATGGGTCCAGTAAACCTAGGACATTCACGCCATTAAGGAAGAGAAGCCCAATAATGCCTATGAAGAACGCTAACCTGGTCCAGAGGGTCGTATGCTTTGAGACGTTTACTTTCTTTGAGGGTATGTTGTGTAATGCATCCTGTAGTAGCCCTAGTTGACATCCCCAGCCGCATATACTGCGATTAGATGCAATTACCATCAACAGCATTAATAGGAACATGATTGCTGAGAGTTGTAATGGCACGGGAACGGGTAATCCCTTTATATTCATTAATAGGTTTGTGACCATTGACATGGGGTTTGGGTTCAATGGACTCAACCGACCATAAATAAAACCAAATACAATGATCCCAGCTATCAGGAACAAGAGCCGGTTCCTCTTATTTATGCTCCTCTTGGCTAGCAGCCAGTTTGAGATGCTTATCGTTATGACCCAGAGGGCTACTTTTGTCAGTATTATAGGATTCATAGACTCACCAATTATGTGACGATACATCATATGTCTATGGAAACATATAAACATGTGCCTAAACGTCATACATATATGCGGCTTGTTACACTCCGAATCGAGTCTATTCTAAAGGAACAGATACAAGAGTTATCAGAACAGAAAAAGAGAAGCAGCAGCGAAGTAACCAGGGACCTGATAGACCTGGGCATAGGGTATCAACAAGAATCACCCATCATAATCAAGGGAGCCCATGGAATAACCAGATCATTCAGCAAGCTAAGATACGGGGACGAGGGAACCCGGATCAGCATTTACTTGGAAGAAGAGCAATTGAGAGAAGCGTCAAAAGCGTTCAATAACAGCGAGACGGGTGCGATCCGTGAAGCCATCAGGCTGGGATACATAATGCTTAACGCAGAAAAAGTAATTTTCACAAACCCTGAAAAAGAGATATACCCCTTCAAGGACTTTAAACTAGAATCATTCAAGAACGAAAGGGCACAGAAAGCATTCGAGAATTTAAAATAATAACAATTACTCTCTCACATTGTTTTAAGGAAATTTGATTCATACAAGTAGATAGAAAAATAGGGTAAGGATTCGATATTAGATCTGTAATTTATTTATCCATTATCAAGATTTTCTCTTTCTCCCATTCCATGTATAGAGTTTAAGAGATACCATTCTATTGCCTATTTATCAAAAGATCCTGGAAATGGTAAGTTGAGTGGTTACAACGCTTCTTCGAGGAAATGCCCTGAGTGTAACAGCAAGGAAATTGTATTTGACCCTGAGTCAGGTGAATGGTTTTGCTCTAGGTGTGGATTGGTGCTTCAGGACATGGGTGTGGATGATGGCCCTGAGTGGAGGAGCTTCGACGTGAACCAGCACATGTCAAGGGCGAGGGCTACGGCACCCTTAGACCCAGTCAAGGTAAGCACCTTCGGGGCAATAGGAAGGGATAGCCAGGGTAATAAGATGTCTCCCTCAAAGATACACCTCTTGCTACGCTTGAGGAGGCTGCAGGCTCGTTCCAGATTCAGTGAGGGAAAGGATAGGAATCTGTCCCACGCTTTATCGGCTCTCGACAGGCTATCAACAAGGCTCCACCTATCCTCAGTCGTACATGAGGAGGCCACCCAGATTTATCGTAAAGCCCTGGATAAGGACCTAATTAGGGGGAGGAGCATAGAGGCCATCACTGGCGCAGCATTGTACGCGGCTTGTCGGTTGACAGGCACTCCTAGGACTCTTGTTGAGGTATCTGAGAACTGCTCAGTACCAATGAAGGACCTTGCCCGTGGATACCGGCTGATTCATGATGAACTAGGTCTGGAGACACCTAACCCGGATCCCAAGACCCGGCTGCCTCGGATAGCTGAACAGGTGGAGGCAAGCCTTTGTGCCCAGAGGAAAGCAGCGGAGATACTGGTGGCTGCCCAGGAGGCGAAGGAAACCATTGGTTTGCATCCCGTAGGGCTTGCAGCTGCTGCTTTGTATGTCGCATGCCGCGAGTGTGGCGATAGGATTACCCAGAAGGCTATCGCGGATGCTTCAGGGA
This sequence comes from Candidatus Bathyarchaeota archaeon, assembly GCA_014730055.1. The sequence continues at coordinate 4,920 of WJIV01000092.1, forward strand.
TAACTGAGGTAACCATCAGGAACAGGTACAAGAAGCTTGAAAAATTTGCAAATTGAATCTAATACACTTTAATATCTGGTTCTTTGATCATTAGGTTACTTCTAAAACCAGATGGCTTTGGGCAGTCCAGCGTCCACTGAGAGGCTGGCTCTTCAAAACCGGACCTGTGCATGCAGGCTAGGAAAATAATTATTAGTCTTTATTTTGGATGAATGCATGCATCCCGTATTTTTCCCCATAGGACTCTATCCCATTTACTGATTCAGCTGAAAGAACCCCGTGCATTATTGAGCGTGAAACTGCGTCAGCCGCGATATGACCAATACATGAGACCAGCCCAGCCCGATCACACCCTACCTCTAGCCTGCCCGTAGAGATGGCGAAGACTGTATCCCCGTCAAACATCGTATGAGCAGGACGGATAGCCCTAGCGACCCCGTCCTGAGCCATCTGGGCCACCTTGGTCAACTCAACCCTGGACAAACCTACATCTGTAGCCACCACACCCAGGACCGTGCACTCATCGGAGGCACCCCTAGAAGGATAACTTACGCTGAGGTCAATGGGAAGATGCTTCAGGCACCCGTACTCGTTTTCCAGCTCAATGCCCCTAGCGTAGAAACCACCCAGTGACGGGTCACACGTATATCCGGCGCTGTTAACCGCAGCTAGGGCCCCTACACAGGCTCCCGACTCGGTTACCTCGCTGGCTGAGCCCAACCCTCCCTTTAACCCTCCGCTTACCGCCCCGGTACCCGCGCCATAATTCCCCTGTCTTAACGTTTCACCGACGTTCAGGCAGGCAGTGTACCCTGAATTGCTGGATATTCTGCCATGTTTCTCTCCTCTGTAGAGGTCGTAGA
>WJIV01000017.1 GCA_014730055.1 Candidatus Bathyarchaeota archaeon
CAGATGAGGAATCTGATGGAGGACTATCGATCCCAAGAGGAAGCTCCTGAAGGACTCGCCCAGCAGTAGCTTCCGGAACATAGGAGAGGTAAGTGCTGCCCTTGTAGTAATATCAACGTCCTCAACCTTCGACTGCTCTGAACCTTCGTCCACATATCTAAGGAGAGAAGGGTCTAGGCCATCAGGTAGCAGGCCAAGGTCCTCAGGCTTGTCTCTGAATACAAATAATAAGGGGAAGCCTATTACCCAGAAGCTCAAGCCGCAGATTATTGAGGTAGTCCTCCAGCCGTAAAGATTGATACTCTTGGCTAGAAGGGGTACTATTAACGCTCCCCCTATTCCAGCGGCTATGGCGTAGACGCTTAGGGCCCTGCTCCTTTTCTTGTAGAACCAGTAGGTGATCATAGTTGTCAGGCTGTGTGAAAAGCCTGTGTTGTATCCGATGCTGAGTAATCCGCCGTAAACTAGGTAAAGCATAAGCACACTGTCTACTAGGCTCATAGCCATGAAGCCGAGCCCGGTAAGGAATATACCCACGGCCAGGAGCTTCCTCGGCCCAAATCGATCAATCAGTGCCCCGACAATAGGGCCCTCAATTCCCCCTTCAAGCCTTGAGAGGCTGACTGCCCCGCTTGTGACAGCGCTGCTCCATCCATATTCCTCACGTAAAGGGTTATAGAATACACTGAATCCATAGAAGTACTCTCCTGACCCCAAGGCATGTAAGATAAAGGTACCTAGAAGGATCCTGTAACCATAGAATGAGTTTTTTAATCGACTTCGCACCGACGTTTTTTACACCAGCTGATGAACATATCGGGACTCCAGGTTCTATTTATTGTTAATTATGGAAAATAAAGCTGAATATTTAATCGATGATTTTATCATATTTTCACGATAATATCCTAAGTGATCCAGCATGCCAGCTTATGTAATTGCAATGATGGCGATCCACGATCCAGATACATATCGAAAATACACTGACAGGACACCACCAACGGTTAAGAAGTATGATGGGAAGTTTCTAACACGAGGGGAACCTGTTACCACACTGGAAGGGAAGACCTACAAGGATAGGATGGTTATTTTAGAGTTCCCGAGCAAGTCACATGTAGAGTCATGGATAGCTGATCCGGATTATCAGGAAGCAGTGGTCTTCCGACATGCATCATCTACGATGCGGATGCTACTAGTACAGGAAGGAGGAGAGAACACGGAAGACCCAGACCCCAAACTCTGAAAAACTAGGGTGAAGAAAAGCGCCTAACAACTTATCTTACCTGAATCTCTTAAAACTTTATAAAATTAGAGAAGGTACCGAGGCTCGCCTTTAATCGATTTAATTAGATCCATCGTTTCTTCGACTTCTTCCTCTGTACCGTCGACTAGGATACGGACAGCCCCCTCGGCTCCGGCGATGCCTCCTGCACTGTATAAATAGGCGTTTACTCCCGTCAAGATATTCAGGGCTTCTATCTCTGTGACTATTGTGCCCGTTATGGGCCACATCCTTGGTCCCTCGTAGTCCTCTGATGCACCTAGTTTGTACAGATCGTTTATGTCCTCAAAGGTAAGCTTCTCCAAACCTATCGGAATAATCAGATGTATCTGCTTTCCAATGATATGCCCTTGAGTGTTCCCAATAGTTGCTCCGTCCATACCACCGATTAGGATACCTGCCATATCCTGCCAGTAATTAAGCACATTTGCTCCCTTGATGTAGACATCCCCCTTCTTCATATCCTTGACCGCGTTCACACGATCATATTCTGGTGCGACCTCTCCTTTGACAAAAACTTTATCGGGGATTTTCTCTCCCTCGGATTCTGGGTGCCTCTCGGGTTCCTCTGGTGTAGTAATTCCGCTCCTGTATCTTCTTTTATCGATCTTCTTTCCCCAGATTTCCTCAAGGACGTAGGCATTTGTGGTCCCTGTTGCGACCACTACCGTACCCTTTTTTAGGGCCTTTTCTACCTCCGGCATTTTTGAAACTGCCTTGGCGATTAACCTCTTTGACTCAGCTACCGTAAGTATAAACTGTCTTTTCATACCTTGAAAATAGCATCGAATGTATTAATCTTTTAGTCAAAACGCGGATAAGTATGTAAATCATCTAATACCCCATGTTCGAGGAAGCCTTCAGGAGAATCTCGGAGAACTTAGAAGCATGGAAAAACGGGCTTGATAACCCTCCTGAGGCACAGGCAAGTACCCTATCCTCCTTTCTGGAAGATTATAACCGGACTGATTACGGAGAAATGTACAATGCCGAGAGCCAAGAGGAATACAAGCGCAATTACCCCGTTAAAAAATACAGTGATTTTAGTCTCTGGTTAAGCAAAGTAAAAAAAGGCGAGTGGGGATCATTTCTCATAGAGCAGCCAGTAACCTGGGTAATGACACGGGGTACAACGGGAAGCTCCAAAGTCATACCTGTAACCGAAAGACACCTCAATCACATAATTAGAGGCGGATCGAGAGCAATTCTAAACCATGTTACTAGTGATGGTAGCTTGTCAGCACTAATGGGTGGTGTGCTTAACCTTCAGTTTCCCAGCAACTACCAAAAAATGAAGGTTCAAGGGGAGGAGATAGAGTATGGCTTCAGCTCGGGTACATACGCAAAGTTAAACCCTATGCTCGCTGGGCTACAGTTGATTCCCCGTCAAGAGGAAATTGACTCTCTAAACACCGGACTGTCCCTTGACGACTGGAAAAGGAGATACGAGTACATCTACAGCAGAACCAGGGATGAGGAGATCTTTACACTGATGGGAGTAGCCCCAATACAGACCGGGTTTGCCTCATACCTGAAAAAAGAGCACGGGGTATATCCCAAGGATGTATGGGATATTGAGGTAATCTTCAGCACGAGTGTACCCAAGATCCAGACGAAGTACAAGAAGATGCTCCAGAGGATGTATGGTGATGTGCCCGTTGTTGAGATGTACACTGCCACGGAGGGGGCATTTGGGCAGCAGAAAGATGATTTCCCTTACTTTATGCCAAACTATGATCTTTACTATTTCGAGGTGAAATCTGGTAACAAGATGAAAAATCTTCACGAGCTTGTCAGGGGCCAGTGGGGACGGCTGATAGTCTCGACACCAATTCTACCTAGGTATGAGATTGGGGATTTGATCGAATGCATGGGAAAAAATTATTTCAGGGTATTTGGCCGGGATAAATCTCTGACGAGGGTTGAGCACCAGGTCTACAGGCTGCTTTTCGGGTGGTTTATCTAAGGCCTCGGATTTCTTCCACGTTCAGTTAAGCCACGTAAAATTATCACGATTCCAATTATTACCAAAAATATGGGCCACCACTCATTCAAGTCAAAGGTAATTCCAGCACCCATCAAGGCTACGAACCCTCCTCCGATAAGATAGCCCATTGCGGGGTCAATGTTACCAACTCTACTGTACTCGAGGAGTCCTCTGAATACAAGGATCAGGCCTATGCCTAGGAGAAATACCCCACCGAACTGGTTCCAGCCGATGTACCCTGAGTTTCTTAGAATAAAGCTAACTCCGAGCCATATTACGATGGCCCCTCCCATAATAGCGCCAGATCTCTCATCCTCCTGCTTCTCAGACTTCTCATCTCTTTCATCCTTCTCGCTCTTCTCATCTCTACGTCTTACAGGCCTGACAGGGGGCCGCTCAGAGAGATTATATCCACATTTATCACAGTACTCGTCGTCAGGATCAGCTTCAGTTCCACATCTGGGGCAGTAGGGCATAAAATCACCTTTGATGATCGAATTTTATTTATGAATAAAAAGATTCCTAAAAGTTAATCATTTTTCAGGAGGAGTAGAATTGAGCTGCAGAAGAGGGCAAGAGCAGAGACCGTTACCCAGCCCAGCGTATAACCCGCGGAGTAGTCCCGGATAAAACCGAGACTAAAGGGTATAGCAAGCGCTCCGAGAGCCGCGAAGGTATTGTGTATACCGGAAATACTTCCAGAGGACTCAGCTCCAAAGGTGTTTGGTATTATAGTGAAAGCGGGGCTTCTAACAAAGTTGATGAACCAGCCAATTAGAAAAACCGAGGAATAGATGATCAGAGAGGATGTTCCACTTGTGAGAGTTAAAACAATTAGCCCTAGCAGCCCGAAGCTTAGCAGTAACACATTTCTCTCACCGATTCGGTCAGAGGTGACCCCACCTAGAGGGTTCGAGAATATCCCAGCCGTGTTGAACAGGGACATTGCGGTACTTGTCATAATAACGCTGAACCCGAATTCCTCTCTCATTATAAGTGGCAGCCAGGCAATGAATGTGTAATAGGAACCCAGGCGGATAAACTGGCTGACCGCCAGGATCCAGAATCGCCTGTCTCCGAAAGGAAGACTTGAAAGATCGATACTCCCGTACTCAGCGGATTCATTGTCCCTTAGAAGCATCCATATTAAGGCCGCTGAACCAACGCCAAACAAGCCTATGATCCTCAGGGAGAACCTCCACCCCAGAGACAGGTTGAGGAAGGAAGCAGCCCATGAAGCCGCTATTAGACCTATACTTCCCCCGATGTTCAGGATACCTAAAGCAGTGCCCCTTTCTTTGGAGGTGAACCATGAGGATACCAGCCTTACAGATGGAACGAATACTCCTGCCCCCAGTAATCCTCCGAGAAAACGTGAAATAACTGCCATGGTTATACCCTCGCTGAACCCGAAAACAAACGTGGATAAACTTACCCCAAGAACACTTGCGCTGATCGCAGGTTTGCTACCGTACTTATCAGCTATTATACCCCAGGGTATCTGCCCCAGCATGTATCCAAGGAAATAAGAGGACATCAGCGCCCCTGATTGCGTATAACTAAGAGCCAGTTCGCCTTTGATCGTCTCAAGTATGTTACTGTATGCGCTGTTCATTACACTTAGAGTAGCTAATGCGATGAAGCCGCCGATGATTATCCTAGGGTAACGGAGGACTCTCAGACCCATATCTATGCCTCGTCTTCCTCTTCTATCATTAATATAGCCGGTATCGCGGGTAAGTTAAGTGCTGCCATAAGTAGCAGTATCTGAGGAACCGCCAAATACCCTGATAAAAGTCCGGCTAAGAAGCTACCGAGGCTTCCACCAATATCCCAGAACCCCTCCATGTAGCTTACAGCGATGTTCTTGATCTCAGGCTTGACGGTGCTGGTGAGAAAGGCCCATTCAACTGTGGCTCTACTACCCCAGGCTAAGCCAAATATCACGACACCGAATCCTATTAAGTAATAATTTTCTGCGAATGATAATAGTAGATAAATAAGGATTACCGTAGTGAAGGTCGTTAGGAGAATAGTTTTCCTACCTATCCTGTCACTAGCACGTCCGATAGGCACTTTGATCAGCGTATTAGCAATACCTTGCAGACTGAAGAGCCCAGCTACCGATGCTGGATCAAACCCAAGTTGGTTTACCGCGTACAGGCTGAATAGCGTTAGATAGGTGTTATTAGATGTTGAATAGAGTGCCCGAATTAGGGCAAGAATGACCAAGTTTTTCTTGGTGAATAAGTGTACTAGAGATCTCAGGTTAGGAGTTTCATGAATGGAGACCTCGACCCCACCTAGATTCACATCACGAGTATACCACCAGAATATTATCAATCCGAGGAAGGGAAGCGTTGAAGAAAGGAAGAACAGCCCCTGATACCCGATTTGTTCAACAAAAATTCCTGTAATGATGGGCCCAATAAACATCGGCACAGATATTATTGTCATATGCCTACCTAATGCGTCTCCCTGTTTGTCCTCTGGAGCAAGATTGCTGTTGATGGCTGTTGCAAGCTGGAAAAAGGTACCCTTTGACAACACCTGCAGTATCGAGATCGGGTAGAACCATGCAGGGGAGGGCGAGATACCATAGAATAACTGTGTAACTGACTGAACAATAAAGGCAATAAACAACATCTTCCTCTCGCCAATTCTTCTAGCTATTAGGGTCAAAGGAACTCTCAGTATTATGAGTAGAAAGGATTGAATCGAGAGTATGCTGCCGATCTGGAATATCGTAGCCCCTACATCCTGAAGATGAAGAGTAAATATCGGATAGGTTATCATGAAACCTAACTGCCATAACAGCCCACTGATGCTCACAACATAGAAGCTACGTGGTAACCCAGCATTTCCTTCTGTCAATTTGCTGAGCATAAAGTAATCTATAGTTTAAAGGTTCTTAATTAAAAAAAGAAAAAAAGGATTTGGCTTATATTACGACTCTACCCATCTCGTCAGCGCTTAGAAGCTGTGTCCAACGAGCTGCAGTTGTCTCCTGGATCTCCGAGATCTCCTCGTCAGTCATATGTCTGAACCTTGACTGAGGTTTCAGGTACTCTGTGACGGGCTTTAGTTCCTTTGGCTTGTAGTTAAGCTTGAACTTTTCTCCGTCCTGGATCTCGTATAGTGGCCAGATTCCGCTCTGTACACCTGCTCTAGCGATCTCGATGGTCCTCGCTGGGTCGAATCTCCATCCAACTGGACATGGTGCCTGAATTATTACCATCCTGAATCCCTTGATGGATTTAGCATAGTTGACCTTGGCGATCAGATCCTCTGGGAAGCCCACAGTTGCAGTAGCAACATATGGAACATAGTGTGCTGCAAAGATGAATGGTATGTTCTTCTTTGGCCTCTCTTTACCTCTGCTCTTTGGACCTACTGGTGTTGTGCTGGTTATGGCGTATTTTGGTGTAGCACCGCTTCTTTGGTTACCTGTGTTCATGTAGGCTTCGTTGTCTTTTGTGATTACCAGTATGTCTTCATTTCTCTCTGCTGCTGCGCTTAGTCCCTGGAACCCGATATCGTAGGTTCCTCCGTCTCCGTAGAATCCTACTGCCATTACATCGTCGCGGCCGATTGCCTTTAGTCCTCGGCTCGTGCCTGTGAGGGCTGCTCCGCCTCCCTCGAATACAGCTCCGACCCTAGGGGTCCTTGTGACTGTGTCTGGGCAGCATGGGATTCCGTGTCGTATTACATTTGGTCCTAGTGCTTTGAAGGCTAGCCTTGCGGCTAGTGCGGCACCACATCCCTGGCATGCGCTTCCTGGGGTAATGCCCATCTCTTCTAAGGGTATCTGCATTCTGTTTATTCTTTCACTCATCATTCATTCACTCCAATGGTATCTCTTAAACCCACTCCACAAGGTTCTCAACGGTTCCGCCTTTAGCGACCTTAAGGATCTTGTCTCCAACCATCTCGAAGTCGTGGGTTCTTACTTCTTTACCGCCTAGTCCGGCGTGGAATTGTAGTGTCTTTGGCTTCTCGTCTAGGTCGTATAGTGAGTCTCTCAGCTTGCTGAATACTGGTCCACCCTTACCTGGACAGATGCTCCTGTCAACTACTGCCATACCATCAAGCTTCTTACCCCACTCTTTGAAGTCCTCAACTGGGAATGGTATGAAGCTTCTTAGCTTGATCAGTCCGACTTTCTTGCCTTCTGACTGCATTTTCTCAACAGCAGCCTTGCATGTCCCTGCAATGGTACCCATAGCGACTATGGCTACTTCAGCATCATCCATCATGTAGGGCTCGATCATCCCGTTACCGTACCTGCGACCAAATGTCTCATGGAAGCTGTCCATCGTCTCCTTTAGAACAGGCTCTATCTCTAGAACTGCCTCATGGTGGCTCTTCCAGGGGGTTTGTGGATCTCCTCCACCCCATCCTCTTGCGAATGACTCTGGGTCAACCTCGTCTGGGAGGATTGTGGGCATAGCCTTATTTGGTGGTAACCAGTTATCAACTTCTTCTTGTGCTGGAATGTCTACAGGCTCAGCTGTGTAGCTTAGGACGTATCCGTCGTATCCGACTGCTATTGGGATCCTGACTCTTGGGTCCTCTGCGACCTTGTAGGCCATCAGTAGTGAGTCTAGGATTTCCTGTGCGTGTTCAACGTACTGGTGTCCCCAGCCGGTCCATTGCTGGCTCATTAGGTCGCTGTGGTCGGGCTGCATTCCCTTGTATCCTCTGTGGACTACAGCCATTACGACGGGTAGTCTACCGCTTCCTGTTCCCTGCATTGGGTGGTGCATGTAAAGCAGCCCGGGTCCGCTCGTACATGTGAATGTACGGGCCCCTGTTCTGCTTGCAGCCTGTACGACTACCTGGCTTGTAAGCTCTCCTTCTACGTTAACAAAGTCGAAGTCCCACTCGCCACCTGCGTACATCTCTGAGAGGTACTGGGTGATTGTTGTCTGTGGTGTGATCGGGAAAGCGCTTGCTACCTGAACCTTTGCTAGCTTAACAGCCGTAGCTGCAGCCTTGTTTCCTACCATAACTTCATATGACATCTTAAGCCTCAACTCTCTCCATTTCTATGGCGTCTACTGGGCACTCGTGAGCGCAAACACCGCAGCCTTTGCAAGCCTCATACCTGAAGTATGGCTTGTTCTTTTCCTCATCCCACTGGACAGCTGTCTCCGGGCAGTAAATCCAGCAGTTCTTACAGCTGATGCAGCTCTCTTCGTCAATTTTAGGTGTGAAGACTCTCCAGCTGGAGACGTCCTTCAAAACACCGTAGCCGCCTACGTGGATGTCCACCTTCTCCGGTGGTGCCTCTTTAACTACCGCCTGGACGGGGCCTTGAATCTCGTCAAAGCTCCTTCTAACAGCAGCGATGTTCATGTCTCCGAGGCGTCCAGGGAAGTACTTCTTGATTGCCTTCTCGATGGACTCTATCTCAAGCAAACCAGTTACTTTGGCGAATCCGCCAAGTATAGCTGTGTTTGTGATGGGTCTACCGAGGGTCTCTAAGGCAATGGTAGTAGCGTCAATTGTTGCTACTTTGAAGTCTCCACCTAGTTTAACCTCCTCAGGCTTCTGTTGTGTGTTAAGTATGACAAGCCCGCCTTCCTTCAGGTTATCAACAACTGCCTGCTGTTTAGCGATTAGGGGGTCGAGTACTATACTAATGTCAGGGTTATGGACTAGCTCCCTTTCCCTGACCCGTTGGTTATCTAGTCTAACGAAGGCAGTAAGTGGCGCTCCACGTCGCTCTGTACCGTACATGGGGATGGCCTGACTGTACTGTCCTTCCTCGTAAGCCGCAGTGGCGATTATCCTCGAAGCGGTGACCGCTCCTTGGCCGCCCCTGCCGTGCAACCTTATTTCGATCAAAGTTTTCCCTCTGTTATCGAATCGTTACTCATCCCCGCATAGGTTATTAAGAATAACGATTTCAACTGTAACGATATATACTGACATTTAAACACTTCTAGGTGAATCCTAGGTGTAAGTATATAATCTGTTTACTATATAATGTCAGTAATTTTTGAGATTGTAACATTTTCTTGTTTAAACTTTAAATTGATCAATGATGTAGAGAGTTGGACTAATAATGATGGCGGAGAGAGAGCAAGGGTTCCGTAAGATGCTCGAGAAGAGCGTCGTTGACGCGATAAAGATCGAGCATCAGGTAATACTCAAAGGACAGTACCAGACAGCGTACGATCTTCTACGGGACAGCCTAGCAACAGGAATAACACCTTGTCTCGTAGGTCCGCCAGGAGTAGGTAAGAGCCTACTAGCACGAAAGGTGGCAGAGGACACAGGCAGAAGCTTCCACGAGGTCTTTTTCGACGAGAACGTAACACCCAGTCGGCTAATAGGAAGCTTTGACCCAGCACTCGTTGTAAGAAACGGCAGGAATATCAGCAGCTTTGAATCAGGCCCACTTATCAGAGCAATGGTAGAAGGAGGACTATTCGTAGCCCAGGAGCTAAACAGGGCAACAGAGTTCTGCCAGAACAGTCTTATAGCTCCTCTAGAGGAGAGGCATTATCACCTTTTCCCAATTGGGATGGTTAAAGCCCATGAGAACTTTGCATTTGTAGCAACACAGAACCCCATCGAGACAGCTGGAACGTACAGGTTGAGTAAAGTACTCGTCGATCGTGTTGGATGCTGGATCAGACTGACCTATCCAACGAAGGAGACAGAACTCGAAATCATAAGAGAGAATACCCCAGCCTTCGCCCTCCCTGAGAGCGCCTTAGACAAGATCTATGACATCGTCAGAGATACCAGAGAGACCGCGTCCCTTGAGATACCCGCATCCCCACGTTCAGGAATATTCCTTACGAGGCTCGTGAACAGGTATATTGATAGATTTGAGGATGAGAACGCTGCCATCCGATTCTTCGCACCAGCAGTCCTAGGTAAAGAGATGAGAGTTAGAGAAGAGGGAAAGACGATCTCCACGGTGATAGAGGAGATCGTGGAGAGGAGACTTGGATAGGTGACCCAAAACCAGTACATGACCTACCCCTTTAGATATGCACATTATTTTATTCCAGAATTTATCTCAAGATTACGTAGAAGTCCAGAGTGCGAGCACAAACCTAGCCCTCGGCAAGGGATCAACATGGGGAAGATGCTCCTACCAGCATACCTCAGAAAAGGGCACCTCACATTCGAGGATCTTCTAAACGTTGCAATTGTGACAAGCCACGTAGATTGTCAGCAACTAGCAGAGAAATACGCCGCCGAGATTCTTGTTAATGTAGATTTAGAGGAAGAACTACCCCCACCAGATGTCTCAGGAGAAGACTTCATGAGCCTCCTAAACAGCAGCCTCGATGAAGAGATCTACGTAACACCCCACGGGAAAGGGCTCGAGAACGAGTTCGCCGCCGCCCATAACAGCGACGTTGACCAGTTCCAGAGCTTCGAGAATAAACCCGATATAGGTGTCGGGCCCGGTGAAGATGAGGTCCTCAAGGCAGGGGTCAAGGTTATGCGGCATAACAAAGAAGAGGAAAACCGCAAGATCCTAGCCGAGATCCTGAAGGAGAAGCTAATGAAGATCGGTAACGAGTTCGAGAGGAAGGAGGACTGGAGCAAGCACCGAAGCCTTAAACCCTTCGAGCCTGGGGAAGACCCGGACTTAATAGATGAGGAGAGGAGCCTTGAAAATATTCTCGACTTGGGAAGAAGCGTCGAGGAGATACGTTACCAGGATTTCCTCATGAGGCAACCCGAGAAACAAAACAGGACTATAATCTACATCCTTGACATAAGCAACACGATGTTCTACGACCTTGAGGGAATCAATAGCATAAGCTACAGCGTACTGAGTATGGTACCTTTAATGTGGGGTCTAAGGAGAGAGAAATTCGGATTATGCCTCTACGAGTCAAACACTCACATAGTGAAAGATCTTTATGACGAGATTAACATCATCCCAATAATGGAAGACCTCATAGACATGCTAACATGCACCACTACGCAGATGGAGAAGAAGTACTGTGCAGGATTCACCAGTATGACCTGGGGAGGAACGGTTCCTGGTAAGAGCCTGAGATGGGCATACGATCAGATTACTGAGATCAATGATAGAAGTGACCGAATGGTCTACATCTTTAGTGACTTCGTCCTGAGCCAGCCCGGAGAACAGACCAAGGAGAACATGGAAAACTATTACATCCTAGAACAGATGGTGGACATGGGTGTAAGAGTCTGCGCCTGTGTCTCACCTCTTGCTAAAAAATCGATATTCAGACCCTACACAAATGAATCCCTAAAACGGCTAAGCGATATTGGCATCTACATGGCAGATACATACAGCCCCACAAAGTTCCTGGATCAGGCCCATGACTTCATCGAGAATCCGTGGGTATAAACTCCACCTTGCCTCCTGATCGCTCCAGGCCGACACGAAAGGCCTTCTCGGCTTCTTCCAGAGAAAACTTGTGAGTGAGTACTTCATTTACATTTATTTTGCCCTCAGAGATTAGTTTAATGCTCAATGGGAAATTGATTGGTCTGGCATCATAGGCCCCTTTAATTACTAGTTCTCTTCTAACAAGCCAGGTTAAATTCAAGTCCACGGCTTCTCCAAAGATACCTACTACGGTGACCTGGCCTCTTTTCTTGACGATTTCAGTGGCCTGTTGAAAAGCCTGCGGTGCACCAACTGCGACAAACGCTATATCCGCACCCCTTCCACAAGTGTCTTCTGAGACCCTCTCTAGGAGATCATTGTTTTCGATATCAAACGTCTCAATCCCTAGACCTTGAGCGATATCGAACCGTGTTTGGTCATCTGATAATCCCGTTAAGAGTACACGAGCGCCCCCTAGTCTGAACAATTGAGCACTGAATAGCCCAATTGGCCCACATCCTTGAACCACGACGTAGTCATTGACCTTGAAGGGAGTAATATCGAGGACAAAGTGAACTGAGTTGCTAAGAGGTTCTACGAGAGCTGCCTCCTCGTAGCTCATACCTTCCGGTATCCTATGGAGGAGGTTGGATGGAACAGAGATATACTCCGCAAAAGCCCCATCAGTGTGAATGCCAAAAAGGGTTGTCTCATCGCAAAGATTACTCCTGCCCTCTCTACAGAATCCGCAAGTCCCGCAGGCCTTAACAGACTCACTAAGCACCCGATCACCAATCTCAAAATTCCTCACAGCTGAACCGGTCTCAACTATCTCACCTGAGAACTCGTGTCCCAGAACTACTGGAAGCTTCATTCTTTCGTAGGCAGGGGTATACTTGTAGATACCTAAGTCACTGCCACAAATTGCTGCAGCTCTTACTTTAATTAGTACCTCGTCTTGATTTATCGAAGGTATCGGCACTTCTTCGACTTCAATACCCGATCTGGGAGCCTTTTTGAGGACAGCTTTCATCGGCATCATTAAGGCTACGTATTCGAAAGGTCTTAACATTTTGGAGGATCATATTAGCAGGGATAAAAATGGAGGAAGCTGAGAGGTTAGTTCTTGAAAAGATAGACAAAGAAAACATGCTAAATTTCATAGAGGAGCTGGTAAAGACCCCAAGTTACGGTGGAAGGGAGTCAGAGGCCCAAAATCTCGTAGCCAGCAAATTAGAAGAACTTGGATTCACCGTAGATAAATGGGAAATTGATTTTAATAAAATTAAGAACCACCCAGAATTCAGTATGAGTCTTGACAGGCAGGAAGGTCTTGGACTGGTGGGAACGATTGGTGAAGGAGATAAAAGGATAATATTATGCGGCCACGTTGACACAGTTGCCCCAGGTGAGAAAGAGCACTGGAATAGCCCTCCACTAGAACTAGTTATTCAGGACAATCGGGTTTTTGGAAGAGGAGTGGCCGATATGAAAGGAGGGATTGCATGTGGTCTATACGCTATCAAAGCCATCCAAGATTCCGGCGTAAAGTTGAATGGCAAAGTGATATTCGCCAGTGTAATAGGAGAAGAAGACGGCGGATGTGGTGCCCTAGCCACCTGTCTCAGGGGTTACAGTGCAGATGCTGGAATAATCATGGAGCCCAGTGAAGCAAAAATCGCGCCAGATGTTGCCGGGGCTATTAGTTGGAAGATGACAATTGAGGGCAGAGCTACACACGCGTGTGTAAGGGAGGAGGGTGTTAGCGCGATTGAGAAATTCCTCTTTGTATACAATAGCCTGAAAGAGCTTGAGAAAGCCCGTAACAATGTAAGCAGTAACGACTTATACAGTAAATACTCAACGCCCTTCGCTCTAAATGTCGGTACGATCACTGGAGGGGACTGGCCAGGAACAGTGCCCGGAAAGGTTACAATTGAAGGAAGACTGGGGGTCTCCATTGGGGAGACACAGGAAGACGCAAGAAAAGAAATGGAGGAACATATTAAGAAAACCGCGGAGAAGGATCCCTGGCTCAGAGAACATCCTCCTAAGATCGAGTGGGTGGGCTACAGCTTCGCACCCAGCAGTGTACCAGTTGATCACCTGATAGTAAAAATCCTTGAGGACTCTTTCAGAAAAGCAACGGGCAAAGAGCCCACACTTGAGGGCATGACCTATGCATCTGACGCCAGATTACTGGTAAACGTAGGAAAGACCCCAACAGTGGTATTTGGGCCCGGTAATGTCAGGAACGCCCATGGACCAAACGAGTATGTAAACGTAGATGAACTTGTTGAGGTCGCTCAGACCCTCGCCCTAACTATCCTTAACTTCCTGGGCTACGAGTAAAATGAAGAAACTTGGTCTCATAGTGAATCCAGTAGCAGGATTAGGAGGTAGGGTCGGTCTAAAGGGCAGTGATGGAAAGAAAATCCAGGAAAAAGCCATCGAGTTAGGAGCTGTACCTCTTTCACCTAAACGAACGATAGAAGCACTAGAAGCCATTGAGTCTGAGGTACCTTTCAAAATTATCACCTATCCCGGTAGCATGGGAGAGAATGAGGCGAAGGCAGCAAATTATATCCCCGAGGTAATTGGAAGTATTGACCCGGAGGCTACATCTGCATCTGACACAATGAAGGCGGCAACCGAAATGTTAAGCAAGAATATCGACCTCCTGCTATTCGCTGGAGGAGATGGCACTGCTAGAGATATCTATGAGGCTATAGATTCAAAGGTACCTGTAATCGGGATCCCTGCAGGAGTAAAAATTCACAGCGGAGTATTCTCCATAAACCCAAGATCAGCGGGAATTATTGCGGGAAACTTCCTATCTGGTCAGAGCAATACACGGGAAGCAGAGGTCATGGACATAGATGAAGAGGCCTTCAGATCCAACGAGGTTGCAGCAAGACTATACGGGTATATGATCACTCCAAATAACTTTGAATTGATTCAAGGGACAAAGGAGGCAGTTGGTCATCAGGAGGATTACGTCTTAGAGGCCATAGCCCTTGATATCATTGAGAATATGGACGAATCAACGACGTACATTCTAGGCCCAGGAACAAGTACACGACCAATCGCAACTAAATTGAGTATCGACAAAACCCTCCTTGGCGTGGACCTGATTAAAGACAAAAAACTGTTGGTAAAGGATGCTAATGAAAAACAAATTCTACGGGAAATCGAAGGGAGCCCCACTAAGATTATTATTTCAGTTATTGGGGGTCAAGGATTTATCTTTGGTAGAGGTAACCAGCAGATAAGCCCCAAAGTCATAAGAATAGTTGGAAAAAATAATCTAATCATTGTCGCTACCCCCGAGAAACTGGCCTCTCTAAAGGGTCGCCCTATGAGAGTAGATACAGGCGAGCCTGAGCTCGATAAGAATCTTCAGGGCTTTTATAGAATTTGGACAGGTTATGGGAAGAGAACAGTTTATCGCGTAAGATAACCAATCTTTATCTAAGTCTTCGGTTTGTATGGTCCGAGATATTCTTCCTGAAGGATGTTCCCCCCATCGATAACAAACTCGCTCCCTGTAATATAATCTGAGAGATCTGAAGCCAAGAACAGAACAAGATTACCCACATCCTCAGGAGTACCTTGACGCCCTAAAGGAATTTTATAACCGAATTCTCTCATCTTTTCTTCCGCGTCTTTCTCTGTGTTGCTTCCTCTAAGCCAAAACGCGCTCGAGCTGTAAATGTACCCCGGTAATATGCAGTTTACATTAATCTGGTGCTGCGCTACCTCAAGGGCCAAGGCTTTTGTGAATCCGACTACAGCTGCTTTAGTAGAAGCGTAAGCCGTCTGACCCCCGGAGGGGGCCCCTACAAGTGGTCCGGTAACACTGCTCATATTGATTATCTTGCCCCGAAGCCGCTTCATCATACCAGGTAGTACTGCTCTGCTGCATCGAAACATTCCGTAAACGTTGATGTCAAACATACTTTTCATGAAAGTGTCTTCCATATCCACTAGATTTTTTCTAGGATATACGCCAGCATTATTCACCAGGACGTCGATTTGACCGAATTCTTCCTGAATCTCGTTAAAAACTGAGTTAACCTGGTCAGTCTTAGTTACATCCATAGTATAGTAAAACGCAACCCCACCTTCGACTTTAATGGAATCGGCTGTTCCCTCCACTTCCGGTGAGACATCTGTTAAAATTACTGAAGCGCCATTTGTAGCGAGTACTCTAGAGATCCCTGCACCAATCCCCTGCATAGCCCCAGTTATCACCGCGACTTTACCTTCTAGGTTCATCTTCCCATCCTCTTTCGTTTATATGCGGTCCATGACATAGCCCATTTTTCTGGGTCATTGAAGGGCTCAGATTTAACCTTGTGGTTACTACTCCGGTGAGGGGCGTTTTTTACTAGATCTGGATTATCGTATGCCTCCTCTAGTAC
>WJIV01000093.1 GCA_014730055.1 Candidatus Bathyarchaeota archaeon
CAGTATATACAACCCCTAATGGGTGTCTCAATATTTCTGTCTTGTTTTCTTCCATAGTCTATTTATACTGGTAGTCTCGCTATTCCGCTCACGACGAGTTCCTCGACTAGAGCGGTCAAAGTAGGCTTTGATGAATCTTGTTCTATCTTCCAGAGATTCTCATAGCGTTTTGTTAAGTTATGATAAGTACTGTTCATTATCAACCATTTATTAATATGATTTCTACCTCCACTCAGACTGTACTTAATCATCTAAATGATCGCACATACTATGAAATTCCAGCTAACCCTCATAGATTATAGATACCCAAATAAGATCAGTTCTCATTTGGTAAATACTGACGATTATTTTTCAATTATTACCCGGGTAATAATTCCAAAACCAATAAAAAACGTCCATAATCATCTTATCAGCAAGATCATCAAGGTCACTGAGAAGATTTATGCAAAAACATTAACCAGTAAGTAATAGTTAAAACCCACATTGCTTCAAGGAGCATAAGATATAATTTAACCGCCTTATCCCCGTATACGTATTCATTGATAACATCAACACGTGTTTCTCTCCAGACCAAGTCTTGTCTATCAATACTCCAAGTATTCGAATAAGGTGGCCCTTCAACCCAATTAGGCAACAAAGTATACTCCACAAATATTCCTTCGCTCTCCTTAAAACTGGGAGAAAGAAAAGAAAACTGGGGAACCATACCCTCATTAATAAATCCTTGAAAACGAGAGATTAGACCATTATCCCCCGTCACTTGTACAACAAAGAATGAGCTATTTGCCTCATAAGCTAGAAACACTAGATGTAATCCTATAATGGATTCCTCAAAAACAACCTTGTTTGTCACAAGTTGGAGTGTACCAGCAGTACTTGTATGATTAATTGTCTGAATATTCTCCTTAGAATCTTTGTATCTTGGCGGTAACTGGCTTTTCTCCAACATCAAGGGGTAAGAAAGGGTTACAACCACTGTGAATACAAATAATATAATTAATATCCCCGGTCCATCATGAAACCTCATATTTTCACTGGATCTACTAAATCATATAATTATTGAGCAGTCAAATGACGAGCGCAACAGAACCTACTAAAACCACTGATCCCTACACGATATAATTAACTCTAAACCTTCAGAAGTATAATCACCTAAAACCTTTCTAGCTTTCTCAATATACCCCACATCCCAAGGATCTACCTGAATCATACCACAGATCAATGCATCCAACTCAACTAAATCAGTTCCATGAATAACTAAACGGTGTCGGTGACTGGAATACTTTGCAGGCTTTTCTTGAGGTCACTCGTATCATTTATTATATCCAGCCTTATACCTGATATTTTCATTATAGTGCTAGAGTTAATTGAATATTATTAAATTATTTGAATTATTATAGAAAAAAAACCAGTAATTCACCTTTTACATTCATTTATTTGATATACCCTCATGAATCTTTTATTCAAACAACGATTCCCGCCAGATAATCAGGGGAAAAAAGGGGCTATGTGAAAACTTACCTAATAATTAGGGATAGATGATTTCTAGTTCTTCGGTGTCTCCATATCCCATAACTGTTCTTTATTCATGTACCTGTAAGCTTGAATATAGGGCACTAGGGATGAGATTAACTTGTTTTCAGCCTTATTGAGGTGCTCCTGAAACGTAGTTCGGGGGGTATCTATTTTCCTAGCTATGCTCTTTGCATCCGATATCCTCGGGGTGTTAAAGTAGCCAAAACTATATGCTTTCAATATAGCATCCATCTGTTTATCTGTTAGTGTGGAGAATAGTACCTCAGCGGTTAAGCTAAGGCTACCCGCAAGGTGACCTTTTAGGGGCATCATCTTGAGAATATCATACTCAAACCCACGTCTATCCAAGTATTTCATGAATCTCTCCAGGTTATCATGATTGAATGATATCACAGAGTGATACTCCCAACCCTCAACGTGGATCACGGGTGAGAGGTGCAGTAAGTCGCATGCATCAATGTTCTTAGTTACGCTATTCTCAAGTGTACAGTCACAAGTAGTAGTAAAGACATAGAGCTTATTATTATCTGAAAAACTCTCAACTATATCCCCTAATCTGAGACATTCATTCAGCAGTTTCTTAAAAGCTTCACTATCCTTCGCTATTACCTCAACTACTTCTTTATCCCTATTACACCAGACAAACATCTTAGTGCCTGGATAGCGGTTAGTAATCTCTACGAAGGGGCAGTCATGTCTTATCTTAAAACGTGCTTCAGTGAGCGGCATCAATTACTTCTGTGTAAGGGAATTAATATGTATAGAACCATCATATGACGGCATCAAGGATATATTTGAGAACATTAAAAACGGTACTTATGAAGCAAATCTACCCCGCACCCTGCGGACTTGATTGTTTCAATTGTAAAGCATACAAGGCTACCCTTGATAAAGATAAGGCACAACTCATCAAACTTGCGGAGAAATGGTCAGATGAGCATCAGACATACAGCGCTGATGATCTTCTCTGTTTAGGGTGTTACTCATATACCCTCTATAAGGGTTGTAGAACCTGTGAGGTGAGAGCCTGTACGACTAGGCGAGGTTATGATAATTGTTCCAAGTGTGAGGAGTACCCGTGTGAAAAACTGTTGAATGAATGGATCTCCTGGAAGACTGTAAGCTGGGTAAAAGCCAATAATTTTCTGGATAACTTGTTGGATAGAAAAACCATGGAGTGATCTACGTGGGATTTAGTATAAGGGAGGCTATTCTAGATGATGCGGCGCCTATATCTGAGTTGATCAACTTATGTGTGGTTAACAAATGGACCACACTCTGCCCTGTGACGGTCGAAGAGGAGGTCAAGTATATCGAGGAGCTTGGTGATCGTGAGGTGGTCTTTGTTGCTACAGTGGATGACGTTTTTGCTGGATTCGCTAGCATCTCTCAGGTAAA
>WJIV01000094.1 GCA_014730055.1 Candidatus Bathyarchaeota archaeon
GGATTTTTCATTGGTTGGAATATATACATAAAAAAATCAAATATTACGACTTAAAATATTAATTATTGATTCAATATTGCAACAATAAATAATGTCGATTAAAGAAACAATAAAAAAGACCTATAGAAATTGAAGAAATCCTAAATTAAATTTAAGATAGTTATATTTTCCTTACAGATTCAAATTTATGGTATGTATAGTATATATTGTCGTGAGTGACATGAAAGAAATAGAAAACGTACCCGCGTCCCTATACAAACCCCTATCCGATAAACTGGTATCAGTAATATTAGACTCTGAAGAGAGCAATGCTATATCAGCAGAGACGACTAAGAAGATAATCTACCTTTGGAGACAAGACCAATTAGCTTCACCTACTGGAATTGAAACCCTTCTTAACGCATCTATAAAGGTCAATCCTACAAACACCACAAAGATACTCGATGATCTAGGGCTTCAGGAACTAACTATTGCTGTGAAGAACTTATAAATCTAAACCATCTTTTTATATTTTAATTATCTTTGGGAGAGAAATATTTGGTAGAAAGCTATACACTTGCCAGAGTACAACCATCAAAAGACTATGATGTTTATAATAAAATAAAGGAACTTAAAGAAGTAAAAGAGGTCATAACCACATATGGAGAGTATGACGTTATCATAAAGATCCAAGTAAATAGTCTGGACGAGTTAGACGACTTCGTTTTCAAAAAACTCCGAACCATAGATGGCGTAGAAGCTACAACAACATTAATCAGCGCAAGATTCCCGGGGTAATTCAGTTTGCCAAAATTCCCATCAATAGTATCAGACATTATGAATGAGTTAGTAACGATAGAAGGATCAGCAACCATTAGTGAAGCCGCAGATAAAATGGTGAAAGAAGGAATTGGTAGCATAATTATAACTGATGATAAAAAACCAGTGGGAATAATAACCAAAAGTGATCTCCTGAGCAGAGTAATTGTAGCATACAAAGATCCAAAAATCCATAAAGCTAAAGAAATAATGTCCAGTCCGTTATTCATAATTTCTGCCGAGACAAGCATACTTGATGCTATGAGAGAGATTAGAACAAAAAACGTAAGGCGGCTTCTAGTAGAAGATGATGGAAAGCTAGTAGGAATAATTTCTGAGACGGATATAATCAGAGCTATATCTATATCATCCCTAACACAGTTTAGCACATTGCTAAGAAGACAACCCTAAATTCATTTTTTCTTTATAAACAATAGGCGGAAACCTTTTTATCAAATAGAAGTCTAAATAGTTGAATCACTTTGATGAAAAAGGTCACCATTATTACACCCCCTGAGTATGAAGGGTTAGTTCTTGGATCCTTGGGTAAGGCAAGAGTCTTACAATTGAAACCAGTTTCAGGATCCGAGTTTCAAGAACTTGAACCTTCTAAACAGGTAGCTAACTACGAAGAACTATACAGAAAATTCCAATCACAACTTATCGAGCCTTTAGGTCTTAAGGAAATGGATGTTGAGCGGGTGACCCCCAGTCCACAAGAATTAAGAGATTTTTCTGCTCATCCAGAGGAAAAAGTAGATAACATAATATTTGAGGCCGAACGATTAACGGAACTTATTCAAGAAAAAAAAGTTGATGTTGACACCAAAAATGACATGCTAATAAAGGAACTTCAAGAAAAAATTGAGGAAGAGAGACAGAAATACGAGAAAGAGAAAACAGAATTACTCAATGCAAAAGATAGAGAAATAGCGGTTAAAGCAAGACTTGAATCAGTAAAAGCCCTAGAACCTCAAGAACTCAAAAATTGTTTTGCAGTTGGAATAATAAAAAATAAAGATATACCGGAAATTGCTGAGTACTTAAACAGAAGAGAGGATGTTTACTATAAAACCAGTGATGTCTCCAAAGATGAAAGCTTAATATTCGTTTTCGGATCGGATGAAAGTGAGAAATGGGTTGAATCTCTTTTTCTAATATATGACATAAAAGATATTTACGATGTCTTAGATCCTCGTGACGTATTACTAGTTCTTGATCCTAAAAAGAGGAAACAGGCTATAGAAAATTATCGTGAAAAACTTGAGGATCTTAAAAAAGCGAGTGAAGAGGCAGAGGATACCTCAGCTTTAGATGAGATTGATCAGAAATTCCAAGCACGAATCGATGAGCTAAAAGAAGAATACGAAAAAAAGATAGAAGAGAATCAGGAACAATTTAAGAACCAATTAAATGAATTACACACAGAACAAGCTGAGGTACTTGGAAAGATCAGGTTCTACTCAAATACGCTAAGAGTGCTCGCTGAGAAGAATGCACCAGTACTAAGAAGCAAAGTTGTTAGTGTTGTCCAAGGATACACGCCAGAATACAAAATTGACGAATTAATGGGAGCTATTAGCGAAGTTGAAGAGGAAATAGGAGAAAAACTATATGTCGAACTCTCAAATCTTGAAGAGGAAGATCGTCATGCCCCCACACCAGAGCCACAAATGCAGCCAAATATTTTACAACCAGCATGGATTTTAACTAGGTTGAGGGGATGGCCTTCAGCCGAAGAAATAAATCCAGCCTACCTCTCGGTACTTATATTTTCATTCCAGTTTGGCTTAATGTTCGGTGATATTGGTCAAGGTCTAATCTTCTTAGTAATAGGTCTTGCTTTGAGAAACCGCTTCGAGAGAGGGATGATGAAGTATCTAACTACGATCTTCATACCAATGGGAATAGCTGCAATCATATTTGGATTCCTGTACGATTCTATCTTCCTAGTGGAACATGCAATTTCCCACTGGCTACACGATGCACATATAGAATTACCTTTCCACTATCCAATAATGCCAAACCCAGTTCATGAAATAGGCGAGTTAATGAACTTAATTTTCATGGTTGGTGCCATCGAAATTGTGTTCGGCGCATTGTTAGGCGCAGCTAATGCCTATAAAGAAAAGGACTATGTCGCTATGCTTGGAGAGCATGGAATAGGTATGGGGCTTTACGTTACCGGGCTTTACCTGTCTGCGGGGAAGATGTTTACACAAGGATTAGATGTGATAGCTCTTGTGTCTAACTGGCCCTTCCAATTAATGGTTGGTGGCATGTTACTATCATTCGTTGAACCGGTACTACACAGTCTGCAACACGGTCATGGCGTAAGCATTGAGTCACTAGGAGAAGGCCTGGGTGGACTTTTGATGACATTCGTAGAAGGCTTAGCTAACATGTTTAGCTTCCTTCGTATAGCTGCCTTCGCTCTTGCTCATGCTAGCCTTGCTGGTGCTGGGGAGGCGTTAGGTCACGCTGTTGGAAGTAGGTTACTAGGATTGCTAATAATGAATGTAATAGCACTAACCTTCGAGTTCGCATCAAGCAGCGTCCAGTCACTGAGGCTACTATACTACGAGTTCATGGGAAAATTCTTCCATGGCGAGGGCGTACCTTTCCGGCCTTTCAGGGTAAGACCGGAATAACTTTATCTTTTATTTTAAATACATGTTTATTGGGAAAACATTATATTCACTTAGGATATCTAGTGAAAGAATAGGAGAGTTACCAAATGAACTTGTCCGAAACTACACAACTGTGTTCACTACGGAGGCGTTAATATGGATGCGATGATTGCTCCAGTTATTCTCGTCATCGTAAGCATCGCTGCTGCAGCATGGTCAATGGTCCAAGGTGCCATTATAAATTCTTCAGCGGAGATGGAAGGCAAAAAAACTCCCGTTTGGGGGATCGCTTTAAACGCCTTTGGTGGATTTACAGTAATTGTCAATTTACTATTCTCCATTGTAATCATATTTGGCGGAGGAGGTGAAGGTGGAATGATTCCAGCAGAAGCATGGGGCGTACTCACCGCTGCCTTAACTATGATCGGAGCAGCTTTTGCGTCTGCTCTTTGTATTATGGTTGCAGCGAAAGCAGGCGCAGAGATGCTGACAGAGAGACCAGAACTTTCAATCTGGTCACTACTGTTCGTAGCTCTAGGCGAAGGCCTAGCCATCTATGGACTCATTGTCGCTATCCTGTTAAGCGGCTAGTCCGCTTTCAAGGGTGGCAAAGTTCTCCCTTTTTAAATTATTTTCAAACAAAGATTCATATTCTAAGAGTTAGAAAATAGAGAATCTCCTACTATCAATAAAAAGAAATGAAATTAAATGAGAAACTACTTATTTTATTCATCTTATTAATGTAATATCCATGAAATTCAAAGCGATTGTATATGTATCCTTAAAATCTGGGTATAGCGATCCCGAGGGAGAGACGACAGCAGAAGCACTCAGAGGATTGGGATACACAGTAAGCAAAGTACGAAGCAGTAAGGCTTATGAGGTATTCTTCGAGGCAGACGATAAAGAACATGCGGAAAAACTTCTAGAAGAAATGTGCCGTAGGTTACTAACAAACCCCATCAAAGACGACTACAGATATGAACTAAGTGAGATATGATGGATAGGATCAAGAAAGCTGAACTACCCTTTGATCTACACCAGGCCGACCTACTTAATGCAACTGATGAAGAACTTTTAGAAATAAAAGAAAAGTTAGGGCTTGGCTTAAACCTAGCTGAGCTGAGATATATTGCAGAGCACTATGTTCTACAAGAGCGAGCAGCAACGGACTTAGAACTCCAGACATACGATCAGACGATGAGTGAGCACTGTAGCCATAAGACGTTTGATGCAGCGATACAGACACCTGAAACCCTGATTAACGGAATATTAAGAACGTATTTCATGAGGCTCATTGATGAATTAAAGCCAGAATGGTGTTTCAGTGTCTTTAAAGATAATGCTGGGTTAGTGGACTTAACGGATGATGTAGCAATTGCCATAAAGGTTGAGACCCATAACCATCCCTCAGCAATAGAGCCCTTCGGCGGCGCAGCCACTGGGATAGGGGGAGTCATTAGAGACGTACTCGGGGTCTGGGCTGATCCTATAGCTAGCACTGATGTGCTATGTTTCGGCCCCTTAGATTACCCATATGAGGAACTTCCAGAGGGAGTTAAACATCCTACATATCTTTTCAATGGAGTTGTTGATGGTATAGGAAGTTATGGGAACAGTATTGGGATACCTACCGTGAACGGGGCAACGGTGTTTGATGAAGGGTATATCGGAAATGTTGTTGTTTACGCAGGTTCAGTTGGTGTCCTACCTAAGGATCAGTACAAACTTGAGGTAAAACCAGGTGATTATGCTGTCCTGGCTGGTGGAAGAACAGGACTAGATGGAATTCATGGGGTTACGTTTGCCTCGGCTGAGCTTACAGAAGAATCAGAAGAGGTTAGTAGACCAGCTGTTCAGATAGCAAACCCAATTGAAGAAGAGAAAATAAAACGGGCTATAAAAAAGATCAGTGAAAGAAAACTCGGTTCAGGCATAACAGATATTGGAGGCGGAGGACTCAGCTGTGGAGTATGCGAAACCGCTGATAGGTACGGCCTTGGGGTTGAGGTAGATATAGAAAAAATACCCTTGAAAGCTGAAAACATGGCACCCTGGGAAATCTGGATCAGTGAGAGCCAAGAAAGAATGCTACTAGCAGTTCCACCAGATAACCTGCAAGAAGTATTGGAGATATTTTCCGATGAACAGGTAAATGCCACGGTTCTAGGTAAATACGATCAGTCTGGACTAGCTAAAATAAATTTCAATGGAGAAAGGGTTGGTACCCTTGTATTAGATGCACTCTTCAACCCACCACAACTAGAAAGATTGACGGACTGGAGGCCTCCAGAACTGAAGGAACCTTCGATCAAAATGCCCAGTGATCTAGGAAAGGTGTTAATTCAACTTTTAGCAGCTTATAATATCTGTAGCAAAGAAAGAGTTGTACGCCGATATGATCAAGAAGTAAAAGGTCAGACTGTAATCAAACCCCTACAAGGATGGCTTGCAGGTCCAAACAACGCGAGTGTCCTTAAACCACTGGAAGAATCATGGAAAGGCATCTGCATCTCATCTGGGATTAACCCCAGGTATGGAAAAATAGATCCATACTGGATGGCTGCAAGTGTCGTAGATGAGGCAGTGAGAAACAACGTATGTGTAGGGGGAAGGAGATGGGCTCTTTTAGATAACTTCACATGGGGGAACCCTGAATACCCCGACAGATTAGGTGGTTTAATTTACGCAGCCAGAGGGTGTTATGATACTGCTAAAATATATCAGTCTCCCTTCGTATCTGGCAAAGATAGCCTATACAACGAGAGCCCCTTGGGGCCTATTACACCTACATTACTAATTACAAGCCTTGGAATTATGCCTGATATCAGGAAATCCATAAGCATGGAACTTAAGGAACCAGGAAATGCCCTTTATATAATAGGGTACACAAAACCAGAACTAGGCGGAAGCGAATATTATAGACTTCATGGTGAACTTGGTTCAACAGTTCCGAAGTTAGATCCAGAGATTAATTTCCAGGCTTATAAGAGAGTGATTAAAGCAATGGATGAAGGGGTAGTTAGAGCCTGTCACGATTGTAGCGAGGGGGGTTTAGCGGTTGCTACTGCTGAGATGGCGTTTACAGGAAACCTCGGGCTAGACCTTGACATAGGTAAAGCCCCTACTCAGGGAAAACTTCGCGACGATTTTGTGCTATTTAGTGAGTCTAATGGCCGCCTACTGGTAGAGGTGCCTTCTAGAAAGATAGATGAATTTGAAAGCATTATGGGTGACACTCCGAAGGCTGTTATAGGTGCAGTTAAAAAGAATCCAACGTTGGCCGTTGTTAATGGTGAAAAGTTGCTATTTGAGAATAGCCTTGATTCACTGATACAGGCATGGAAGACCCCACTGGAGGGTAGAAGATGAAACGAGGAGACATTAAAATACTCATCATGCGTGCCCCCGGGACGAATTGCGACCTAGAGACATCAAGAGCCTTCAAGGAACTTGGAACTCAGCCGAAAGTAAAACACACACAGAAAATATTCAAAGAAAAAAACTTGGAAGATTACAATGTTCTGATTTTCCCAGGAGGATTCAGTTATGGGGATTATGTGCGTAGCGGAGCGATATGGGCGACCGAATGCGAATATAGAATAGGCGATGAACTCGAACGTTTCGTTGATGAGGGAAAACCGGTTATTGGCATATGCAATGGGTTCCAACAGCTAGTGGAGTTGGGTTTCTTGCCAGGATGGGAGGGAAAGTCAAATTATCCAGAAGCAGCACTCGCCAACAGCATTAACGGATATCAGAATCGCTGGATAAGAATAAAGTACATGGGAAGGGGAAACTGTAAGATAATGAATGATATAAAATCAGAGTATATTTTGAGGTGCCCGGTTGCCCATGGTGAAGGAAGGTTCCTTTTACCTTCTGAAAAGGAAGAAGAACAGCTTAATCAACTCAAAGATAACGACATGCTTGTATGGCAATACGTAGATGACAGGGGAGACCCTGCAAATGAGAGTTTTCCGGATAATCCAAATGGATCATTTTCCGATATTGCTGGAATTTGTAACCCTGAGGGAACGGTCCTTGGCCTTATGCCGCATCCTGAAAGGGCTTTTTATGGTTACCTAATGCCAGAATGGACCAAGAAACGGATGCCTGAAAAATATGGTGACGGTTACCCTTTCTTTGAATCTATAGTGAAATATGTTGAGAGAAAATTTTGATAAAAAGCTAATAATCAATCATTACCAGGAGGTTCTCCACCCGGGTTCCTTGGCTCAGGCCAACTTTCAGGGGGGCTACTGATACCTCCCTCTTCTTCTTCCTCTTCGAGGCCCCTTCTTGGTGCTCTATGTTCATCCAAATGCTCTAATAGTTTTTCACGGGCTTCTTCCTTTGAGTCGAATTTTCCTTTCCAGTCGCAAATATCACATTTTGCGACCCATTTATTCTCAACCTTCTCTATCATGCTGATGTCTTTCATGTTACTTATGCTCCTTCTCTTTCCCTTGAGGAGCGATAGGCCCAGGTAAAGGAGGTTGTTTCTCATCTGGAGCTGTACCCTGCCCCTCTTTGATTTTAGTAGTATCCTGTCCATGGGCTTCTTTGATATGTTTCTCATAGGCCTGTTTTGCACTCCTCTCATCGGCCTCTTCAATATTCCATTCACACATATCGCATCTTACAGCCCAAGTATCGCCAAC
>WJIV01000095.1 GCA_014730055.1 Candidatus Bathyarchaeota archaeon
CAGAATTAATTAAATAAGAAGCTAGCTACTCTGTGCAATAGAAATCCCTATTTAAAAACTCAATCTGTAATTTAAATTTCGCTAATCTTAAGTCATATTTTAAAGTACCTTAGCTTCAATTGGGTTAATATTGATTAAATAATCATTAATTAGGAAAACAAATAAACAAACGATAAGTTCTATACTTCTAATAAGTGATACCTTTGACCACAGCACTTTTTGTCGGAAGATTTCAACCATTCCACTACGGACACCTCTATGCCATTGAAAAAATTCTAGAAGAAAACGAGGAACTAATACTCGTAGTCGGGAGTGCCCAGATGAGTCATGAACCAGATAATCCATTTACAGCCGGGGAACGGATTGAGATGATGCGAGCGGCTCTAGACCAGGAAAATGTACCCCCTGAGAGATACATGATTATTCCAATCCCTGACGCACCAGCTCATAGGGTATGGGTAAGCCAGGTGGAGAGCCAGACTCCTAGATTTGATCTTGTTTACAGTAATCAACCCCTGACCCGTAGACTACTTATTGAAGCGGGTTATACAGTGAACTTTATTCCTCTCTACCGTCGAGGTAAGTACGAGGCTACTGAGATAAGGAGAAGAATCCTCGAAGGTGAGAACTGGGCAGACCTAGTGCCTAAATCGGTTTATCAGATTGTTCAGAATATTGATGGGGAAACAAGGATAAGGGACCTAGCAAAAACAGATACAGTGGACAGTAATAATGCCACAATATCTTGAGTTAGCTTGTCCTCTTAAAAAGAGGTTTCCTGGACTAGCCGCGCAGGTCATTCGATTCAGAAACGTAAGGATTGAGAGAGAAAATAAAGAATTAGAATTATACAAGAAAGAAATAATAAAGGAAATACTTGAGAAATGGAAACTTGAGGATCTAAAGGACCACCATATATTCAGAGCTTACAGAAATTTTTTCTGGAAACTAGACATCGATCCAACAAAGACAAGGCCAGCAGCAGAAGCAATAATAAGAAGAGTGCTAAGGGGAAAGGAACTCCCTAGGATAAACACCTGGGTCGATTCATATAACCTAGCCTCTATGAAGACTGCAATACCCATAGCTAGTTTTGATAGTGACCTTCTTGAAGAGGATCTAATAATGAGAGAGTCGGCGGAGGGTGAAATATTCTTGGGTATAGGTATGGATCAGCCAATAGTGCTAAATGGAGGCGAGATCGTCATTGATGACGGAAAGAGGCTTGCAGCGGTATACCCTTATAGGGATGCTGATTACAGTAAGATAACTCTTAACACTAGTAATGTCTTAATGTTGATGTGCGGTGCACCCTGTATAAGCATGGTTGAGCTTGAAGAGGCCTCTCAAATAAGCAAAGCAATAGTAAGCAGATTCTGCGATGGTGATATAACTTGATAGAAATTGATGGATCAATGATGGAAGGTGGTGGTCAGCTTCTACGAATGGCCACTACATACAGCGCTGTCCTAACAGAACCAATCAGAGTATACAATATAAGAGCAGGGAGAAGCACTCCCGGATTAAGACCCCAGCACCTGAAAACCCTTGAAGCTGCTTCTGAGATCTCAGGGGCGAAGACCCATGGAGCAGAAATAAAGTCAAAGGAGATTGAATTCTATCCACAGGAGATAAACGGCGGGGAGTATTCTTATAATATAGGAACAGCAGGAAGCATAACCCTTCTTTTACAGTGCCTTATACCAATAGCGGCATACTCGGATAAGACAGTTAAGATAACTGTCACAGGGGGTACTGCAGTTAAGTGGAGCCCACCGACACCTTTTCTCACGAATGTCGTTTGGAGAGCTTTCAGGAAGATGGGTATTGAATGCAGATTGGAAGTAAATAGACATGGCTTCTACCCAATAGGAGGTGGGGAAGTTATCGTCAAAGTGGAAGACTCATCTAGAATTATGGATTTCAATCCTCATCATCAAGGAATTGAGACAATCTATGGTGTATCCGTCTGTGGAAAACTCCCCTCTCATGTGGCTGAAAGGCAGGCTAAATCGGCAAGGAAAGAGCTGATTCAAGAGGGATTCGAAGCGGATATTGACATTCTAACGCTCACTGGAAGTTCTGAACCTTATAGTCCTGGAAGCTTGATAACCCTATGGACCGACAGCATGTACTTAGGATCAGATTCCCTGGGTGAGAGAGGAAAACCAGCGGAGACCGTTGGAAAAGAAGCAGCAAACAGCTTACTGTCCCAGATAAAGACAGGAGCAGAGGTTGATCTGCATACCTGTGATCACCTTATACTCCCGTGTTCTCTTGCATCAGGGACCTCAAGTTTTAAGACAAGTAAATTGACTATGCATACAATAACTGCTATAGAACTTGCCAAGATTTTCACAAAAGCAAAATTTCAGGTAACAGGAGAAAGAGACGAACCCGCTGAGATAACCTGCGAAGGGATAGGTCTTAATAGACAGAGATAATCCCTAAACATCGTTACTGGAAATGATAATACTTAGGTTCAAACGTGGAGAGATTAAGGTAGAAGGGGGTAATCTCTACCTTAATAACCTTGAGCCAGATGACATATTTCCAGCTTACAAGTATAATGAAATACTCAAGAAACTTGATAGCCAGAAAATTAAGTATATTGACAAAGTAGTGAGATCATATGAACCTCTGAAAATAAATTCAAATATCAAACTTAGGAACTATCAGTCTGAAGCACTAGAAGAGTGGATTAAGAACTATAATAGAGGAATAGTTGTCCTACCCACAGGTGCGGGTAAAACCTACCTCGCAATAAAGGCTATAGAACGACTTAAAGTATCTACGCTTATTGTCGTACCAACGATTGTGCTGTTGGAGCAGTGGAGAGAGCTCTTGGAGGATCACTTACGAACGCCAATTGGGGCTATTGGTGGAGGACAGAATGAGCTCAGCAGCATTACCGTATCCACATATGACTCGGCTAGCATTAGGTCTCGAAACCTTGGCAATATTTTTGAACTAATTATTTTTGATGAGGTTCACCATATGCCTGCACCAAGCTACCGGAAAATTGCGACAAGATACATCGCTCCATATCGGCTCGGACTTACAGCTACACTGCAATCAGATGAAGCTCATGAGCTTCTTTTTGATGAATTAATCGGTCCAAAGGTATACAGTCTTGATGTCGATGATCTTGCAGGAGAACATTTGGCTGAGTTCGAGGTTAAAACCATTAAAGTTCCCTTGACAGGGGAGGAAGCTAATGAATATAACCGTCAGTATGGCATTTATAGGAAATATCTTAGGAAAAATAATATCCGGATTAGGAGTAGCAGGGATTACGTCAGGCTTATTAAGAGGAGTGGGAGAGACCCGAACGCTCGAAGGGCATTTATGGCTCGGAAGAGGGCCATGGATATCGCCCTTAACAGCCAGAATAAAGTTGCTTATCTGAAAAGTTTAATCAAACAACACCATGATGATAAGGCACTAATCTTCACTAGTCAGAATAAACTTGTATATAGACTGAGTAAAGATCTACTTATCCCGGCAATAACCCATCAGACACCACCTGAAGAAAGAGAGGGCATACTGGGAAAATTCAAAATGGGAGATTACAGGCAAATATTAACAAGCAGAGTACTTGATGAGGGAATCGATGTTCCTGATGCGAACATAGGAGTTATTATTAGCGGAACCGGTAGCAAGAGACAGTTTGTGCAGAGACTGGGGAGAATATTAAGAAAGACCCCGGACAAGAAAGCAGTACTTTACGAGCTTGTCTCAGCAGGAACCGCCGAGACTTATATTAGTCATAGGAGGAAGAAGTAATCATTCTCAGCAAGGAAAATATTAGAGTATTCCGTAGAAAGGGGGCTCTCTATCCACAATTTCTAGGAGAAGATTATAGCATTGCAAAAACTCTCATAGCAGTTTATGAGGATCACTTGGGGGAATCAAGAAGGGAGCTAGAAGAGGCATTAAAGGACTGTGAAGATCTAGGTTACAGCTATAAAATTGTCAGAGGGTTAGCAGAGGTTCTGGATAGTCGTAGCGACTTTCACTCTGAAAGTGCTATACCACCAATTAGGGCTAGAGAATTGGTTTTCATGGAAGCAGCTGGACTTGTCGTTACAAACGAGGATGAGCGTACTCAGGTGCTGGGCAAGGTAGCTAATGAACTTGGCGTTAGCATAGAAGAACTTGATAACAGTTTATACGCGGACTTAGAACAAGAATCGAAACTCGTAGAGTTTAATCCCCCTTCCCCGGAGGAACTTGTTAGATACTATAACTATTCGCTGGTTATTGCACTTTTAGCATATGCAACCAGGGTCGAGGCGAGGCACCAGGGAAGCGATGAGTACCTCGTCAACCTCGCTCTCAATATAGGAAAGGTTGAGTCCCAGAAGATACTCTCATCGACTAAATTAATTATAGAATTAGAGAAGACCAAGAGAGTTCAAGGCCGGGGCTATAAACTGGATGATTTTCTCTCGAGACTAATGGAAAACGATGACTGGTTTATGAGAGCAAGTATTAGGTATCCTAAAAATCGTAGAATCACAGAGCTTGAAATATCTTCTAGAGAACACGATAAAATAATCGAAAAAGATCCCTTCGAAAAAGAATTCATAATAGACCTTGGATCAGATAAAGAACCCCTCCCAAAGAAGAAATCCTACCCTGACTTGATTATCATAGAGGATATAGCTCGTAGAAAAGGAATAACTGAGTCAAGAGTATTGGAACAGATAGAACATGAGAGTGTTGAATACAAGAATTTAGGTGGGGTTCTTATTACACTGGAGAAATTAAGGGATCTACGTGAGTTATTGGGTGGTGTTGAGACACTTGGTGAGGCTCAGGAGGTCCTTAAGCAGAATGATGTTAGAAACTTTCTACCTGTGATCGAGTCTCTGGGATATATGATAGAATGGCGTAAACCTAGAGATCAAAGCCGTATCTATAAGCTCTAGTAATGTATATATCGAGCCTTCCTTAATCTGCTATGGAAAGGTAATAAAGATGGGCTATCAATCGATTCAAGGAGCAACCACTGTAGGCGTGGTATTCAAAGATGGGGTTGTACTGGGGAGTGAAAAAAGAGTAAGCTACGGTAGGATGGTCTCCAGTAAGAGTGGGAGAAAGGTCTTTAAACTAACTGACAACATCGGTCTGGCCTTCGCAGGGCTCATATCAGATATGCAGTCCTTAGTGAGAGAGGCATCAGCATACGCAAATCTATACCGGTTGGAGAAGGATCGTCCCATCACAACCCAGGCAATGGCTAAACTGATATCAAATATGCTATTTAACAGGCGTTTAGTTCCGTATCTAATGGAGACATTAATTGGTGGAGTTGACTCGGATGGGCCTTCCTTATATAGCATGGATCTGGTTGGAAGTCTGATACCTGATGATTTCATTGCAGCAGGTTCAGGAGCACCAGTGGCCATCGGTGTACTGGAATCAGATTTTAAGAAGGATATGAGCAAAGAGGAAGCAATGAAACTGGCAGAGAAGTCAATAAGAGCTGCAGTTGCCAGAGATGTTGCTAGTGGCAATGGCATTGATATACTTGTAATTACTGAAGATAGTGTTGAGGATCACACCATTATGTTACCTTAATATTTTTTGTAAATATTTTATATAGAACCAAGCATAGGTATTTCTGGTATAAATGGCTGTAGGAACCGAGTGTAAACTTCGTGATTGCTCACACAACCAGAATAACACATGCCAGATAGACTCAAGTTGTGAACCTCTTCTTGACTGGATGAGTTTCAGTGGCTACTGTCCAGATTACGATGGAGAAAAATTTCCAGGTGTGAGAGACGAATCAAGACAGGGAAAATCAAGGTTCAAGTAAGTTTTTACATTAATTAAACAAGCTTCAAAAAGGAACAGATTTCATTAATATTAATATACATTAGAGGTATCTGTAAACTTTTTTAACTCTCCTCTGTTCTTCAGTGAGGAGGGCTGGTAGTTCAGGGGTATGAATACTTGGTTCGCAACCAAGGGGTCGGGGGTTCAAATCCCCCCCAGTCCATTTTTGTTCAAATTAAACATAATTAAAAAGATCAACAAGATATCTCTAACTTGAACCTGTTGAACCTATATAGAATATAATGATTTTAAGTCATGAATCAAATAATCTAAAAAAAATCGGGATAGTGTAGATGCTTTTGGAGTTATGGAGTAAATTAAGATTACCTGATGCCTTTGATAGAGATCTCAGATTACTATTGATTAGTATGGCTTCTCGGAGAATAGCATTAGGATTCCTTTTCCTAGTTCGAAGTATTTACTTTGGACTGCTGGGTTATAGCTATACAACAGTCGGCATTCTCCTAAGTGTTGCTACCCTAGTAGCTGCAATAAGACAGGTCGTTTTTGGAATGCTGAGCGATAGAGTAGGTCGTAAAGTATTCTTCGTAATGGGCGCTATCTTTACAACAACAAGACTTATAGTATTTGCAACTAGGTCCGACTTCTGGTCCCTGGTTTTTGGGCAAGCAATAGGAGCACTTGGAGAGGGTTCAGGTGCTGGACAACCGGTAGTTAGTGGATACATATCCGATAAGACAGACGAATTCGAAAGATCAGACGTATTCACTACTCTCGGAATTACGAACGCACTAACAACCACAATAGGCTTTATCCTATCTGGGCTTCCAGCTTATTTCGAGAACAGATTTGGATTGAGTATGGTTCAAGCACATTCTTGGCTATGGTGGATAGGAGCCTTCTTCTCTGCTTTCTCGCTTGTGTTTCTACTACCAATGAAAGACATAAAGCCTGAGGAAGATGACCTTGAAGTAGCCGAAACAGTTGAGGCTGGGTTTATGGGTGTACACAATTGGGGGGCCATAGCGAAGTTTAGTCTCGTTAGATCAACAAGTGGATTAGGATTCGGTTTAATTGGCTCTCTTCTGCCACTTTATTTCAGTAATCGCTTTGGTGTTGGATCTGAAATACTTGGACCTATATACGCTGTAAGTCGCTTATTCACTATTTTCAGTTACCTCTTGATCCCATCATTGATTGAAAAATTTGGTGAGATAGGTGCACTAACTTGGACAAGAATAATTTCCGCTTTATTTTCTCTCTCATTTGCATTTGTGGAATACTATCCTCTAGCCTTGGGTCTGCTTTTTATCTATAGAATTATCACGCACTTCGGGATGCCCATAAGGCAGAGCTTCGCAACGAGCCTGGTCCCATCAGATGAGACCGCGACAGCTGTTGGGGTCAGTAATTTTTTTAGAATGACCTTGAGAACTCTTGCTCCAACAGCAGCGGGTTATATGTTCGAAGCGGTAAGTTTGAGTTTACCATTTATCTCTGGCACTTTTTTGATTGTAATTAATGCTGGTCTATATCGTGGCTTTTACGGTACTATTGAACCGGAAGGTGAGGAAATTTTACTTGAGGACTAGACCGCTAATCAAGGTTTGATGATGGTGTTGTTTTCTTAAATATATTATCGATAGGCACCCGACTCTCCCTTCTAGATTTGAAAGTGCTGACTGTTCTGAATCCTTCTTTTTTCAGAAATATAGCTGCATCTAAGAGTTTGTATCCTAGTGTTCCAGGATAATGACTGTCACTCCCCAAAGTTATAGTGCTAATACCGATGTCTCTTGCATTGTATATAAAATCATCAACAGGAAACTTGTCCTCAATACCATGTCTAAAGCCTGAGGTATTGATCTCAAAGCCGACATTATAGCTTTTCAAAGCATCAAGAGCCTTTAATACATTTTCACCATAATCGCCCCATTCAACAGCGTTAACTGGTAAGAATTTCCTGAAGTAATCCGGATGAGACATAACATCAAAGATCTCACTCTCAACAGCATACCCCCACTGCTTGAAGTAATCCTCTATGACTGATTTAACAGACTTATTCTCAAATAACTCATAAGATGTCTCACTTACCCCGATATTTTTACCATCTATAGTATGAACACTTCCTAATACAAAGTCGAGATCATATTCATTAACTAACTTATCTATAACTGGCTCTTTTTCATAAAAATAATCGACTTCAAAACCCGCCTTCAGCTCAACATCTGTTTCTTCCCGGGCTTTCCATATATCATTCAAATAATCTTCTATCTCATTTGATCTTATTCCAGTACTAATATCGGGTCCATCGATAATTAGATGCGTTGTGAATACGATCTCTTTTATTCCTCTCTTTTCAGCCTGTTCAATGTATTTTTCGATTGTTGCGTTGGGGGCATCCCTGGAACGATAGTCATGAACATGGTAATCCATGAGCATAGGTTCAGCGATAGACATCTGCAAGTATTGTGATCTACTAATCTCCTGTGCATTGATCATTGTATTTCTAAACTCATATTAAACACTTATTAATTATATACTTTATACAAATAATATATAATCATCTTTATATTATATATAGATTAAGAGGTTGACGGGTTTTTAATCGTCTGTTTTTCCAATGTTTTAATATATGCTTTTACACCACTTTCGTACCCCATTGCATTTCCTTTTTGGTTTGTAAAGCCCTTCTTTCTTGCAAGTCTTCTCAGAGACTGGTGTAGACCCGAACTATATTGGAGAGAACGCTTCTTACGGTAAACAACTTTAGCAGGCAGACCCTTTTTTCTCGCGACTATCCTGATAAAATGTTTTCTTAATTCGTCTTTTTCATTCCGTATTTTAAGAGAAATTGGTACCACTTTAGAAAATTCAACGACATCCTCCTCTAACAAAGGGCTCATGTACTTCAGGTTAAAGTGGCTGGCTAATTTATCAATTTCAACTTTATCTTGAATTGCGGTTCTCGTTATCTCTTCAACTAGATCCATAGTATTCACTTCATGGTATTTTCTTCTAAAAACATCATATCCACAGAATAGCTCATCTACCCCATTTGCGGATAAAACATTCTTAAATCCATACTCTGAAGCATATTTGAAGATAAAGAAAAATCCAATACAGTTTTCAAGAAGCGCGACCCTATCATAATTTATAATATTTAATGTGTCCTTGACTCCCTGTTCTAGCTCATTCAAATTTATTTTCTCTAATATGAGTGGAGAGTTTAGGAATTCAGCTGCTCTCCTCGTGAAATCTAATTCATCTTGTCCAGAGAAATATACAGATAAAAGTGTGGTCTTCCCAAATTTTTCCTCAAATATACTTGCAAGCAGAGAGCTATCAACCCCACCTGAGAAAGCCAAACATGTTCCCTCTCCAAAGGGTTCAAGAGCTCTCAAGATTATCTCTTGGAATGTTTCATATAGACACATCATCAAGCAAGTTACTCGGGATTCTTTTAAAGAATTGAGGATTTACATGCTTTAAGCAGTTCACAAGTTTATTACTTATCAGGAATAATACTTCCTTAATGATAAGATTAGTAGATAAAGCCCTGGAGTTTGCCAGTGAGAAACATAAAGGACAGCTGGACGATCAGGGTAGGCCATATTTCTTCGCGCATATCGTCCAGGTGCATAGCATTTTGAAGGATGTGACTGATGAAGAGGAGATTCTCTGTGCAGGAATCCTCCACGACGTAATTGAGGACACTGATACGTCTTATGAAGATCTCATACGTGAATTTAATAAACCAATCGCAGACCTTGTAATGGAACTAACTCATGAAGGAGACTGGAAGACAGGACACTACTTTCCTCGCCTACAAAGCAGAAAGGCGGTAATAGTAAAATTTGCTGATAGGCTTAGCAACCTAAGCAGAATGGATGATTGGCCTGGTGATCGCCAGCAAAGGTATCTTGAGATGAGTAGTTTTTGGAGAAAAGAACCTCCGGGAGATAAGATAGCCTCACCAAATAAACCGCAATAAGAGATTAGATATCTATTCTTTCTCAAGATTTCTTTCTAGGATATTGTAAGCTAGCTCTACAGATTTTTTAATTATTGGTTTACATTTCTTTTCCCACAAATTTTTCTTCCTGAATGTTTCATAATCTTCTGGATCATCAAGATCCAGTCCAAGTAAGACAGGGCATCTTAATGTACCAAACTCCTTCTTGAAGGATTGAACAAATTCATTAGAAAACCAATATTTGGATACAGTTGTTGAAGATACTTCATCTCTACCAAATGAGACTCCTAGTCCCATTATCGCGCCAGATAGTGCGCCACATATATTACCGCTCCTAGCTATACCCGCGCCAAATCCAGTAGCAACTCTAGGTATTAACTCGGATTTTACACCTACTGCTTCACTTAATGATAAAAGAACTGCTTCGCTACAAAGATATCCATTATCAGCATAGTACAAGGCAGCCTGTAAGGCATCTTCATTTGAATAAACTAGATCCATAAACAAATTATATAATCTAACTACTTGAATCTATTCAAAAATAATAGATATAATAAATTTTCATATTAATTTAAACCTAGAATGGTATTCTATATATCTATTTAATATCATGATTCAATAATTCCTATAAGTATTATGAGACTCATGAAAATCGATAAGTTTGCACCAGCATGGAATAGCACATACAAATGATGTTATTAGAGTGCTGCATGTAGATGATGATCCTAATCAACAAGAATTTTTGAAATTATTTCTATCAGAATCAAGTAATAAATTTGAGGTAAATGCAATTACTGATCCTGAAGATGCGTTAAAAGAGATTAAAGAAAATTACTATGATGTTCTCGTTACAGACTTTATAATGCCTAAAATTGATGGTATTCAACTATCAAAGAAAGTTCGTAAATTTAGTGATATCCCAATTATACTTTATACTGGTCAAGGAAGCGAGGAAGTCGCTGAGGCAGCGTTTACTTTAGGTGTTGATGATTACCTCAGAAAAGAAATGGAACCAAGTCATTATCAAGTTCTAGCTAATAGAATAAAAAATGTTGTTGAAAAAAACAGAATAGATAATCTCTATAAAACAGTAATAGAGCAAACTCAAGAAGCCCTAGTTATAGTTGTTGATAAAAAAATTGTTTTTGGTAATAATGCACTTTTTGATTTATTAGGCATTCAAGGTTTATCTGATTTTGGGGAAGATCCATTTAGATTTGTCATTCCTGAAGATAGAGAAAAATTAATGAAAAGATTTGAAAAAATTCATAACGAGGATACTTTTGTAAAAGAGCTACATAGTTATAGAATTAATGATACTAGTGGCAAAATTATACATGTCGAGGTTTCAACCAGCCCAGTGAAATATTATGG
>WJIV01000096.1 GCA_014730055.1 Candidatus Bathyarchaeota archaeon
CACTTACACCGATATTCAAGGGATCACCATCCATCTCCCCTGTAATGCTGCCACTCACCGTTCCCGAGCCAGCACCCTTTAGTCCCCCCGTATATGAACCAGTTAAGGAGAGGCTCCAGAGGCCATACCCCGCTTTAAAGTACTCTCCAGTTGTATCGTTCATACGTACCAGGTCTCCCCTTCCGCTTAGGCTTCCATAAGATGAACCAGTCAGTAGGTTCACGGTCATTACCGCCCTGTCTGATGATAGTCCCACTCCTCCCGCAAACCAATCGGTCTGGGTATCATAACCTGTTACGATAGAGTCTGTTGCCGATGCTACCAGGGGACTAGTTAGCGTTATCAGGATAATGATTAAAAGAATAATTACTCGGTTTAAGTGACGATACATATTAGAGGATAAAATGATCTTATATTATTAATTTCCTTCCATAATGCTTTTATCCTTTTTATTCTTGACTCTGATATTTCTTCAAAAACATAACGTTCTCAATTCTTAATGGAATGGACGAAAAAATAAGATAATAAATTATTATGATTCACTTGGATAAAATATTTCTGAATTTTTTTAAATTAAAATATTGATATGAACTCTGAAGTTATCATTAGTCGATATCTTTATGATATTTTTTATAAAAGGTATTTATACTACGAAACTCTTTTAAAAAATCTGAACAGTAACACATTACTTGTTGTACTCATTGATGGAGGATTAGTAATATTCTTCCTATATGCACTATATTACATTTCTCAACTTGATAAGGATCAACCAATAAAATTGAGCCCAAAGCGAGATGAGGCACTACTAAGGGAGCGCGGAGTCAGAAGAGAAGAAGTATCAATGGAATTAGAGCAGACAGTGGAGTCTTCCTATGATGAGGAGATTGCTATAGAGAGTGAATCCTCGGAATTAGAGCAGCCCGAAGTTGTAGAACAGGCTGAGGAGTTGAAGACAGTAGATATTGACACTTCAGTGAAGAAAAGATTGGGAGGAATAGACATAATCGACGTCGAGGGTATTGGCCCTGCTTATTCCTCAAAACTGTATGATATTGATATTAATACTGTCTCTGATCTTCTTGAAAGAGGTGCAGACCCCACAGGAAGAAATGAGATCGCTGAACAGGCTGATATCTCACCAAAATTAATACTGGAATGGGTTAATCATGCTGACCTCTACAGGATAGAGGGCGTAGAGGGACAATTTGCTGACCTTCTTGAGGAAGCTGGCGTGGATACGGTCCCAGAGCTAGCAAGGAGAAACCCTGAGAACCTGTACAATAAGATCATTGAGGTAAACGAAGAGAAAAACCTCGTTAATACTCTTCCCGAGCTGAATGACGTTAAAGAATGGGTGGAGCAAGCGAAATCTTTGCCAAGGGTAATCCAATACTAATTTTTTTCTTAGATTATTTACCCTGTCTTTTAATCATTACATAAGTGCTACAAGTTGATAATTTAGGCTAACGATATATATGGTTCTTAACCTAGTTCCATAAAGTGCAGGGTTTTCAAATTGAGTGGCTCTAGAGGATTTGGTATGCCTATTCATAGGATTAGCTTGGTGGTTGGCTTGGGGTTCATGTTGTTTATGCTTGGCTATCTCTCCTGGTATACTACCCTGATAGATGGGGTATTGTACCTGAACCAGGAGCAACTTGTGGAATATACCGCTCTCTTTTTAACTCTAATAACAGTGGTCGGGTTTAGCTATAGGAACCAGAGCCTTACAGGCGGCTTGGTTACAGGAGCATCATTATCCCTTGTCTTCTGGCTAGGTTTCATGCTTAGGACAATCGAGATCTACAGGGATCCCCTGCTGAATTCGTTGAAGCCACTGAGAGTGATAAGGATTTATGGTCCTGGTGCATTAACCTCGGTTCTGGCTTTCACTTTTATCGGGGCTTTTTTTGGTCTCTTGGGTTATGTCTATGATCGGTTTTTCATTGAGAGACCGGTGGAAGAGGCTTATGTTTTTCGTGATTACTGGTCGAACGTATACTCGATGGGAAAGAACACGCGAAGGGAGTTTATTGACTTGGACCAGAGACTGGCTCTTAAGCTGCCCTGGAACCTTAACCTGCAACAGTGGTGGGAGAGGATGGCTCAGAGCCTAACTGAGAAGAAGCCGGAGTTACTATTCAGCCGCCAGAAGAAAAGGAAACAGCAGGGGACCCCCTCACTTATGGGAAAGGGTGATGTTTATGATGTTAGCACTGGGCGGAGGATAGCGGAAGGTGTAATTGATCCCTTGTACCTCTCGTCAAAGTATAGGCCTTCAATACTTGAGATGCCGAGTCTATCCACTGGTGTCGGGGGTGGTAGGAGGCTGGCCCTGGAGGAACTTGTCTCACGATTTCTGGGGTGGTTCATAGGTTCAAGGTACCTTCTCGTCTTCTATATCATGTTATCTTCGATCATGTCCGCCCTCATTATTAGGTTCTATAGGGTAGAGTATGGCCTTCTTTTTGTAGAGGTATTCACACAATGGGGCACCCTGGACTACTGGTTGACAAACTTCATGGATGTAATGTACGTTATCGCCAGCTGCATCTTGGTCTCAGGCCTTATACTGTACTTCGTATACAGGTGGAGAAGCCTCTCCATGGATCTTTACGATGAGAGACCTGATGAGCGTACCCTGATATTCTCAGTGTACATATGCTTCATAATAGGATACTGGATGTCCTACAGGTTCATCACAGAGCCCCCATACATAATATTTGGAGGGGACTTCGTAGCCTCGTGGCTCGTATGGGCCAAGTGGTTCTTTTTACTTACTTTGATCCTGGGCCTGGCCTATATCTTCATACACAGAGAGAGCGAGGTCTCGAACATATACCTCTACCAGACGGGGAGCATGAGTCAAGGTGAGATCTACCCATACCGTGACAAAGAGGACGAGCCCTACTGGCTAGGAGAAGAGGGGAACCTTTTCTGGGTTCTCCGGTACATGTACTACTGGCCCATGGAGATAACGGTCGCCCCCCACCCTGACTGGGAGAGGATAGAGGTCTGGGTCAATGCAGTAACAGGTGAGCCAAGATGGGTAGTCAGCGACTACCACTATAGGGAACTCTGGTACAGGGTTGATGAGGATCTTGGTGATAGGCTGGTTGCTGGGCTGTTGCTTAACTTCCACACGCCCATACCCCTCGTGAAAAAGGATGACATTAACG
The DNA here is from genome assembly GCA_014730055.1 of Candidatus Bathyarchaeota archaeon. Next base: position 3,180 of record WJIV01000096.1, read on the forward strand.
CCGTCGAGTACAAGGCGAGACAGCCAGCCATGAGACTCCTCCAGATGATGCTCCTCGGGCATTCAGGTGATGACATACCCTACTCCGAGGGAGAGAACCCCTGGTCAGATCTCCATCCCCCTGAATGGATCAGTAACTACGGCTTAAAGGGACCCACAGCCAGCTTCTGCGGTAACCTGAAATGGAGTCACTGGAGGTACCCCTGGGGTGTCGATGATATCGAGAGATACTCAAAGCACCCAGCCACCCTCCCAGAGGAACAGCCAGATAACTATGGTTAGCAGTATAGATATGGATGTTTACAATGATGATTTAGAAGTGGATTCTCTTATCATCTGGAACTCCATATATCTTTATTTAACTAGGGTTTCCAGAGAATCATTATAGCAAAATAACAACTGAATTCTATAAACAAACCAATTGGAAAAGTATTCAAATGACGCCTAATTGATTCAATATTCATATTTTTTTCAGTGAATCTCTTACTGTTCCAAAAAACCTATTGTATTATTCAAGTTTTCTTGAGTGTCTAATTAATGAAAATCTTAAGTAATGTCCTTATACATGAGATAGCTAATACTTCCTAGAGAACATTATATTAAATTAGATAAAGGAGGATGAGAGTTGACTCGCAAAGAAGAAGAAGAACACCTCTATAAGCGGTCAAGTGAGTTCCTTGAGACGGCGTTTTTTCAGCTGGATAGAGGTTTCTACGCTCTAACCGTCTTCAATGCTGAACAATCTCTTCATCTCTTTTTAAAAGCAAAGTTACTGGAAGAAGGTTTACCCTATCCACAAACCCATGGTGTAAGGTCACTTATGGAATTGCTATCAACAATTACCGAGGAGGATAAGACGGGAAAAGAGGTAAGCAAATTGCTGGAACTCTATCTCATTGAGTTGGGCTCATTAGAGGATGCGTATATAGCATCAAGATACCTCTTAAGGGAGTATAAAAGGGAGGAAGCAGAGAGACTTCTTGAGGTTGTAAAGGAGATCCGTGATGCCCTCTGAATACCTTATCAAAGAGGTTCACAGGAGACGTAAAGTCTTCAAGGACCTAAAAAAACACCTGGAAAATATCAAGGAGACACTAATGAGCCTGGATAAGGATGCTGAGATCTATCTATTCGGCTCAGTAGCAGAAAATACCCATAATTTATCAAGCGATATAGACGTGCTGGTAATCACAAGCCTTGAACCAGCCAGAGTACACTTGGTGCTCTGGGAAGAAGGAATACGAGAACCATTCGAGATACATGTACAGCCACCCGAGAAACTGAAACACTACACGGAAAGAGCCATTCTTAGAAAGGTAGACTAAATAGCATGTAATCTGACGCTCTTTTCGGTACTTATCTTACATCATCTAAGATTAGATTTATTATAATCAATGTAGTAGATGATATTAACGTGAAAAGGCTACAAACTTTCTTGTTATTAATGTTTTTTCTCGGGTTGGCTGGGGACCAGTTGAGCACGAGGTTATGCTTCTCAGCAGATCTACGGCAGAGAAAAGTAATCTTCGATAATTTACCCCACAACAGAGAATATTATACAGTTCCCACAGAATTGAGTCCTGTAATAAGTCCAGAGACATTTAATCGGTGGATAATCCTTGATGCAGTTTTATTTACATCATTTCTTTTATCGCGTTTCATTATAAGTAATTATAGTGAAAGATATCGTTCTGTAACTTATGGTGGATTTATGTACTTGTTTATAATAATGACTTTCTCTACTCTTAAGATATGTTATACTATTAACAACATAAGTTACCTAGTCTAAAAAAAAGTTGGTTTATTCCTCATTCATCTCGAGGAGAAATTCTACCATAGCCGCTAGTGAGACGGTTGTTCGGGCGATGCTGACGTACTTGTTCTCTGCTAGGTCTCTAATTGTCTTTATGTTGAAGGCTTTCTGTAATGCATCGGCGTCGTCCTCGCTTATTCCTTTTATTGCGTGGACTGGTTTGTCGGCTAGCTCAATTAGATCCTCTGAGAGGAATTCCTGGTCTAGCACGGCTCCCGAGCACTGGGAGAAGTTGTTGACTGCCTGTGCTAGGGTTATGTATTCATTAGTTGCGAGGTCCATCACTGTCTCTATATTGAAGGCCTTCTTGAGCTTCTCCGCGTCTGCGGCACTGACACCGCTAATTGCCTCTACAGGTGCTTCCACTAGTTCGAGGATGTTCATTTCCTCATAGGCTTTATCGTAGAATCTTACTATGAATCCGGGTTCGTCTGACATATTTAATCCCGGGTTTATGGACTATTTCGTTGAATAAAAACAGTATTTTTGAATATCCCTTAACTCTTTATTTACTTACTACAATATTTCTGGTGAAACTTATCGACAGCTCCAATAGCTCTCTTACTATCTGGTTTACTTCAAAGGATATCATCATAGCCTGTATCTCGGGGTCATCGTTCTCTGTTTCCCAGAGAATTTTCTCCTTTATATCTTCAACTGCTTTCCAGATATCTAGGGATTCTAGTTCTGAGTCTGTTAGATTGAAATCTGCCATAGCTCTAAATATTCGTACATTGTAATAAATGGGTTCACTCTTACTCGATTCGCTGCTAGTCAAGAAAGACAACTTTTATGATCTCTGGGTTTATACGACTTGTGTTTTCACATGATTCATTCTAAATAAAATAATAAAAATAATGCATATCATCCCTAGGAATACCTATTCTCTAATTGGGAGTGTCTACAGTCCGTTAATCTGTTTTTTGGTATCTTGGTAGAATTTTAACAATTTTACTATAACCTGGTTTTCTTTGTTTAACTTGTATACCTTTCTGTGTTTACTTACTGGGACCTCTTTTATCAGCTCATTTTCGACCAGATTAGGTAGTACGTGATATATTCCTCCTGGGGTCTTCTGGATTCTCTTTGCCAGGTCAGCTAAGTTCATATGTTGGTCAGGATTCTCAAGAAAACAACAAATAACATCAATTCTAGCTGAGGGGCCGAAAATATATGTCAGAGGGTCCATTTAATTATGAATTATATTCCCGTTTTTTAAATTTTAATACTTATAGGAATACACAATTAAACCATTACTTCTTTAAACCAATTCACTCAAAAATCAAATAAATTTTTGTTTAATCAAAAATATGTTTGTTAATACATAAAATTTATATTACTATGAAATAAGTAAAAACGGGGAAAAAGTTTTAGGATTGGTTCTCCTTGGCCTTGTCGGGCCTCTTTTTCCCATTGCTTATTCATAGTATATTCTTTGAATATAATCTGTTATTTATAAAATATATTAAGGTACATATTAGCAAACGTTTACAAACTTTCCTTACTATTGACTAATTGAATGGATGATAATCTAGAGGATTGGCCAACTTGTGACTGGTGTGGTAGAGAGTTAGGGGATTTTAATTTAGAACTCGCTGAGGGAAGACTCCGGAATATCTTCTCAGCATCACCCAATGCGATAACAACGACCGATATTTACGGTGTGATCACTGATTGTAATAACGCAACACTAGAGATCCATGGCTATGATTCCAAGGATGAGGTTATTGGGCGCAGCGCCTTCGAGTTCATGGCACCACATGAGAGAGAGCTAGCAGAAGAAAGGTTCAAGGAGCTTCTAGACTTGGAG
>WJIV01000001.1 GCA_014730055.1 Candidatus Bathyarchaeota archaeon
TGGAGGCACTTTGCCCTGTAGACTTGGAATTCGAGGAGATAAGAGAGGTGGTTAAAGATGTGGGCGCCTGCATTGTCTGGGGTGGAAGCATAGATCTTGCCCCAGCCGACGATCTTTTCATCAGAGTCGAATATCCTCTCAGCATAGACCCACTGCTCTTACCGAGCATAATGAGCAAGAAGAAGGCTATGGGCAGCACCCATGTGGTTGTTGATATTCCAGTCGGTATTGATGCAAAGATAAAGACGATGAGCGAGGCGGACCAGTTGGCAAACGACTTTATTGAGCTAGGAAGCCGATTCGATATGAAAATCGAATGCGCCATAACCGAAGGAGATCAGCCAATAGCATATAATATAGGGCCTGTTCTCGAGGCCAAGGAGGCATTGCAAACACTTAATGGAGAGGGCCCTCACGAGCTGGTAAATAAGGCCACCAACGTAGCCGGAATACTACTTGAGATGACAGGCAATAGTAACGGACAGGAGATGGCACATGAGCTTATAAAATCCGGTAAAGCGCTTGAGAAGATGAGGGAGATCATAGGAGCTCAGGGAGGCAACCCAGAGATAAACATTGATGACCTAGTACCTGGGAGCAAGACCTACGATGTTACAGCACCCCGTGACGGGCGTGGGCTTTATATCAATAACCGGGATCTAGTGCAGATCGCTAGAGCTACCGGCACCCCTTCCTCAAAGAAAGCAGGGCTTAAGCTCTTCGCTAAACTGGGAGACCCAGTCGAGGAAGGTAATACAATTTTCAGGATATACAGCGAGAAAAACAGCAAGCTGAATAACGCAGTCAAGCTCCTTGAGGACCTGCGGCCCATGGAAATTGGTAAGAAGGTAGGTGAGTCAATGCTCATGAAGAGAATAGGTAAACCCACAATGCCGTCCAGAGAGTTCATACTGGAGAGGTAGTGAGTTTCAACTATTTCAATCAATAATTAGTTGCTAACCCTTTTGATGAAGGCCTTTACAATCCTTACTGTGTTCTCTATATCCTCTTTTGTAGTTATCCCGCAGGGTCCATGAATATACCGGCAGGGGTTTGCAATGGTTCCACTCGGGATTCCGGCTTTCGTTAAGTGGATGCTTCCCGCGTCTGTTCCCCCACTCGGTATCCTCTTGAACTGATAGGGTATACCTTCAGCATCAGCGCCTTCAAGGATACTTCCAAGCACCTTAGGATGGGCAATAACGCTTCTATCTGCAATAGTCACAACAGGTCCCTTCCTCAGGGCAGCACTCTGCTTGTGCTCAGGGACCCCGGGCATATCCATAGCGAAGGTATTCTCTAGTGCCAAACCATAATCGGGGTCAACCTGCCAAGCTGCTGTCTTACTACCCCTGAGCCCTACCTCCTCCTGCACGGTACCAACAGCCACTATATTATAGCTTGTGTCCTTAGCCCATTTGAAAACCTCAGCCATCACATAACAGCCTACTCGATCATCGAATGCCTTACCCCATAAGTATCCATTTCCCAGATCCTTAAAATCAACGTCAAAGACGCCGGTCATCCCTATGAAGGCCCCCTTGTCCTCAGCCTCCTCTAGGTTACTAGCACCAATGTCGAGGAAGAGTTCGTCAACAGGTATAGCTTTCTTCTTCTCCTCGTCGCTTAGGACATGTGGGGGCTTGGTACCAAGGATACCATATAGGGGGCCTTTCTTGCCGTTTAATTTCACTCTTTGTCCGGGTAGCACATTATCTACTATACCCCAGGTGTGAAACCTGAGGAATCCCTTCTCGTCGATATGAGTGATTAGGAATGCCACTTCATCCATGTGAGCAGCCAACATAATGGTAGGGGCATCTGGGTCCCCCTTGTGAGTGAAGATTATGTTTCCAAGTTTGTCCGTCCTCATCTCATCAGCATAATCCTCTAACTCAGCTTGAAGTATCATTCTAGGCTCGGTCTCCAGACCAGGAGGGCCGAAGGAGTTCGAGAGTTTCTTGAGCAGTTCTACATTCATTTTAATCCCTAACATAATAGACGGTCAGTAATATATGGATTAAACCCCTTTAACCGCTTTAGGTAAACCTAAAAGCAGAATAGATCACTATCCATCCGTGTCTGGACTAGAAGATGAACTCAGGGAAATGAACAGAAAACTTGAGATAATGATGGGTAGGCTTGATTATCTAGAGGCAGCTCTCATCGAGTCCAGACAATACCCCGAACTCACACAGATCATGGGGGACTTAAAGGTCGGTGCCAGTCTTTACACTGAGCCCCTAAAGCTGATAGAGAGACTTGTGAGGATAAAACGTCAACTAGCTAGGGATGAGGAGTACCGTGATGAGATTAGCAGGATGATCCCGAACGTATTGGCTCTTAGAGGCCCTAGGAATATCAGCGCTCTTACAAGGGAGGTGCAGAAAGAGAGAGGTTCTGGGAGCAGGGTAACCGTGCGAAAAAAGGTTTTGGAACTAGTTGATGAAGGTATAATAGAGAAAGGGGAAGGGTACGATTACAGGCTTAAAGAATAGTTATAACTGATAACCGGTTACAATGGGTTTTTGTTTGGTCTTTGCGTACTCTGCGGAGTAAATCAGGCTGCCTACTCCCATCCCTACGAGATTCCTGATAGGGTGGTTCACAACAGTATAGTTGTCATGTAGATAGTTATCGTACTCCTGAAGTTTCCCCATTACCTCCTGATTTAGATCTTCCAGTTTCTCTGATCCTCCCTTCTCTAGCTCGGCGTTAAAGGTTCGTATCATCCCGCCGAGATAGAACATCCTGTAGAGGTCGTCCCTGCCCTCTACTCCAACCTTCTCAGCCATGGTAGCTTTCTTTTTCTGTATACGCTCGTCGAATCTGAATGGTGGGTTGGTGACATTGGTGTATCGCTTAATAATTGGCTCCATCCACTCCTCCATCATGACCTTGAAGGGACTTTCCGTCTTTAAGAGAGGCAGAGACTCATTCCAGATCCTAAGCATAAAGTTGTTTACCTCGTCACTCGTTTCCTTAGCGTATCGGAGGGACTCGCCTAATGTGCTGTCTAGCGGTGTGTCATCCCACATCCGGGGGTCAAACCAGATACAGCACTCAGGTATCATCATGAACATATTGGGGTTGAGCTGCTGACCGTACTCATAGATGTAGCAGCCTCTGATGGGCTCAATGTTCTCATTTCCGGTGATCCATTGCCTAACCCAGCCTCTCGCGGGAGTGAGATATGCGGCATATTGTATACCCGGAGCGTAGGTTGTTCCTAACCTCTTTCTTGGGAAGATATCAAATTGATTCGCCACCCTCCACAAATCAGGGTAAATAGCCTCACAGGGCTCTGGTACCTCATAGGTAATCCCTCCCCATTTCATCATATGAAGGCTGCTGACAAAGGTCATAGGAACCTGATCCATCAACTTCATAAGGGCCTCAGTCTCAGGAACGGGGTCGTTAAGATTCAGGGGACCAAACCTATAAGGAAAACAACTCTCAGGAGTCAAGAAATTTGGTGTACGATAATAATTTAATGAAAAGTTCATAGGTGTGTGGGGGCCCTTCTGGAATCCCTCATTCAGCCTTGCACCATCGGGGTCGCTGCACTTCACGAGGTACCAGGTGTAGTCAAGGTCCTCCCTTAGCTGATCATCTTGGAGAAGTATCTCTGCAAAATAGTCGATGAGATTACCACCATAGGGCTCCTCACAGTTAGGAAAACCATGTATAAATGCACTGTACTTGCCTTCGCCTATCTTTAAGCAGTCAATTACCTCACTGTTAGTCGATTTACCAAGATCAATTAACTCAACCTTGCCCGGGTACTCATTAATCATATCAGCATTTCGCTGGTGAAGCTCATCCACAGTCATATAGCGTGTGAATTCAGGAA
>WJIV01000097.1 GCA_014730055.1 Candidatus Bathyarchaeota archaeon
CCCTCACCAATCATCTGGACAGTAAGAGGGTATATCCTCCAATCACCTTTTCGCTTTAACATCTCCTGGTGCTTATCAACCACATTCCTTAATTTATCAATATCTTGCTTCAGTTCATCCACTGTTACGCCCGGAGGGAGTTCCACTTTTACTGGCTCTGATATAAGGAGGATCTCCCCGTGATCCACTTTCCTTCTTACGATGTGAGTGGTTGAGCGTAGCTCATTCTCCCCCTCTAGGATAGCTTCCTCTACTACATGTATTCCTGTATATTTTCTTTCCTTACCCTTCATTATGGTCAAGTCAGCGGGATGAACATTGATTATTCTGCCTGAGTAAGCTTCGAGGATGGGGGCGGTCATTATACTCATGTAACCTGCATTCGCAATAAGATCGATATTAAAGGGATCTATGGTTTCCTTGACCTGCATGTCAAACTCAGGGCGCAAAGACAGATCGCTACGTTTAGCTCCTCTTTCAGCGTAAAAATCCCTTATGTCGATGCTCTCGTGGGATATACTGTACTCATCGGCGATATCTTTCGCCCTACACATCTTTTCACCTCCCTTGCGGATCCTGCTATCCCTAACGTCGCTAAAAATCAAGATCACTCTGTAAGATGAATCATCTTCAAGGGATCTCTCAATAATTTTACGTGCATTAGTGCCAGAGCCGGATACAAAGCAGGCAACCCTCATAATCCCCTCTTCGGGATCATACATTAGACTCATGATTTTGGTTTTAATTAAATTGATATAAGAATCTTAGGGCCACTTTCACATATCTCTCAGAGGAGCCAATATGCGTTCCCCTTTTAAACAAAGAAATCAAAAAATTCCGTAGAATGGCTCAAGAATATGCTCTAAAATCAAAAAAGAAACAGAATGACAAATCAGCTCTCACAACCTGCGAAAATTGTAAGCACATTGTACCTAAAACTATGTTATGTCTATATTGCGGTGAGCCAATATTGTTCAAGATGCCCAAGTCACTGGATGAAAAATAGGCTAGGAAAAATCTGTTAAACCCTTGATAAGTATAATACCCATGCCAAACGTTGAAAAGATCTTCATATCCATCGATATGGAGGGTATAAGTGGAATAGTTGACTGGAGTGAAGTCAACCATAAGGAAAATGAGTATAGTTTCGCTAGGAAACTCATGGTAGGTGATCTAAACTCAGTTATTGAGGGAGCCTTAGATTCGGGTGTCAAAGAGGTTATGGTCAGTGATGCTCATGGTAGAATGAGAAATCTTAGACCGGAGGATGTTCATGAATCAGCTTACCTAGTTAGAGGTAGTCCCAAACCAAACGCCATGATGGAGGGAATTAACGAGGATTTTGACGCAGCTCTTTACGTAGGATATCACAGTATGAAGGGAACCAAGAATGGGATCATGTGTCATACCATATCGGGTAGTGCTGTAGATGGTATCTGGATAAACGGGAGAGAGACAGGAGAATTTGGACTTAATTCAGCTCTTGCTGGGTCTTTCAGTGTTCCATCAATTTTCCTCGCTGGAGATGAGGCAGCGACGAGAGAAGCTGAGAACTTTGTGGAAGGGATAACTACTGCAACTGTAAAATGGGCAGTTGGAAGATATGCTGCCAAGTGCCTGCACCCAAAGGAGAGTGGTAAGCTGATTAAGTCAAAAGTAAAGGAAGCTCTAAGTAGACAGCTGCCCCCGCCAAGAAAAGTAGAGGAGCCAGTTGAGGTAAAGATAAGATTCGCTTCTAGTACAATGTGTGACGTAGTTGATCTTATGCCTAGCTTTGAGCGAAGAGATGGGAGAATAATGATAGGGACCTTCCAGGATTATCCTACAGCAGTCAACGCTTTGAGAGCAGCCATCTACTTAGCAGGTGCAGCAGAGAGAAGATAATCTTATCATAATCCTCCCTTTAAAATTTTGATAAAGTATCTTATTCATCTTAGTATCTATATTTTTGTTAGTTTAACTCTTTCTCTTAAAATAATCTAATAGATTATATATAGTTAAACAAACTAGTTAATTCTTGGGTTTGCTTGTGTCTGACCATACAACGAGAACGATCAGAATAGACACAGACTATGATAAGGTCCTGAGGTTTGAGGCAGAGAGGAGAGGTTTGAGCGTTAACTCGATTATTGAGGAATTGATTGATCGATATGTGTATAATGATAGATTCTTCTTGAATGAGAACCTAATTAGTCTGGCGCCATCGACTTTAGCTTCATTACTGGAAGGTTTGAGCCATGAGGAGATTAATGACTCAGGTAGAATTGCGGGAAGACTGAGGGCAAGAGATAACCTTTTGATTCGGGGCATGACCCTTAACTATAATTCTTTGAAGTGGTTTATTCTCAATGTTCTTGACAATTATAGTGGGTGGTTCAGTTGTAGTTATCACGAGATGGATGATGACTATATGTTCCATTTAAGGCATAATATAGGTACGAGATGGAGCTATTTTGTTCAATCTTATCTAGAATCTATGGTAGAAAACTTACTAGAAATATCCTTAGATGCAGAAATTCTAGATAGCACTGTGACACTTAGGATCCCTAAAAAATGTTGTAAATTTTACTAAAAACACTTAAAATTATATTGTCTAATGCAGGTGAACATCTTTCACCATCTTTTTTAGTTATCGTACCTCGGAATATTTGTGACACCCAGCAGAAGGAACATAATCATTATATCCCTATTTATAATCTTAATTGCTCTTGGATTATATTGGAACAATCAACGGAGAAACATCAATAATTTTGAGAAGGGTACAACTGTCGGAAACTCCCCAATAGACTACGATTTCCAAGATGTTGATGGCGAAGATTTCTCCTTCAGCGACTATCATGGCAGTTTCCTAGTTATAGATTTCATGGCTCCATGGTGCGAACCATGTAAAGACCAGATACAAATTCTGAGAGAAATAGATGAGATACCTGATGTTGAGATAGTTAGTATAAACATAGATCCAAGGTACGATATATCATATCTGAAGAATTTCAAATCTGAACATAAAATAGATTGGAACTTTGCTCATAGCCCCGAGGCGGGTCTTGAATACGAAGTATCCGCTATTCCTTCGATCCTTCTAGTGGATAAAGAGGGAAAGATTGTATATAGGAGCTTTTTTACGCCCAGGGTTCACTTCGAACAGCTTTTTGAGAAATATGGATGAGACATATAATGGCTCTGGCACATTTAGGACTGGCATTTACCGCTGGATTCATGGCAACATTAGCCCCATGCGCACTGCCTATGTTACCAAGCTACATCGCCTACTATCTTAACCTTGATGAAGAACGCAATCTCAGCAGATCTCTTATTTTTTCAGTGACGACTGTAATTGGTTTCCTCACCCTTTACATTTTGATAGGTCTACTTCCCAGTGTAATCGTAAACCGTATAGCTTCTAGGCTAGATCTTGTGATACCGTTTATTGGGGGCTTTTTAATTCTTATTGGCTTAATGAATGTTTTCAGCAATTTGACAGATAGGATTCCTATGCTCTCGCTTAAGGCCCCGGAGAAATCGGGAATTAGTTCATTCTATATATATGGTCTTGGCTATGGAGCTGCTAGTCTGAGCTGCAGCTTCCCCATTTTCATACTTTTAGTACTTCAATCAGCCTCCGCAGGAGGACCTCTGGATGTGATAATCATGTTTCTGGTTTATGGGTTAGGAGCAGCGGCAATGATTGTACCTCTTACTTTAGCTTTGTCATATAGTAAAGAAGTAATTTACTCACGATTAATGGAGTATCTGCCCTATGTAAAAAAGGCTAATTCAGTAATCCTGATAATTGCTGGTTTGTATATGATATATTACAGCTATGTAAACTAATACCAAGCTATCATTTGATAAGGATCTGGAACTTATCGAAACTATTTAGAGTCTAAATCAACATTTCTTATCTGATTATTATGAAGAAGATTGGTTTCATAGGACTCGGATTAATGGGTACCGGAATGTCAAAGAATCTGCTGAAAGCCGGATATGAAGTGACAGTTTGGAACAGAACTGCAAGTAAGATGGATCCACTGGTAGAAGCTGGGGCTAAGGCAGCCAAGAATCCTAAAGAAGTTGCTCAGAATAGCGATGTTGTTGTAACTATTGTAACGGATAGCCCGGATGTTGAAGAGGTTCTTCTAGGCTCTGATGGTGCATTCTATGGGGCTAAAAAGGGCGATGTTTTCATTGACATGAGCACAATCAGTCCAATAGCAACAAGGGAGATAGCTGAGAAACTATCTGAAAAAGGAATTGAGATGCTTGATGCACCAGTCAGCGGAGGTGTAATAGGGGCTAATAATGGCACACTTAGTATTATGGTTGGCGGAAAAGAACAGATATACAGAGAAAATAGGCCTATCCTAGAAGCCATGGGTAAAACAATTACATATATTGGAGGAAACGGTGATGGCCAGGTCTGCAAGGCGGTCAACCAGATACTAGTGGGTACTACAATGCTCGGGGTAGCTGAAGCCCTGGTCTTCGCAGCTAAAGCCGGTGTAAACATTGAGAAAGTACATGAAGCAGTAAGCGGAGGAGCAGCCGGAAGCTGGCAATTAAGCAATAACGGAGCAAGACTACTCAAAGGAGACCATGAACCCGGATTCAAGATAAAAGACTACATAAAGGATCTAGGAATAATAATGGAGACAGCGGCAGAAAACAAGATGCCCCTGCCATCTACCAGTATGGTTTTTCAGATGTTCCGTCACTGCGACGCCATGGGAATGAGGGATAAAGGAACCCAGGCTGTATCCGTCGCGATAGAAAAACTAGCAGGTAAGAACATAAAGTAGTCTCTATTTATTTCCTAATATACTTAATTCAACTGATAAACTATGAGTAGAGATGCTTTACTAGATAAGGGTGAACGAACAGCCAAGATTGGGATGATGATTGTGTTCCTTATTGGAGTAGCCAAAGGAACAGTAGGGCTTCTCTCAGGTAGTGTTGCAGTTATAGCGCAAACAGTTGATTCACTCACTGATCTTTTTTCACTAATAACAGTTTTTATTGGCTTACGCTTATCAAAGAGGCCTCCCTCAGAGCGTTTTCCTTATGGTTTCTATAAAGCCGAGACAATTGTGAGTCTCATCGTAGCTATTCTACTTATATTTACAGGAAGCGAGATTGTAAGACGCTCTATTCTTCAGGTACTTAATCCAAGCCCATTACTAATGTCCACTGTTATTCTTATCGTAGTGGGCACCTCAATACCACTACTTTACTGGCTCTCAGAATACACAAGAAATGTCGGAGATGAAATTAACTCTCAGTCACTTAAAAACCAGGCAGCTGACTTCAAGGCAGATGTATACGCCTCATTTCTTGTACTTGTAGGTGTTGGATCAAGCTATATCGGTTATCCCTCCATCGAAGGAATAATGGGAATAGTAATCAGTATCTTTATCCTGAGAATGGGTCTCAGGTTAGCTTGGAACTCACTCCTTGGTTTAATGGATGCAGTGGAAGACCCCGATCAAATGCTAAGAATAAAGGAAATTGCCGAAGAAACAAAGGGAGTTAGAAAAGCATATGATATAAGATGCCGTAAAACTGGGCCCTTCTGCATGGGGGAGCTTACAATCGGTGTTGAGAGGCGACTCTCCGTAGACCAAGCACATCAACTATCTGAGAGGGTAGAAAAGAGAGTAAAGAAGGAAATCCCAGAGATTGAATCGATTGTCATTCATATAGAGCCGATAGAGGAGACTGAATACATCATCTCTATACCCGTTGAAGAAGATAAAGGGCTTGAATCACAGACATTACATCATTTCGGTGAAGCTCCATTCTTTATCTTCATCAGGTACACTGATAATCAGATAAAAGATTGGAAAACTAGAAAGAATCCCTCCCTTGATATGGAGAAGAGAAGGGGTATAGCTATAACAGAGATGATACAAGAAGAGGAAGCGAACACCCTTCTAACAGGGAGTATAGGTGAGGGGCCTTTTCATATTCTTACTGATTCTTTCGTACAGATATATCATTTACCAGAGGATATGAGTGCAAGAAAAGCTGTCGAGAGATTCGTGAATAATGAATTCTCTAGATACACGGATCCAAGTGATTCAGAAAGCTTTGAGATTAGGAATGGTCCCGCCCCCGGGAGTTGAACCTGGAACCCTCCGGTGTCTGCTCATGGCCTGATTGCCATCGCCCCGCAGGGCGTTGACTACAGCCGGATGCTCTGCCATTGAGCTAGGGCGGGATACCGGAATAGGATATAGGCAGTGAAATTTAAGCAATTTGGTCAAAAATACCTGCCCATTTTTACTTGAACTCTAGTAAATCTTAAAATGGTGAAAAAAAAGTTTCAGGAAATAGAACTATTGAAAAGTTTTTCGTATATTTTCCTCAAATGGTGGTTTTATTATTCCTTCCTCTGTTATGAAGCCACTAATATATCTCGCCGGTGTGATATCAAATGAAGGATTTCTTGCAACTGTACCATCGGCAGGAATCTGAACATCTTTTAACTCATCCTCATTTATTTTTCCCCACATCCTGGTTACCTCCTCATGACTTCTCTCCTCAATCTCGACCTCCCAACCTGTCTCCGTCTTGAGATCAAAAGTCATCCTTGGAGCTGCTACATAGAAGGGAATATCATTCTCCTTCGCAACCACTGCCTTCTCATAAGTCCCAATTTTGTTTACTACATCAGCGTTTGCCGTTACCCTGTCAGCTCCCACTATAACTATGTCAACTTCCCCTCGCTGCATGAAGTAACCAGCAGCGTTATCAACAATAAGAGCATAATCAATTCCTTCCTGCATTAACTCCCAGGCCGTTAACCTAGCACCTTGACAACGTGGTCTGGTCTCATCAACCCAGACGAAAGGTCTCTTACCTTGTTTTTGAGCAAATCGAATGGGGCTTAGAGCTGTCCCAAAATCAATAAAAGCTAGAGCGCCTGCGTTGCAGTGTGTAAGTATCCTGTAATCATCCCCAATTAACTCTGAGCCATGTTCACCCATCTTCTTGGATGCCTCTAAGTCCTCCTCTGCGATTCGATCTGCCTCCTCTACAACCTTCTCTACTCTCTCATTCACATCCCCCATAGAACCAGCCTCAAGGCATCTCTCAACTGCCTGGAAAAGGTTGACTGCAGTTGGTCTAGTACCATATGCATAGCTAGCTGCATTTTCTAAATAATCAGTGAATTGAGCTACTTCCATTTCATTTGCTTCGAGAGCCGCCTGAGCCATCGAGTAACCAGCAGCACAACCTATAGCACCAGCCCCTCTGCAGACCATATCTCTTATGGAATCAGCCGTCTCCTTGAAATTCTTAAAGGTTAAAATCTCAAATTTATGTGGAAGAACTCTCTGATCGATCATCTTAACCTCTGTTCCCTCCCTCCAGAGTGTCCATATATCCCTGGTCTCACCTTTCCAGTGAACTTTCATGGGATTAATTCTGAGCGATAAAATATGAATCTATTTCAAGACTTTTCCCGTCTTTCTATACCAGAGGTACAAATCCATGATGCCAAGTGGCATGTCAAGTTCATCTGCAACAAGGGAGAGTATCTCTTCGTAGTTGTGATAGCGTTTCTTGGTAAGCCCCTTCTCAGCCTCTTCTTTGTCAACCAGCCCGAATTCTGCCATATTTCTAATTATGTGCCTATCAAGTATTGCTAGATCAAAATACCCTACGTTTCTTAGGAAGTGACTACCCTCCTTCCAGCCTATCCCTTTAACCTCTTTCACAACCCATACCCTAGCATCCTTTGAATCATCGAAGGATTGAATTTTATTTTTGAGTATAGGGGCTAAATTCCTTGAGTTATAAATATACTCAGCCCTTCTTGAGGCGAATCGATGACCCTCTTCAATGAGACAACTCTCAACTTTATCCAGTTTCCCATCAAGCACAGCCCCTGTCTCACAGAGGGCATCAAGACATCTTTGACCCATCACCGCGCTGGCGTATGCAGTTAAGAGGCAGTAGACCAGTTCCTCATACCATTTGAAGGTATCCATTTCGTGAACTTGTCTGAATTCCTGGATTCGCTCTTCTACTGTGGTTTGTAATTTGTCTTTTTCAATCAAGTCTCTGACAGTATCAGCCAGTTTCTTGATTCCGGGATGATCCTCAAGTCTTGATTGCATCTATTTTCCTGAGTTATGGCGTGATTTAAGGCTTGGTTCCTCTAAAAGTTATAGAGAATCGTTTTATTAGTATGTCAGAGACGATCTCAGCCTAATGAGTTCCACGGTAGCCCACCTAGAATTCGAAAACTCGGATATAACAGTAAGAACAACTAAAAAGACGCCGAAAATCGAGACTCCTGGAATTACGATAAAACCCCTTCAATCAGGGAAAGAATTAAACACTTTTTTCTGGTTGGCAGATGAACTCGTTAATCACGGATTTGCTGAGTATATGGATCTGTCGATAAATCAGACTGAATGGACGCAGATTCATTTCAAGGAAAGAATTAATCCCGCAGGTCCTCCGGGAGCTTTACCTGAGAGGTTCTATGAGAGGGCATATCAGAGCTTCAAGCAGGCTCCACGATTTGAGGAGGAGGCAGTGTTGAGGAGGATAAAAGCTAGGTATAGAGATATCTTAGAATCACGAATTGGTAGGATAGCTAGGGTTGCATCATCAGGTGCAGGTTCACCAGCCTCCCCCCTACCGAAACATGAGGGACGTCTATATGATGAGGTGCATAAAACTATCCAGGAATGGCGCCAAAAAATGAGGAGCATAGGTGAATAAACGTGGCTCGTCAGGAATCATTTGAGGAAGCTTTCACCCGTTTCATAGAGGACTTCATGAATGATCAAGAAGACTTCAAGTACGATCACGCCATAAGCGAGATGATCGTTAAGGGAACCAAAAGCATTGTAATAGATTTCACAGATCTGTACTCTTTTGATATGGATCTGGCTCAGGCTATACTCGATGATCCTGAGGGATTAACTCCTATCTTTAATAGCGTAATACGAGGCAAACTAAGAACGAGAGATCCCATCTACGCCGAGAGCGTTAAACGGATAAACGTCCGTTTCAAGAGCCTGCCTTCTGAGACTCAACTTAGACGTATAGGTGCAGATCACATAGGTAAACTTGTGATGATAAATGGTATTATTGTTAGGGCTTCAAGCATAACACCACTTATTATCCGTGCAACTTTCAGATGCCCCGTCTGCGGAGAGCTTAACCATATAGAACAGAGCGGACAAAACCTCTCAAAACCTCAGAAATGCTTGGCTTGTGATAATAGAAAGAATTTTGAGCTTGTCCCAAAGGAATCCGTTTTCATAGATAATCAAAAGGTAACTATACAAGAGAGGCCTGAAGATCTTCCACCCGGACAACTACCAAGGAGCATTCACGTTGATCTATCGGACGACATAGTAGATATAGCCAGACCAGGAGACAGGATCAAATTAACAGGTTACATAAGGCTACTACCAAGATATGGGCGCGGCGGGGAGATGAGGAACTTTGATCTCCTAATAGAGGCAAGCTATGTAGACGTGAGTGGCAGGGAGATGGAGCTTATGGAGCTTACTCCCGAGGACAGAGAGATGATAGAGGAACTATCTGAAGACCCCTTCATATTCGAGAAACTAATGAGCAGTATCGCTCCAAGCATATACGGCCATGAACACATCAAGGAAGCTACCCTTTATCTACTGCTCGGGGGTGTGCACAAGGATCTTCAGGATGTTAGGATACGAGGAGACATCAACGTTCTTCTTGTTGGAGATCCCGGTACAGGAAAAAGCCAGATTTTAAACTTCGCGGCAAAAGCAGCACCCCGGGGCTTATTAACTACTGGCAGAGGAAGCACCGCTGCAGGTCTTACAGCGGCTGTAGTGAAAGAGGGAGGTACTGGTAACTTTATCCTCGAGGCAGGAGCCCTCGTTTTAGCCGATAAGGGAGTATGCTGTATCGACGAGATCGACAAGATGAGAGAGGAGGACAGAGGTGCAATACACCCAGCCATGGAGCAACAGAAAGTACCCATAGCTAAAGGTGGAATTGTAGCTACTTTGAACGCAAGGGCATCAATCCTAGCAGCAGCAAACCCCGCTCTGGGTCGCTATAACCCGTATCAGACTATAGCTCAAAATATTACCCTTCCAGTTACCATTCTAAGCCGATTTGATCTAATATTCATACTCAAGGATCAACCTGATCAGCAGAGGGATACAGATATGGCGGAGCACATACTTGGGCTTCACAAGCTTTCCTCTCATGGAATGCCCATGATTGATATACAGAATCTTAGAAAATACATCAGCTTCGCGAAGAAAGTAAAACCCATAATTACAGATGAGGTTATTGAGAGGCTGCGGGATTTCTACGTCAAGATGAGAAGCGCAAGCATGGATGGAGGAGAAGCCTCTGCAGTAGCCATTACAGCCAGACAGCTTGAGAGCTTGGTGAGGCTGGCAGAGGCAAGGGCACGAGCACACCTTAGAGAGGAGATCAGTGTTGAGGACGCTGAGGCTGTAATCAACTTGATGCAGAAGAGCCTCGAGCAGGTAGGCATCGACATTACAACCGGTGAGATAGACATTGACATATTATACACAGGAAAACCCAGGAGCCTACAGAATCAGCTACAGAAGGTATTGCAGGTAATAACGGAGATGGAGAGAATAAGCGGTTCGGTAAGAGACGACGATCTCTATGAAGCGCTCCAAGGAGATCACAACATACCTAGAAGTGAGGCAGCTAGACTCATCAGTGTATTAGTGAAAGATGGTACTATATACTCACCAAGACCTGGATACTACAAGAGAACTAGCTAACCTTCACCTACCTCTCCTTCTTAATCATATTCGTTTAATTTTTTACATACACTATGTGAATACCATAGATGCCACCTTCAGTAAAGTTTCTAGACAAAAATCCGTTAAGTTATTTAGAAAAATGCGAAGAACCATGGATCAAGAACTATCTATCAAAATCATCCGATGCAGTTACTATAGGAAAACACCACAACCAGGTTGCTAAACACCCAAAAATATCTGAAATAATAAAAGAGACCAGGATTTGGCCAGGACAAATGCCTCTAAAACGAAACAAAAATGAGGGTCACCTGATACATAAAATAGTATTTCTTGCAGACATAGGGTTGAATAAGAAAGATGAAAGCATCAAGGAGATCGGTGAGAGGATACTCTCGAACCAATCAGAAAATGGCATGTTTCAGGCACTATATAAATTACCCGAAGCATGGGCAGAAAAAAAGGATCAAAGCATGGAATGGATACTATGCGACTCAGCATCCTTACTGTACAGTTTGCTCAGTTTCGGATTCCGAAATCAACAAACAGATGAGGCTTTGAGGGAGCTAATATGGCTATCTGACGTTAATGGCTGGAGATGTAAAAGCTCTTCTCCGAGCCTAAAGGGACCGGGAAAGAAAAATCAGTATTGCCCGTACAGCAACTTATTATCTCTAAAAGCATTATCTTTGAACCAAGATATAGCTAATTCTGAAGAATGCCTCAGAGGAATAGACGCACTATTAGAGCACTGGACTTACCGGGCATCTCAGAAGGTAAGGAAATTTGGCATCGGCTCTACTTTCTTGAAATTGAGGTATCCCAATATATGGTACGATATTTTGCATATGGTAGATGTATTAAGTAGGTACGATTCAGCCCTTGAAGACGATAGGTTTCTTGAGATGTGGGAGGTTCTAAGGAGTAAACAGAATCCTGATGGCAGTTTCACCCCTGAGAAGACTTGGCGGACTTGGGATTCATGGAGTTTCGGTCAGAAAAAAATGCCATCACCTTGGTTAACCTGTCGAATAGATGATATTAATAACAGAATTAGAATTCACCACGATCCTTAACCGCTATTGCGGAAATGCTTAAACGAATCATAATTCAATATCAGTCTATTAGGTGGTATCATAATTTGAGTATCAAGGTAGCAATTGCTGGATTAGGGAACTGTGCATCTGCGTTGATTCAGGGTATAGAGTTTTACAAGGACGCGGAAAGAGACGCAATCATACCTGGAGTGATGCATGCATATTTTGGAAATTATCACATTAGTGACATAGATTTTGTAGCGGCATTCGATGTGAATAAGAAAAAGATTGGAAAGGATGTTAGTGAGGCAATTTGGGAACCCCCCAATAATTGCCAGAAATTTGTCGATGTTCCAGAGACCGGTGTTACTGTCCAGCCAGCTCCGATACTTGACGGTGTCGCGCCTCATATGTTTCAGAGTTTCAATGCCGATAGGTCAATAGAGCCAGTAGATGTAACAGATGTATTAAGAGACACCAAACCAGATATGTTAATCAACTTCCTTCCTGTTGGTAGTGCTGATGCAACAAGGATGTACGCTCAATCCTCTTTAAAAGCAGGTGTCGCTTTCGTAAATTGCATCCCCGAATTTATTGCCTCTGATAAAAATTGGGCGGATAAATTTGAGAAAGCAGGCCTACCTGTTGCAGGCGATGATATAAAAAGCCAGATTGGTGCAACAATTCTACACAGGGTTATAGCAAAACTCTTCCATGACAGAGGTGTAATGCTAGATTCCACTTATCAGCTTAACATTGGTGGAAACACTGACTTTGAGAACATGACCATAGAGGACAGACTGAAAACAAAGAGAGTTAGTAAGACTGAGGCAGTACAGAGCTTAATCCCCTATGATGTACCGACCCGGATAGGTCCAAGTGATTATGTACCCTTTTTGAAGGATCATAAAATATGTTATATCAGAGTAAATAGCCATAGCTTTGGCAACCTTCCCATCAACCTTGACCTCAAGCTTGTAGTCAATGACAGTCCAAATAGCGCTGGGGTGGCAATCGATGCTATAAGAGCTACTAAGATTGCGCTTGATAGGGGCATTGGCGGTCCTCTACTGGGTATTAGCAGTTATAGTTTCAAACATCCCCCAAAACAAGTCCCAGATGATCAAGCAAGGCAATGGGTAGAGAGATTCATTCTCGGGGAAGTTGAACGTTAACCAAGCCAGAGTTTAATCTCTGTTCTTGCTTCTTCTTGATTACCCGAAGCATGTACCAGATTCTCAACTGCTCTGTTCTCGTCGGTACTTTTCTCTATTGAGTCCACTCCAAGATCCCCTCGAACGGTGCCCTCTTTAGCTTCAGAAGGGTCGGTATAACCTGTGATCTCTCGCGCTCTTGCTATAGTATTCTCCCCACTAAATTTGATCGCTAGTACTGGCCCTCTACTGAAATACTCTCTTAATTTAATCAAGACATTCATACCATGAGCTGTCGGATCTTTTATTTCTGGAACAGCTCTTTTGGCCTTGCTTCCTATGCTCTCTGCCATAGAATCCGGATAATGTTTTTCCAGCTTCTTTTTCTCAATTGTTTTATAAAATTTCATGTCTTTTATCTCCAGACCACCATCCTCATAATATTTTATTATTGTTCCAACGAGGTTGCGTTCGATTGCGTCAGGTTTCAAAATTATCAGTGTATCTTGATACATGAGTAAGGCTTATACATGATATGAAATAGGTTTACCGGTTTCATAAAAAATGGGAGAGGATTCTCTCTAGTCTGAAATTTCCTTTCTCGGGAATTCTGCGAGTGTCTTTACGTAATCCATGTCTAGAATTTCCGCATTTTTAGCGAATTCTTCGTGTTGTTTATCATATCTACCTTCGACCTTAGGATCAGCCTTTATCAAGATGTGCATTCGTACTGCTCCTGGGCCTAATCTTGTGGTAAATTTACATCCTTCGATGGGGCACTTGAAGCGATCAACTATATCGCCTTCCTCTGAGAGAACAACGTATTTCTGTAGGTTAGCTGGGATCTTTAGAGTCATGTAATCCCTAAATTAAATACGCGGATTAATGATATATCATTTATCCCTAACTGGATATAAAAACAGCTAAAAATGACTTATTTACTTAAAAAATATATTAAATAAAAGCTAAATTAGGGTTTCTAGAAAAAGATTATCGTTGTCTAGTGCGCCAGGCTTTAGTCCACTTGAATTTACGTGGATCCCTTTTGAGTTTAAGGGCGCTCTTCCTACATTTACTACTACAGAACCTAAGAATTCTACCGTCTCTTCGGACAAAGCCCATTCCGGTTCCAGGGGCGATCTCGTCGCCACAGAAACTACATTCGTATATTTGTGGCATGTTATTCACTCTTACCTTATCTTCCTCGCTTCCCTCTCCGTTTCTCTTAGGAGAAGGATATCATCGATTCTTACAGGTCCTTTTACGTTCCTTGTTATTATTCGCCCTTTATCTCTGCCTTCCTCAATCCTGACTCTTACCTGCATAACCTCTCCTGTTAGCCCTGTTCTTCCAAGTATCTGGATAACGGTGGCTGGAATAAGTAGGTCAGAATCTTGGCTCATCTTACTTCACGATTTCCTCTAATTTTTTATGAATCTCTGAGACCAGGTTTTCTGCGTCGCCCGCATCCTCAATTGAAGCAGCAGCAGAGCTCACGTTTATACCCAAGGAATCTCCGATCTTATTCTTCTCTGGTACGTATACAAAGGGAGCTTTTCTCTCCTCACAGAGAAGTGGTAGATGCGCAACTACCTCTGGTGGTTGAACATCCTCCGCTATGAGGACAAGTTCAGCTTTTCCCCTTTCAATGCTTTTTGTGGTCTCATTGGTTCCTTTCTTAATCTTTCCTGACTCTGATGCAATTTTTAGTGCCTCGTAGGCTGCATCAGCGACTTCTTTCGGTACTTCGAACCTTACGTAGAAGGGTTTCGAAGGATCTACATCTCCTGACATTTCATTTCCCTCAAGGTGTAAACACTAACCCAGTTGTTCTTTATTAAACGTTGTGGCTTTTAGTTATGATGATTTGATTGTCTGTTAGACTAATTATGCGTATAAAAAGCAACGAATGGATCAACTGAGTCAACTCTACAGAAGCCAAACCTCTCAAACTGTATCATCTGGTCGATCTCAAGCTCCTTACAGTAATCTGATACTATTCCCTCAGCGAAGCTTGCATCAGGCATTGCTACTTTTCCACTGAAGCCTCTCCCAGCAGGTAGCCAGTGAATAAATGGGGCGTCTTTTTCTCTTGCTTTCATATAATCCTTAGAATGAAATTCAGCCTCTATTTTCTCCTCAGATACAGATTTAATTTTAATATTCATCAGTCCCATGAGGCGCACAATTCCACCTTTCACCATTCTTTCGAGATCACTAGATGATATATTGAAATCGTAGGCTCCTTCAACTGGCTTTATTGTATAGTCCCTCGTCCCCTTTTCCTTCTGATCAGGGTGTCTAGGTAGCTTTGCGATAAGATTGTTTTCTATTCCACTTACTTTTAATCTGGTGGGGTTCTCAATGAAAAAGTATCTGTTTGCTAAAGGTTCTATAATATTCCGGTTTTCTGCAGCAATATTATCCCACGTTAGCATTACGTTTACTGGTTTTGGTCCGATGTGGATCATTATTGATCTAATGGCTTCTGGCTGTAATCCACGGCGCCTTAGAGCCGCAAGGGATCCAAGCCTAGGGTCATCCCAGCCCCAGTATATTCCCTCCTCTATTCCGTTTCTCATCTTTGATTTGCTGAGTATTGTCTCCTCGAGTCCAACTCTACCAACGTTGATGACCGTTGGTGTTTTCCAGCCCATATGGCTATGAAGCCATTGCTGCCGTGTTGAGTTCACGTCGTGCTCTTTTCCACGGATTACATGGGATACGCCCATAAGGTGATCATCGATTCCACAACTAAAGTTATAAAGAGGCCAAACCCTGTATTTGGTCCCCTGGAGTGGATGCGGAGTGTCACTAATTCTCAGGGCGGGCCAGTCTCGTATCGCAGGATTAGGGTCTTCAAGATCTGTTTTTATACGAACAACCGCCTCACCTTTGTCATAGGTTCCATCTAGCATTTTTCTCCATCTTTGAAGCTGCATATCAGGATCCAATTCTCTACAAGGGCAGGACATCATATTCATATATAGATGCCTGAACTCCTCAACCGGACAAGTGCAAACGTATGCATTGCCCATTTGTAGGATTTTCTCAGCATACTCGTAGTATATCTCGAGCCTCTCACTCTGGATATACTTCTCGTCAACCTTTACACCCAGCCAGTTGAGATCTTCAATTATTTTATCATACATTTCTGGAATTGGGGGTTTTACATCTGAGCTTGTGTCTTCGTATCTCAGGATGAAATGCCCGTCGTACATTCTTGCGTATTCATCACAGAATATTATAGGTTCTGCACTTCCCAAATGGAGGGCCCCGTCGGGATTCGGCGCGAATCTCGTCTTTATCATTGGCCAATCTTCCACATCCTCCAGTGGGGGCATCTCTTTTTCTTCCTCTACTTTGCTTGTTTCTAATAATTCTGGATGATTTTCTTTTATAAATGACGCTTGTTCTTCCTGAGTCCATGAGTTGACTTCTGAAACGCCCTCGTTTATAATGGGAATTATTTCCTTTACTCTGGGCTTGAGTTCTTCATGTTCAGCTAGAACCTTGCCGATTACGGATCCACTTTGAGCTTTGCCCTCATGCTGTGAAGCGTTCAGAGCGGCATATTTTATGGCTTCTTTCTTTATGTCAAGGTTACTCATGGACATTATTATCCCGGAAATAGACAAGGGAAATGGCTATTATTCCTTTCCCTAATATCTTCGCTCGACAAAGTACTTAACTAGATTCTTAAGCTCCTGCTTAGCCTCTGAGTCGGGGAAAGGCTCAATCATGCTTAGAGAGGAATCTAAGTATTCTTTTGCCAGCTTTCTTGCATAGTTTATAGCCCCTGTCTCGTAAAGTGTCTTAATTGCCAACTCCAGATCCTTTTCTGAGGATTTTCCTCTGCCCAGTACTTTCAGTATCTTAGCTCTCTGTTCCTGGTTAGAGTTCTGAAGAGCATGAATTATTATTATTGTCTTTTTGCCCTCTAGAATATCACTGCCTATAGGTTTTCCCAATTCTTTCTCAGTTGAACTAATACCCAGGATGTCATCTACAATCTGAAACGCTATTCCCGCATCCCATGCAAATTTGCTGATCGCCAAACGTTCATCATCACTTGCTCCTCCTACTATTGCCCCTACCTCGGCGGATGAGCTAAATAAGGCACTTGTTTTACCTCCAACCATTAAAAGGTAGTCTTCCTCATTGATATCAGTAGATTTAGGGTATAAGATATCTAGTGCCTGTCCTTCGCAAAGTAAAACTGTAGCGTCAGTTGTCCTCTGAATAATCTTGATCAGTTCCTCAGCTGATAATTCAGTAGGTACATGTCTTGAGAATATCTGGAAAACTTTAGTGTATAATAAATCGCCGGCTAATATGGCCATTGGTGTACCGAATTTTTTATGAACTGTTGGTTTTCCTCTCCTTAACTCATCATGATCCATTACGTCATCATGAATAAGAGTGAAATTATGCAACATCTCCATGGCCGAAGCAAAAGGTATTGCTATATCAGATGATCCACCGAACAATTCACAAGTTTTCACGGTAAGGTAAGGTCTCAGACGTTTACCTCCAGATTCCATGATATGTCTTACAGCATCGTATAACTCATCAGGACTTCCATCGAAAAGAGTTTTAGAAATAAAGGCGTCTACTCTGTCTGCGTTGGCTTCTAGTTTATTTTTAATCTGTTCTGCAGTGGACATCTTTTCACCTAGGCTATGCATAGACAAAAGTCAAGCTAGATAAAAGTTACCTAAACCTCTCGAATATTTTGATGTGTCTATACCTCTTAGTTTAAGCCATTCAGCTGTTCTACCGAGTATCATAGCTGGTTTTTCTCTCAGTTCATTAACGTTCTTAGCGCCTACCAGAAACATTACCACTTTAAATTCTTGAATTATATAGTCAACATAACTTTCTAGAGCATCTCCGTTTTCTGTAACTTTCTCTAAGAATGGTTTTGCTATTCCCGCTGCTTCTCCGCCAAGAACCATTGATTTTGCTATCTCTACCCCGGTTCTTATTCCTCCAGATGATATTATCTTAAGGTTTGTTTTTTCTCTGATTTCTACTAGGCTTATTGCAGTTGGAATACCCCAGTTCCACAGTGCTTTACCTAGATACTCCTGTTCCCTTTTTTCAACTTCCTTTGCAATGTGATACTCAACCGCGGACCAGCTGGTCCCGCCAACTCCCGCTATCTCAACCCATTCAACACCTGCTTTCTCAATTAATAATGCGTCTTCGTACGAAATTCCACAGCCGGTCTCTTTCATAACAATAGGTTTCTCTATTTTGGAGGCTATCCACTCAATCTTATCAAGAATTCCGCTGAAATCCGTATCTCCGCCTACTTGTACATCTTCTTGTAAGGGATTCATATGGAGGCATATTGCATCTGCATCCAACATCCCAATAGCCTGCTCTACTTCTTTAACACCCCAGCCTTTAGCTAGTTGAGGTA
>WJIV01000098.1 GCA_014730055.1 Candidatus Bathyarchaeota archaeon
AGCAATATTTACAGCATGATCAGCCATCCTTTCAACAGACTTTGTAATAAGCCTATATCCAAGGCACTCCTTAGGGGATTTCAGTCCACTTTCTTTCAGTATGTGACCATCGGTTACTGCGACTTTCAATAGCCGAATTATGTATAGATTGAACCTGTCGACCTCGTCATCCATGGCCACGATCTCACGCGCCAGATTGCTCTCTTCCATTCCCAATGCAGCGATCGCGTCCCTGTGCATTGAGGCTGCTATTACACTCATTCGTCTAAGTGCATCCTTGACAGAGAGTTCCGCGTAGCTTAATAGAACTTGCAGTGTCAGGTCTTGAGGAAGATCAGAGAGTATCTCGGTTCCAACCAGTTTTTTTCGAGTAAAATCCTTTACAAGGAACCTTTGACTGCTCTCCAGACGCTTCTGATTACTTTTTAATTGAATAATGTTGTAGCCCATTAAGTATGTTGATACGACTTTTCTGACAACGCTATCGGGATCATCATTTGGGCTTGGTGATATCAGAACTTTTCTGGTACCATCCGAGGTGTCTGCACCTTGAGGTTGTATCTGAAGGGTTAGATCGTCTTTTTGGGTTATTTTCACGACGCTCCCCCTCTGAATCCCCATTTGCTCCACCCATGGCTTTGGTAATGAAATTATGTAGGTGGATCCCCCTGTTACCTGTACTTTTCTAAGTTCTTCTCCGGGGTTATTCATAGACAATGTAGTTTCACTTAGCACAATATCTATTACAGAGATAAATATATTTATCGAAAAAATAAATTATCAACGGCTATAAAATATAAAATATATTGAATTTGGTATACTATATATACCTATATCGTATACTAATTATATATAAGAAATCTATTTATTAGTGAGAGCTAAATAGAGAGCGGCTATAAAAATGAGTGACAATCAATCACAACTCATAACATACGCAGTAATTGCACTAATACTAGGTGCTGCCGTAGGATTTTTCGCAGCAGGACCACTAAGATACAACAGCAGAATCAATGAACTAGAGGCGCGAGTCGATGAACTAGAACAAGCACCAGGGGATTTATCGGAATGCATAGAGGAACTTGACGCAGCAAATGATGAGATCGACGACTTAGAGGATGAGATAGCGGATCTTGAGGATACAATAAATGAAATGCAGCAGCCTGAGGAACTATCAGGGGATCTTTTCATCTCTGGGTCTTCAACAGTGTTCCCTATTGCCGATCTGGCAGCTGAGGAATTTACAGCTATGCATACTGATGTCAATATTCAGGTAGAAGGCCCTGGTTCAGGTACAGGAGTTAGAAAAGCAAGCGATGGAACTGCAGACATAGGAATGGCATCAAGATTTGTTAAAGATAGTGAGCATTTGAATGCTCCAACCTTAGTAACTTATGGTGTCGCAAAGGACAGTGTCTCCGTTGTAATTAACCCAAGTAACACACTCGCAGGAGAACTAGACCTTTCAGTTGAACAGGTCAACCAAATATTCACTGGAGAAATTACTAACTGGAGTGAACTAGGCGGAGCAAATGCAGATATTAATGTATATACACGTGAGGAAGGATCAGGAACAAGAGCCACCTTCATGGACTTTACTGGTATAGAGGAAGGTGAATTTGCGGATGGTGCATCTGTACAACAAGGTAACTCAGCAATGAGAGCAGCTGTTGCAGGTGATCCAAATGGAATTGCTTACATATCTCTTGGATATGTTGACGCTTCCGTCTCACCAGCAAAAATTGATGGCTTTGAAGGTACCGTTGAGAACGTACTAGCTGGTACTTATCCTTTCCAGAGAATACTCTGGATGTTCACACTAGGAAAAGCATCACCTCTTGAGCAGGCATACCTAGATTATGTTATGAGCCCTGATGGCCAGGAAATCGTGGAAGAAGAGGGATTCATCCCAATCTATCCAACTAACTAAATTTCTTTTTTTAATTATTGTTTTATGATATGATCTATAGTAAATATATAGATATATGTTTGGAATATATGTTATATAGGAAAGGAATATATCATTTAGGTTATTTATAGACCAACATAAAAGGAAGGAACTATGGTTTACTGAGGCCATGAAAAATGAAGCGTGAGGATCTTATAGAAAAAGGGTTATTCATTACAGCCTCGTTTTCAGCTTTTGTTGTTTTTCTTATAATATATTACCTTATGCGGAATGGGATTAATGTATTAACCCTTGATGTTATATTTGGTACCGACTGGGTTCCCGCGGATGATAAATTTGGGATTTTTCCGATAATAGTTAGTAATCTTGAAGTTGCAATTTTATCACTAGCAATTGCAACAGTAATAGGAGTCCCTACTGCAATTTTCTTATCTGAGTATTCTCCATTCTGGCTCAGAAATATTCTCAAACCAGTTATAGAAGTAATTGTAGGAATACCATCTGTAGTAATAGGTTTTTGGGGACTAACAGTACTAGTTCCGATTATGAGAAGAATATTCCCCTCAAGTCAAGGGCAGTCGATGCTTACAGGGGGAATAGTTTTAGCTTTTATGATTATACCAACATTAATTTCTCTGGCGGAGGACTCGATGCGAGCGGTTCCTAGATCTTACAGAGAGGCGAGTCTTGCTCTTGGCGCTACTCGCTGGCAGACTACAAGCCAGATTATCGTACCTACAGCCTCGTCAGGGATAAGGGCTGCAATGATCTTAGCAATGGGGAGAGCCATGGGTGAGACTATGGCGGCACTCATGGTTATAGGTAATCCCTATAGGCCTGAAGTTACCTTCAACCCTTTGGATATTGTTAGGACCCTGCCAACAACGATTGCTTTAGAGTTCGGTTATACTGAGTACTTTTCAACACACTATTATGCACTATTCGCAATGGGAGTTGTTCTATTCTTCAGTGTAATAGTACTAAATCTAGTTGCCACATTTTTGAGTCAGAGGGAGATGAAATGAATCCAGTTCAAAAAGAAAAATTCATAAAATATTTACTGTATACCTCAGTAATTCTAAGCATCTTATTACTCCCCTTAATAATTATCTGGGTAACCAGTAATGGAATCGGAGCCATATTTACTCCCGAGGGTATAAACTGGAACTTCTTTACAGGGACTCCTTCCTTCTCAACTAATCCTGAAAGACTGCAAACACATGGGATTTACCCTCAAATCATCGGATCAATATACCTGGTAGCTCTATGTACTCTTTTTGGATCTCCCATTGGAGTGCTTTCTGCGGTCTATCTATCGGAATACGCTCCAGCAAACATTATTACAAAGACGGTGAGATTCTTCACAGAGACACTAGCGGGAATTCCGTCTATTGTTATTGGTCTCTTTGGATTAGAACTCCTTGTTTACCAATTGGGGTTTCAAACTTCCTTAATATCTGGAGCTCTTGCACTCAGTTTCATGACGCTTCCTTGGGTTATTAGAGCATCGGAAGAAGCAATTAAAGTGGTTCCTATGGAGTACAGGGAAGCTAGTCTGGCAATGGGAGCAACGAAGTGGCAAACCATACGAAAAATCGTCATACCTGCTTCGTTACCTGGTGTTTTAACAGGTGTCTTGCTGGGTATGGGAAGGGCAATTGGTGAGACGGCGGTTCTACTACTTACAACAGGAGGAGGGTTCCAAAGAAGCCTTCCTTCTAGGTTAACATCTCCAGTAGGGAATCTTCCAGTTTATATTTACATGGTGGCACAAGCAGCTACACATGAAGGGCTTAAGACCAAGGGGCATGGAGCCTCACTTGTTTTGGTAGTGATGTTTTTAACGATGAGTGTCATGGCCCTTCTTATTAGAAATAGATTTTTGAAAAAGTTGAGTGGATAATGGAAAAAAACTATAATGTAGGTCAGGATGTGCAGAGCTTCGTTCCAGGTAGAGCACAGGATAAAGTGGTCTTCAGGGATCTGAATCTCTGGTATGGTGATAATCATGTCTTAAAAGATATCAATATCTCCATAAAGAGCAACATAGTGACCGCGTTTATGGGGCCTAGTGGCTGCGGTAAGAGCACTCTTCTTAGATGTATTGATAGAATGAACGACATTATAGAAATCTGTAAGATTGATGGGCAGTTATTTATTGACGGGCAAAACATCTACGCTAAAGACGTGGATGTATACGAGGTAAGGAAAAAAGTTGGAATGGTTTTCCAGAAGCCCAATCCTTTTCCTATGAGTATATTCGACAACATCGCCTATGGTCCAAAGCTACATAAAATGGCTAAAGGGTCCGGACTTGATAAAATTGTAGAGAATAGCCTTCGAGGCGCCGCCCTCTGGAGTGAGGTAAAAGATAGGCTGGACGACTCTGCTTTAGGCCTCAGCGGTGGGCAGCAACAACGTCTTTGTATAGCAAGGGCATTGAGTATAAACCCAGATATCATATTAATGGATGAACCATGCAGTGCATTAGACCCCATAGCCACACAGAAAATCGAAGATCTCATGAGACAGCTTAAAGAAAATTATACAGTTGTTCTGGTAACCCATAACCTACAGCAGGCAGCAAGGGTTAGCGAGATGACGGCCTTCATGTATTTGGGAGATGTAGTTGAATTTGATAGCACAAGGGATATTTTTGAAAACCCTAAAAATGAATTAACTGAGAATTATATAACTGGAAAGTTCGGGTGATATAATGAGAAGACCACTAGATATAGGAATAGATCAGATTCGAAATCTCCTCGTTAAGATGGGGGATCTTGCAGATGAAACATTGGAGTTGGCCCTAAAGGGCTTCTTCGAGAAAGAGGACACTTATGTACAGACCAAGGCATGGAGCAATACAATACTTATGCTTGCGGAGGAAGTCGAGGATAGAGCCACAGAGTTACTTGCATTACATCAGCCCATGGCAACGGATCTTCGTACCCTTAAAGCTTACATCAAAATTGCCTATGACCTAGAGAGATATGGTAGATATGCTATGGATATTAGCGATATTATGAATCGTCTCGGGGTGTGGAAGCCCTTAGATAACGATGAAGTCTTCTTAAAGCTGGCTGAGAGCGCTAAGAGATGTGTAGAAATATCGATTGAGACTATCAGGACAATGAATGAGAAGTTAATCTGGGAGCTATCAAAGATAGAGGCAGAGACGGATGAGCTATATCTTGAGGCTCTGAAAATGCTTTCAAATGTAGATGAGTCTTCCAAAACAATTGTAGCTTATCTCTTAACCGTGAGATACCTTGAAAGAATAGCTGATCATTCAAGCTATGTGAGTGAGGCAATAAGCTACGCTGTAACGGGTAAGAGAGTTTCACTACGTTAGAGGAAGCTTATGAAATCAACTAGGGCAGAGCTGCTAAGCGAGTTCCTTGGCTCTATGTTCTTGACCCTGGCTGCCATTAGTCCAATGATACTTTTTCCAATAATTTTAGGTTCTACCGCTGCTATCGCTGTAGTTGCTGATGCCCTGGTAGTAGGCTTCGTCCTATTCGTGCTAATAGAAATGTTTGGCCCTGTGAGTGGTGCTCATTTTAACCCTATTGTAAGCATAGGTATGACTTTACTTGATAAGATGGACCGAGTGAAAGCTTCCGAGTATATTGTTTCTCAGATATCAGGAGGATTTCTTGGTTTATTATTATCTCACTTAATGTTTTTCCATGAGGTGCCTATTTTAATACATATCTCGACTAAAGTGAGGAATAGTGGTAACTATTTAGGGGAGATTATTGGGACCTTTGCTCTTGTGCTTACTATTCTTATGTTGATTCGGAACAACAGTCCGAGGATAAGCTTCGCCATTGGTCTACTGGTCAGTGGACAGTTGATGGCCACAAGCAGTACCATGTTCGCTAATCCGATGATCACAATAGTAAGGGCATTCACTTATTCAGATGCCGGTGTTAGGCCATTTGATGCGGTGATCTTTATTTTGATGCAATTGTTTGGTATGTTACTTGCGACAAAGACGTGGTTAATCATGAAGGAGGAATAACGATAACAAGAATAGCGACATTTTCTGATATACACTCTAATGCATCAGCTCTGACAAATGTTCTTAGAGATATAGAAAAACAGGCCGTCGATTTGTTATACTGCCTAGGTGACCTTGTTGGATATGGACCATGCCCTAATACAGTGATAGAGATCCTCAGAAATAAGAAGATACCAACTGTAATGGGTAATTACGACGAGGGTATAGGTTATGAGAAAGGAGAATGTGGTTGTGCTTATACCTCCCAAGAGGAGATTGAGAATGGTCAGAAGAGCATAGACTGGACAACCAAGGCAACCTCGGACAGGAACAAGGAGTACCTGAGATCACTACTTGATAAAATATACTTTGAGGTAGGGGGGTACAAAGTACTATTAGTTCATGGTAGTCCAAGGAAGATCAATGAGTACTTGTTCGAGGATAGAAGAGAGAACAGTTTGAGAAGAATAATTGATCCCCTTGATATAGACGTAATGATTTGTGGTCACACTCATAAACCATACCATAGGATTATTGACGGTGTCCATATCATTAACAATGGAAGCGTAGGCAAACCCAAGGATGGAGACATTAGAGCATGTTATACAGTTGTTGAGTTCAAGGAATCTATAAAGGTTGATTTCAGGCGAGTTGATTACCCTGTTGAGAACGTTGCTTCTATGATACTGGATGTCGGTTTACCAGGACAATTCGCAGATGACCTCAGGACTGGTGGACAGTAATGAATTTTAATGGCGCCTTAATCAAGTTCTCATGATAAACTACGAGGAAATGTGCGTCGAGTCTGAACCAGTTAAGGAATATCTTGAAAAAGCAAAGTTAGAGAGTGAAAGATTTCAGGAACGTTATGAAAACTATGAACCAGATAAATCGGTCCTACAGAGACTGAAGAAGTATTCAGATGATATTACTATTTATGGCTTCAGCGCTGAGTGGTGTCCAGATTGCTACGAGCAGGTTCCAGTTATGGCTATAATTTCTGAAATGACGGGTATAGAAGTTAGGATCTTCGGGCATTTAATGAGAGATGCCAAGAGTAGTACAAGGATATGGGCTTGTCCACCTAGCCCAGAAGAGGTAAATAAATTTCTTATCAAAAATATTCCTACTTTTATCCTTGTAAATAAAGAGGGAAAAGAAATTGGGAGAATTATTGAGAGGCCTACAGAAGGTTACTCATTAGAAGAGAGTTTATTAAATTTATTAAGCAACTAAAATAGTACACTTTTTTAAATATCTAAATCAAATAATTTTTTTTAATATAACCTGTTTCTTCAATAGGTTTCTAGTGTCTCTGTTGATTTTATATATTCAATTTCTCTAATTTTTCCTAAAATTAGATTTCTTAGTTCATCCCTTTCATTAAATTTTACTTTGGCAATAATATCATAAATACCATATACCACAAAGATCTCTACAATCTGTTCAATCTTTTCAAGTTGCTCTACAACTTTTTCCTCATGACCTAATTCTGAGCTAATCATTACATATGCAACTGACATTTCCATCAACATCTAAATATTTTATATATAATATATAGGTCTATATAATTAAAACTATCCCTAGTAGTGTATAAAAAGTTAATTTCTTAGTGTCGTCTGACGGCGATCGCCCTAACAATATCAGCTGTATTCTCACACCAGTCTGCAATAGTTTCCAAAGCGTCGAAGAACTCATTCATTAGGATTAATTCACCGGTCGTAAACATCGATAGATCTTCATTAACAAAGTTGAATCTTGCTTCTCCATATAAGTCATCAATCGTCTCTTCTAGCATTTCGACTTCGTTGGCTAATTCTAAAGCTTCTCTTGTGTCTTTAGGAAGAGAGTCAATACTCCTTGTTAGAACCTTTACACAGTCTACATTAGCCTTAACCATATTATACGAAGCTTTCTTGATACTATCGGGGGCTTTCTCGAAGTGAAAAGTGCGTAATATTCTTCCTGCTTCTTTTGACCAATCAGCAATCCAGTCTACAGCCCTGACAAGCTCCATTAAATCATCTCTTTCCTCAGGATACATCTCTCCTTTGGTTAACTCCTCTACCATGTCGCGTCTCAAGGCATCAGCCTCACGCTCAAATCTACTAACATCTACAAAGACTGAACTACCCTGCTCTTGACCTTCCTCTCCAGCCTTCTCAACCATCTTTTGAAGGCTTGCTACTGCATTCTCCGTTAAATGGAGGTGTTTCTCTACCATCTCTAATACTTCACTCCCCCTTTTTGGGGTAAGCCATCCGAATAACCTTCTAGACATTTTAAACTCCACCTTTCCCAAAGTTATTTTTCATTTCTTTTCTTACATATATCATAGATACCACTCTCTAAATCACTCTTAATGCTATTGCCCTAGCAATATCAGCGGAATTTTCACACCAGTCAGAAACGGTCTCTATCGATTCTAACAACTCGTATAACAGAATCATTGCTCCTCTTGATAAAATACCATCTGGAAGGCCAACCAAATGATTCCTAGCCCTTCCAAAAAGATCGTCGAGATCCTCCTCAAATAATTCCACTTTATCCGCGAACTCAAGTGCTTTTCTCGGATCACTCGACAATGCTTGAATACACTTTGTCAGAACCTCAACACAGCTGTAATTTACTCTACACATATCCTCAATTACTGATACGAACTCCTCAGGAAGTTTTTCAAATGGGATTAT
Organism: Candidatus Bathyarchaeota archaeon; assembly: GCA_014730055.1. Next base: position 8,600 of record WJIV01000098.1, read on the forward strand.
TACAAGGATCCTACCTGCTTCTCTAGCACTATCCGCCACCCAGTCTACAGCACTAACAAGTTCCATAAGATCATCCCTCTCAGAGGGGTATACATCCCTAATACTCAGCTCGTTAACCATCTCTCTCCTAAGCTTATCTGCCTCCATCTCATACATGCTAATGGTCTCATATAGCTCAGTTTTCTTCGAGGGCTCAGTGGCAACAACTTTTACCATCTCATATAGACGTTCCACAGCATTAGTAGTCAATTCCAGATGCTCATATGTCAAGCTAAGTACTTTCTCATTCCTGCGATCACCAAACCATCTTAATACTCTATTACTCATTTTTTTACCTCAGGAAATAAATTATTATTATCGGAACAACAAAAAAAATCGCTAAAACCCAAATAATAAGACTATAAACAGCATTCTCATTCTCGGTAATCTTTTTTCCGAGATATTCAGAGACTTTTATCGGCACAAATCTTAGGGGAGAAATAAACCATAGAGTCAAAGCCATGAGGTTCAATAAAACATGAGCCGAACCAAGTACCATACCTACAGTTCCCCCTGCAATGTAACCGTATATCTGAGATAGATCAACCGCTGTTGCTAGGTTACAGCCAACAAGGTAAGGATAAGCAGTTTTAAGATTAACAACATTTGTAGCGAGGAAAGGTATCACTAAACTACTTCCTATACTACTACTACCAACAATAAACGTTATAGTGAAACCTGTCAAAAATCCTCTAGCTGGCTTATCAAAAGCAGCTCTAACTCTTTCCTCCCATCCAGTCTCAATTAATTTCTCTAAACCTTTCGTTATTCTATTCATAGATAGTATAATAACTATGAACCAGAAGACAAACATGAATAGCCCACCTCCTAGGTTCCCAAGAAACCTTGTTGTAATTGATTTCATGGGATCGATAATGGGAGTCTTAATTATTACATCAATGATAGTATCCTCGAATGTTGAGAAAAACCGCTCCATCTTAAGAACTTCAGTATAGAAAGTTCCAAGACGGATAACTATCCTACTAATCAACCCAAAACTTAGCTCAAGTAAGAAAAATAAAGAGATTGTAAGGCCTTCATACACATCATCAACGATGACTCCTGGAATAGTGTCTTTGAACTCTTTCATAGTCATAGCTCTTTCAATACCAAAAGCAACGATTGTATTAGTCACAGTTGTACCAATATTCGCTCCTAGGACCATTGGAACACCAAATTTAACAGCTGCTTCCAAGGATAGCCCCGCTGTGACCATCCCGGACATACTTACCATCGTTGCAGCAACTACAGCGCTGCTACTTTGCACTAGAGCTGTAGAGAGCATACCAAGGGCTAAACCACTTATTGCCGCTGTGTTCCCCTGAATCATACCTAGTATGCTTTGTTGCCATTCAGCGAATATCAACTTAAAACCAGACTTTACACCTTCAAGGCTTGTGATAAAAAAGAAAATACTTAAGAAAAGCACAATTAACAGCTGAAATCTTTTTGAAAAGAGTTTTTCCTTATATGACCGCAAATTATTGTTAATGCCCATTATCTTTCCACTTGGTATATATGTATCTATAGTTTATGTATAGAAGCGTCTTGAATTTATAAAAAATAGCTTTCGGAAATAAAATATATTGATCAATTTATCCGAAGAGGAGGGTATTGTTAATTAAAACGGGAGATAAAGCTGATATGAAGTATATAATTAATTTAATGATTTTTATCCTAACCTAGATTTTTAATGTAACTTAAAAATAGAAGGTTGGTACCCATAATTTAGGCAAGTTTTTAATATATAAAAAAATAGTTTCCCTAGGAGATAAAGATGAGTGTGTATCACTCGGACTGGACTTAATCCTCCTATTGGAGGAAGTTTTTAAACACATTACCAGATCTATACAAAAAACCAATCCTTCTAGGATTATATTGGAGGAACTACAGTATGACAGATGAAACTTTAGAAGATATGAAGGTGACCCCCTGGGAAGTTAGTGGAGATGTTGATTATGGAAGGTTAATGGATCAATTTGGGGTTGACCCATTAACAGCAAAACTCGAGGAGAAGATAGCCAAACACGCCGGATTCATGCACATGCAGTTAAGGAGAGGTGTTTACATCAGCCACAGGGATTTAGACTGGTGGTTAAAGGAGTTCGAGAAAGGAAATAAGGTTGGACTTTATACGGGGAGGGGTCCAAGCGGAAACGTTCATCTTGGGCATCTTCTACCATGGTTCTTCTGCAAATACCTTCAAGATGCCTTTGATGCTGATCTTTACTTCCAAATGACGGATGATGAAAAGTTCCTCTTCAATGACAATTTGGAACTAGAACAGACTATAGCTCTCACTTACGAGAACGCCCTAGATGTAATCGCCTGTGGACTGGATCCTGCTAAGACCCACATTTTCAGCGACACAGATAATATCGGAGATCTTTATAGAATAGCCCTAAAGGTTGCTAAAAAGGTCACTTACAGCACAGCCAAGGCTGTATTTGGGTTTCAGGACAGTGATAATATCGGAATGATTTGGTACCCGGCAATGCAGGCCATGACCTGCTTCCTCCAGAGTGAGAGAGAGGGCGAGAACATACCATGCCTTATTCCTGCAGCCATAGACCAAGACCCCTACTGGAGAATGACCAGGGACATAGCTGAAAAGCTAGGGTACAATAAGCCCTCTCAGATCCACGCCAAGTTCCTGCCCGGTCTAGCCAAGGGTGGAAAGATGAGCGCGAGTCAACCTGAAACGGCGATCTTTACAACTGATCCTCCGGAGGATGCGGCAAAGAAGGTCATGAGCGCTTATACAGGAGGTAGGGAGACGGTTGAGGAGCAGAGAGAGAAGGGCGGTAGGCCTGAGATATGTAACGTCTACGCGTACTACTACTTCCTGTTTGAGGAGGATGACAACGCCCTTATGGAGCGTGAGAGGATCTGTAAGTCGGGGGAGCTTCTCTGCGGCCATTGCAAGAAGGACCTTGCAGACAGGGTAAGGGTGTTCCTAGAGAACTTCCAAGAGAAGAGGAGGAAAGCCAGAGAAGTTCTAGAGAATTTTCTTCTCAAGTAACTTTTTCTTACACAACAATACTTTAGACATATGAGCCTTGTAAAGAAGTCTGGTGCACTAGAGGAGGAGCCTCATCCATTCCTAAATAATGTAGGAATGAAGGTACTCTACAGCGAGGAGAGAGACGGCGGCGATATCACATGCTTCCTAGTTAGATGCGCAGTTGGTTCTGAGATAGAGGAGCACATTCACCACATGGAGACTGATATCATCTACGTCCTTGATGGAAAGGCTACAATGTGGATAGAGGACAGGGGAGAATTTCCATTAGAGCCGGGGGTATTCGTTGTCGTTCCTGAAGGATTAAGGCATCGAACCTACGATGTAAAAGAAGAGTTATTGATATACGACGTTTTCACGCCAGCTATGTTCTGATTAACTAGGTTTTAGAAAGATTAAAGCCTGTAACGACGATCTTTCTCATGAAATGTCAGAGAATATCACAAAGTTATATCAAAAGCTGTTGGAATGGAATAAGGAGCTGGCCCTTCTTAGTTCCACCGGGTCAATCCTGCACTGGGACATGGAGACCAAGATGCCTCCCGCTGGAATTGAGCTCAAGAGTCAGCAGCTAGCTCTTTTACAGAAGATAAGCCACCAAGTGTTAACAGACACTAAGATAGGGGAACTGCTAGATGACATTGAAGGACACAGAGACTATGAGGAATTAAGCAAACTGGAAAAGCGCAATATACATCTATCACGTAAGGCCTACACGGAAGCAACTGCTCTTCCCGAGGAACTGGTTGTTGAGATCGCCAGACAGCAAACTCTTGGTATAGCTGCATGGAAGAAGGCCAAAACAAAACAGGATTATGATATGTTTAAGCCAGAACTGAAAAAGAACATTGATCTCCAAAAGAAAGCTGCAGCCATATTGATGGATGTAAAAGACACAAAAACACCCTATGACGCTTTAATCGATGAATACGAGCCCAACATGACATCCGACACCATCACAGATGTATTCGATGAGATGAAAAAAGGCCTTCAGAAGATCATTGACAGTATATTATCAGAAACCCCTCCTAAAACAGAGTTCTTACGCCGGCAAGTGCCGGCAAGCACTCAGGAAAAAATTGCCGGGAAGATCGCTAGATTCATAGATTATGATACCTGGTCAGAGGAGGCAGCAGGAAGGATCGATACTACAGAGCACCCCTTTACCACGGGCTACTATACAGACGTAAGGATAACTACAAATTTCCACGAAGATTACTGGCCATCAAGCGTCTACAGCATACTCCATGAGGGAGGGCATGCACTCTACGAGCTAGGCCTGCCTGAAGAGTGGATTTATCAGCCCGTCGGCAGTAGCTCCAGTTATGGAATCCACGAGGCCATGAGTAGATTCGTGGAAAACCACGTCGGGAGAAGCAGGGAGTTCTGGAACTATTTCCTACCTGAGCTGAAGAAACTAACCGGGAATACTCTAACTGATATAACTCTTGAACAGGTTGTTGCAGGTGTTAACCATGTTACACCCTCCAAGATACGGATTGAGGCAGATGAGGTAACATACGGGCTTCACATCGTTATCAGATTCGAGATAGAGCGTGACATTTTTGCTGGAAAAATCACAGTAGACGAATTACCCGAGATCTGGAATAACAAGTACGAGCAGTACCTCGGAGTGGAGATAGAGAACGACAGCGAGGGCGTCATGCAAGATACTCACTGGGCCGGAGGATCGTTTGGATACTTCCCCAGCTACGCTCTTGGTAATCTCTACGATGGCCAGCTCAGAAAACTGATAGAAAAGGACGTACCAGATTGGAAAGACCAAATTAGTTATGGGAACTTTAGACCGGTTAAGACGTGGCTTACAGAGCATGTATACAAGCATGGAAACTTATATGATCCGGAAGATCTGATCAAACTTGAGACTGGTAATACCCTAAGGGTACAGCCTTTCATCGATTACCTAGACGAAAAGTTCAGAGACATCTACGGCTACTAACCCCTTTTATTCCACCTTTACTCGTTCTTTCTAATATGAGCCTGCCCCCAGATTTTCAAGAAAGCTACAGGAAACAGAAATACGGCCTAGTAGGTGCCCATAGTGCCGTTAAGACTTGTCATTGGCAGCGGAGAAGCCTGAACACTAGAGGGGAGGAAGTATGCTATAAACAGAAATTTTATGGGATCCCAACACATCGATGCCTCCAGATGACCCCTAGTCTAGGGCACTGTACCCAGAGCTGTGTGTTCTGCTGGAGAGCAACCCCAGAGACCCTCGGGATATCCTGGGAGCAAACCCAGCTTCTGGGTGACCCGGAGAATCCAGAAGATATAATCGAAGGTTGTCTAGAAGAGCACAGGAGAGCTCTCTCCGGCTTCGGGGGCAATCCTAATGTCTCGGAGAAGATGCTGGAAGAAGCTATGGACCCATTACATGCTGCCATCAGCCTTGAAGGAGAACCTACTTTGTACCCTCTTCTAGGTGATTTGGTTGACTCGTTCTTCTCAAGGGGTTTTAAATCAGTCTTCATCGTGACAAACGGGACCAACCCCGAGATACTTGAGAACCTAGGTACAGAGCCCAGCCAGCTTTATGTAAGCCTATGCGCCCCGGATAAGGAGACCTATGAGGAAACATGCAGACCAATGATCTTGGGAGGATGGGAGCGTGTGATGAAGACCCTTGATTTACTTGAAAGTTTCTCGTGCCCAACAGTACTCAGGCACACCCTAATACCAGGTTTGAACATGATAAGACCGGAGAAATACGTCAAGCTTGCAGAAAGAGCGAGCGCTACCTACATGGAGCCTAAGGCCGCCATGTCAGTAGGAGCAGCGAGGGATAGGTTCGGATACGAGGAAATGGCGTGGTTCAAGGATATTAAGGAGTTCGCTGTAAGGATGGCAGAAGCGGGATCTTACAATATTATTGATGAGCACAGATGGAGTAATATAGTTCTCCTCAGTAGATTGGAAAGTCCCATCCAGCTTTACTAGGTTCACTTTTATATTATACCATATCCTCTGAACCTTCAATATGATCGATAAAATCGGCTTAAAGACGACCATCAGGGAACTTGTGGCGTATAAAGAGCTTGATCCCAAGGATAACGAGGCCGTTGAGTGCGCACAATTAGCGAGTAAGCTGAGGGAGGCAGGTGCAAAGCCAAAGGAGCCTACTATGATCCTTTTCAGAGATGATAAAGACGACCCGGAGTGCAGAAAGGAGGTTATGGTCCCCATAGAGAAAGAGGTTAAGGGATTTGAAACCAAGATGAAGGACGAGGTAAAGGTCGCTTTCCTGGTCTTCAAGGGTACAGACCAACCTCTGGATTACTACTATGGAAAGCTATACGAGTTTATAGAAGAAAACGGTTTAACACCTGCATCAAGGTTCTGTAGCATCGAGGCAGTCTACCAGCCCCACGAGTATGGCTTGAGCTATGGTAGCTTCATCGATGAGGATACGCCGGAGCATTGGAGCACCGAGATAATGATTCCCGTAGAAGAGTAAACCCTTTTAACTCACTTCTATTAATTTGATTCTCCGTGCGACCGTGGTCTAGCGGCAGGATTTTGGCCTTCCAAGCCAACGACCCGGGTTCAAATCCCGGCGGTCGCACCATCCTAGCATTTTGGAACTTATTTTTGTAAACCCCGGATTAGAGATTTAAAAGGTATAATACCCTGTTGTAGGGCATGCTCCAAGGACTCAAGGACAGGTTCGATTTTATGAATAGAAATATCACTGTCCTCACAACACGTCAAGTCCTTGGTATGTTCTTTCGTCGGATGGTTCTCAGTTACTCTAGCCTATTTATTCTTGCAGTTGGGGGAAATGATGCTCAAATCGGTTTAATTAATAGCCTGAGGCCCTTAGCTGGACTTTTGATGTTCCCCATTGCTGGTTACCTTACTGATATTAGAGGACGGGTGAAGATGATAGCCCTCGCGGGATATCTAAGTGGGATGATCATGTTACTATATGTCTTCGCTCAGAGCTGGGAGTGGATAGCTTTAGGGGCGGTTATTCAGGGTTTCATGGTATTCCAGTTTCCCCCAACCTCTGCGATACTGGCTGATAGTTTGGAACCAAGAAACAGGGGTATAGGTATTGCCACAATG
>WJIV01000099.1 GCA_014730055.1 Candidatus Bathyarchaeota archaeon
TTCTTCGATCTTACCAACTACTGCAAACTTTATTCCGTCTTCTGAAATTTTCAAAAATTCATTAGGGAGCTCATCCAATTTTACCTTCTGATATTCATCAATGCGATCCCTAAGATCCGTTCTGCCACCAAGATAATCTGCAATAGTTTCAGGTGTTTCCACTCCCATTGCCCTCGATAACAGTCGATTTGACTCATCTGCATCTAGAACGTATACTGGTCCCTTCTCAAGTAGCTTCCGAGCCAGTAGAATAGTAATAGCAGATTTACCCGCCCCTCCTTTCCCGGATAATAATACCTTCATTTCCCATTCTACAATATCCGTACATTATAAATATTATTAATATATTATTTCGTAATACTATTTTTAACATTATCTCTCTCATTTTTCCAAATGTTACTTTTTTTTCTTTACGTAACATCTATTAGATGCTAACTGTCTTCATGGATTATGCACGAATGGGCACTGGCGGAGGGAGTGATATCCACCGCGACGAGAGTTGCTGAAGAAGAAGGACTAACAAAGGTCACAGAGGTGGTTGTGATGATTGGAGAACTACAGCAGGTTGAGCATGATGTACTTGAGTTCGCCTTCGAACAGCTTAGGACCCCACTATTAGAAGACGCGAAATTTGTATTAGAGTCGCAGCCAGCCAAATTCAAGTGCCGAAAATGTGGTTATGAATGGGATTTCAAGACAGAGGGAATGACCGAAGACGTATCGGAAGCAATCCACTTCGTACCCGAGATGGCCCACGTATATCTCAAATGTAGTGAATGTGGAAGCCCAGACTTTGAGGTGCTTGAAGGGAGAGGGGTGTGGTTGGCCAGAATAAAAGGAGTGAAGAACGAAGATGAGTGACCCCCGCTTAGCAGTAATTGATAGACGACTTGATAAAGTAGGCAAAGTAATAGCTGTTAGCAGCGGTAAAGGTGGAGTGGGAAAGAGCATGGTTGCAACAAACCTTGCGCTCGATCTTAAGAACAGAGGGTACTCGATAGGGCTTCTTGATCTTGATTTTACCAGTCCAAGTACACATGTTATACTTGGAGTAGAGGGGCTTTATCCAGAGGAAGAGAAAGGTATCATACCCCCGGAAACTCATGGGCTAAGATACATGAGTATAACTCATTATAGTCTCGATGAGCCTGCTCCACTTAGGGGTGAGGATGTGTCCAACGCTATAATCGAGCTACTTGCTATAACTAGGTGGGAGGAACTCGACTATCTTGTTATTGATATGCCTCCAGGGATAGGTGATGCAACGCTTGATACAATTCGCTTTATGCCTAAGCTCCAGTTCCTTGTTATAACGACACCAAGTAAGGTAGCCTATCAGTCTGTTAAGCGACTTTTATTACTGCTTACGGAAATGGAGATCCCAGTAATTGGAGTCGTAGAGAACATGGTCATGGAGCCAAATAATTACATCAAGTCAGAGGTAGAAAAGCTAAATCTGGAGTATCTTGGAAGTATATCCTGGGATGACGATCTCGAGCAATCTATAGGAGACGAAGAGAAACTAGAAAACACCTCCTTCTTTGAGGAGCTCGGGAAATTGACTCCGAAGATTATCTAATTTTCTTTTATCATAGTACTGACTACGAAAGCTAGACCAGATAGTATCGCGAAGAAGTAGAATACAGCGTTAAGGCTGTAATTAGTTGCGAGGAAGCCACCTATGGCAGGGGTGAAGAACCCTATCCCGTATTTTAAAGTAAAGTTAACGCCATATGTCACACCAACAGTGTCCTTACTCGCTACATCTCCGAGGAGTGCGTTCATCGGACTCTGTGTAACGAAGAAAGTAAAGCCCAGTACAATTACCAGTATTAAGAGTATAACAATATTACTTGGAGCAAGGGTTAATGCAAAAAGACTTACAGCAAAGGCCGCATAGCCAAAAATTAGGAGTATTTTTCTACCTATCCTATCACTTAGTTCTCCTCCGAAGATCTGGGCAAATGCCCCTACAGTGTATTTTAACGTGGATAAACCTCCGGCGATTACGAGAGAGACCAGTTTGACATCAGTAATATAGACCATGATGAAATTGCTGACACCTGTCCACAGCATCCCACTGAATATTACTATCAGGAATGTGAGAAGCATTGTTCTCTTCTCAGTCTTGCCGAACATTTTCTTTAAGGTATCAAGAACCCCCTCGCGTGCATCTATCTCGCATGCGATATCCTCAATTAGGAAGAAATCTGCTATACCCATAATTACACCTACAAAGCCCCATATGATGAAGGTGTTTCTCCATCCGAACTGACTACCAAGGATGCTTGATGTGAAGTAGCTTACAGCCATTCCCATATCCCCACCTAGGCCTTGGAAACCCATGTATCTGCCCCTCATCTCATCAGATATCAGTGACATGTGTGCGTAACCACAGGGGTGGTATAGACTAGCCCCAATACCAAGTATAATTAAACCAACTGCTGCGACTGGCACATTTGGGGATAGACCCACTATTATGCTACCACCGCCGCAAAGGAACATAGAGAGCATTATGAGCTTACGCTTTGAGAGAAGGTCCGCAATGAATCCCACAGGAAGGCTTCCGAATCCATAGAAGAGTACAACAAGACTGGCAAGATACCCAATTGTCTCCAGGCTGCCCAGATCTCCTCCTATTAATGGTATCAGTGCTGGTAATAGAACGAGGTAAGCGTGCATTATCCCGTGACTGGTTGAAACTGCAATAATTCCTGTCTCTTCCTTGTTCATGGTTATCCCTTTGAATTTGATAACTCAGTAGGTAGGCTAACAGGTAATAAACTTTGAGATTTACTAAATCAATCTAAAACTGCAGACTTACTAGTCATTTTATTTTGGTTTATATATTGTATTTATAATAATAGCTACTAATTTCCATCACATTTTTAATACATTTATTCTTTAGATAACTGATAACAATGCCATCTAACTCCAAACTAATGAATGACATCGGCATACTATTACTAGAGGAACCTATGTCCTTGAAGGAAATTGCGGAAGAACTGGATGTCAAAGAGAAAAAAGCCTACAGTCTAGTTAAAAAAATGTTCAAAGAATATAGGGTTAATAGCTTCAAGGCAGATGATGGTCAGCGAAAATATAGAAACACAGAGGAAAATACTGAGAGGGCCAGAAAGCTCAAAGAGCGCAGAGCTAAAAGAAATAAATAGCAATCAACTTTATTGAAACCCTAGAGATAGCCAAAAAATATTTTTAGATATACCTGTAGGGAGTCAAATTATACTAAACTTTATAATTAAATTAGGTTGCATCTGGATAGAGAAATGTCTGCATCCAAACTCAAGAATGAGATTAGTATAATGCTCCTAGAAGAACCTATGAGTTTGAAAGAAATAGCCCACGAAATGGAAATCAAAGAGAAAAAAGCATACACTCTGCTGAAATCCATGTTTACCGACGAGAGGGTTATTAGCTTCAAAGATATTGATGGCGAGAGACGATACCGGCTCACAGAAAAGGAAACCGATAAAGCCCTAAAAAGGAAGGAACGAGCAGATAAGAAAGCCTCAAAGCGTACTTAACCTGGTTATAATTTTAAGCTAGTAACTATAGACTAATTCATGCAAAATTTTGGCATCAACCATGAATCCGGCCAATTGAAAAAGGTCATGGTTCATAATCCTGGAAATGAGTTAGAACTGGCAAACCAAGATCCTGATGCTCATCACTTTGATCAGCCAGTTGATGTTAGACGATTCAAGTCAGATCACCTTGAGTTGATAAATAGATTAGAAGAAGCGGGCGTCGAGGTTCTGAGAGTAGCCGAGATAGTCCGAGAAAATAAGGAGGCATCGCAGAAAGTTGTGGAGTGCCCTAATCTTGTTTTCGTTAGGGACAGCAGCACCGTCACGGACAATGGAGCATTTCTTTTCAGGATGGGGCTACCGACAAGGAGGAGAGAGACACCTGTAATAAAAGCAGCGTACCAGGAGCTAGGCATCCCCGTTGTTTTAGAGATGAAGGAGCCAGATACATTCGAGGGAGGCGGGTTCGCATTGCTAGAGAACAGATCAGCTGTTGCCGGTCTATGTGATAGAACTACAAATGGGGCTCTTGACCAGATGGGAGATTATCTCCTGGAGAACCGTCTCATAGATACATGGATCACTTTGGAGATGCCTGACGGTTCCGTACATATAGACGGAGAGTTCGCTGAACTACCAGGAAA
>WJIV01000100.1 GCA_014730055.1 Candidatus Bathyarchaeota archaeon
AATAAAACATCTTTGAAATTTGATTACACTGCAGCCAGTCCATCCATTGGCGGACAAATAAAAGTAAATTTCGAAACCGAAAAATTCATTCCAGATATAACTTTGCTGAAAGGTCCGTTGAATAGATTTATTGAAATTGCCAAAAAGTGTGAGTCTATGTTGGATGGATACAGCCGGATTCTTGGCAGCCGCAGTAAAGAAATTCACGACCTTGAAAGGCTTGCTCTCCTGCCAAAGGAGTTATTTGAAAAGACTGACAATGAGCATTTGAAAAAACTTAGAGAACTTTTAAAAAAAAATGTCCACGGTTTTGTGAAAGTCGATGCAAAATCTTTTCTTTCTATATGGGGTTGGCATTCATTAGCAAACCTCTCAAAAAAACAGCACGAGAGTATTTGTCTGCTTATAGAGAAATTAGGCTACAGCATTGCTCCTGATATCCGTTATCATAAAGCGAAGATTTCTATCGATGGTAAAATTATCCTATTCGATGACCCAGTACCGGAAAACTTTGTACCAAGTTCGGACTTTTGGTTAACCGCATTAATAATCAGATTGGGAATGATCGTCAGCAAGTCTGATCAGGAAGTCGATAAAAGTGAAATTCTCTATTTGTCTAGTCTTATTTATGGAAACAACAAGCTGTCTAAATATGAGAAACGTTCACTTAGAGCCTACATGGAATGGAGAATACACGAACAATCGTCGAAAGCAGGTTTAAAAAAGAAAATTGAAAGACTCACCAACAACCAGAAAAAGAGTATTGGCCACATTCTGATCCAGATAGTTAACGCTGACGGCAAGATTACTCCCCAAGAGATAGATGCCACAGAGACGCTATTTACATCCCTTGGACTAGGCAGAAATAATGTTATAGAACTACTACATAACTCTAAGACTGCTTCATCTCCCATTACAGTTGCAAAAGCAGAAGGCGAAGCCGATTACTCAATCCCACAACCTCCGCCTGATATATCGAGAGATGCTCTTAGGTTAGATGAAAATATCATAAAACTACGATCAGCCGAAACAAAACAAATCCAAAACATTCTCACTGATATCTTTGAGGATGAACAAGAGGAAATTGGTACCACTCATCAAGTACCTTCTGATAATCTCAGTGACAAACACCGGGCTCTATATGAATTTCTAATTACCAAAGGACAATGGCCCCTGGATGATGTAAATTCTTTTTGTAAAGAAAAGGATATTATGCTCGAAGGAGCAGTAGAAATCATTAATGAATGGACCGGGTCATTGGTAAACTCTCCTTTGATAGAGCTTGCCGATATGGTATATGTGGATATTGATTTATTAGAGGAATTAACATGACAAAGAAGAAAATAAGAAAAAGAGATCGTGACGCGATTATTCAGTCCCTGAGGGCTGGAGTAACTCCGACAAAAGGGCTGCAGTATATTCAAGTGGGTAGAGTCAAGGAAGTTCAGGCACTTATCAAAGACCTGGATCGAATAGCGGATGGTGGATCCGCCTTTCGACTTATTATTGGCGAATTCGGAGCAGGGAAGACATTCTTTCTTCATTTAGTAAAGACAATAGCACTGGAAAAAAACCTGGTCGTAGCTTCGGCTGACCTCAGCCCCGATAGACGTCTTTATGCCAGTAAAGGCCAAGCGAGAAGTCTCTACCGTGAACTCATGAAGAATCTGTCAACTAAAACGCGACCCGATGGCAATGCATTGGTTAGTGTAGTAGAAAAGTTTATTAGCAGGGCGAGAGCGGAAGCATCAGAGTGTGACAAACCAGTAAAATCTATTATCTCCGGGCGGCTAAAAGCACTTACCAACTACGTTGGTGGATATGATTTCGCTTCTATAATTGACGCCTATTGGGAAGGCTATAATTCCGACGATGAAGAGGCAAAAAGTTCAGCAATTCAATGGCTTCGTGCAGAATTTGCTACTCGTACAGATGCAAGAAAAGCATTAGGGGTCAGGACAATAATCGATGATAACAATGCCTATGATCACCTAAAGTTGATGAGTTTGTTCTTAAGGCAGGCTGGATATAGTGGATTCTTGGTAAACCTTGATGAAATGGTCAACTTGTACAAATTGAGCCATACCAAAGCCAGGTCGTCCAACTACGAACAAATTCTTAGAATATTAAATGACTGCCTCCAGGGCACTATAAGCTACTTTGGTGTTCTCATGGGAGGTACCCCTGAATTTCTTCTTGACACCAGAAAGGGTCTTTACAGTTACGAAGCCCTCCAGAGCAGATTAAGTGAGAATACCTTCAGCAAGTCCTCAGGAATTGTTGATTATGACAGTCCATCTCTACATTTGAACAATTTAAGACCGGAAGACCTATTTCTTTTATTACAGAACATTCGAGACGTTTTCGCTTATTATGATGAATCAAAATACCTAATATCGGATGAAGGTATCAAGGCTTTCATGATGCACTGCGATAAGCGCATAGGATCAGCTTATTTCAAAACTCCCCGGAATAGTATTAAGGCATTTTCTGATTTACTCTCACTGCTTGATCAAAATCCCGATATATCATGGGATAGTATAATTCAGGATGTTAAAATCAAGCATGAGAAAAACACAGAATCCCTTACCCTGCTGGAAGCAGAATCTGTAGATGACGATGAGTTGACAAGTTTTAAGCTCTGATGCAATGAGTACTACCCAATCCAACGCTTTCGAGTCACTTCACCATAGTATTAAAAAGTGGATATGGAAGCAGAAATGGGATTCATTAAGATCTATTCAAGAGTCAGCAATAGATCCCATCTTAAATGCAGATAAGGACATAGTAATTAGTGCTGCGACGGCAGCAGGTAAGACCGAAGCTGCTTTTCTTCCCATATGCAGTAATATTGTTGAAGCCGATAGTCAAAGTTACCATGTACTGTATGTCAGCCCTCTCAAAGCCCTTATTAATGACCAGGAGCGGAGGTTACGATCACTTTTTGAGATAATTGATAGCGCCATTACCCCTTGGCACGGTGACATAGGCCAAGGGCGAAAGAAGAAAAGTTTTTCAAGTCCAAAAGGCCTTTTGTTGATTACCCCGGAATCTCTGGAATCATTGTTTGTTAACCGAGGCCAGATGTTAAAAAATGTTTTTACGGACCTTCGTTATGTTGTAATAGACGAATTCCATGCATTTATCGGATCAGAAAGATGACAACAACTTCAGTCTTTGCTCCACAGACTCGAAACGCTAATTCAAAAAAAAGTACCAAGAATTGCATTAAGTGCAACGCTCGGTGATATTCAAGAAGTTGCTCGTATTCTGAGACATGACTCAGACCTTAAAACCAGAATAATTGAGTCTGATAAATACCGTCACGATCTTATGCTTCAAATCAAAGGATATGTTAATAAGGATTCAAAATTAGGAGAATCTCCGACCTCCTTTGAAGACATCTCGGAGCATCTATTTGAAAACCTGCGAGGCAAATCAAATCTCATATTTGCCAATAGTAGGCGTAATGTTGAATATTTTGCCACTTCTCTACGTGAGAAGAGCGAATCTAAAGGCGTGCCCAATGAGTTCTTTCCTCATCACGGAAGCCTTTCCAAAGAGTTGAGAGAAGATCTTGAGAAACGGTTACAAAGACATTCACTGCCAACAACCGCCGTTTGCACCTCTACCTTGGAGCTTGGGATTGATATCGGGTCTGTTCATTCTATAGCGCAGGTTGATGTTCCAGGATCAGTATCAAGTATCCGCCAGAGGCTGGGAAGGTCAGGAAGACGTTTAGATGAAGCATCCATCTTGAGAGTATATGTTGATGAGAATGAGATCAATAGTAGAAGTAGTCTATACGATAAACTTCGAATGCATACTTTGCAGAGTGTTGCTGTGGTTGAACTGCTTAAGCAAAAATGGTATGAACCCCCAAATAAAGGAAAATTCAATTTTTCCACATTAGTACAGCAAGTGCTATCGTTACTTGCTCAGTTTGGGGGTTTTGATGCGAAAGAGGCCTGGATGCTTCTTTGTCTTACCGGTCCTTTTGGAAGTATTACTTCAGCTCAGTTTGCCCAACTGCTACGGGGTCTTGCTGAAAAACAAATAATTAAGCAAACTCATGATGGTACTATTGTGCTCGACTTGAAGGGGGAAAGAATTGTAAATCATTACAGTTTTTATGCAGCCTTCCAAACACCGGAAGAATATCGCTTGATTTACAATACCAAACTACTTGGCACTCTCCCCGTATCTAATCCCTTAAAGGAAAACGACTTCATTATTTTTGCGGGTAGAAGGTGGAAGATTCAGGCAATAATTGAGGAGAAGAAGGAAATTATTCTTGTCCCATCTACCGGAGGCTTCCCACGATTTTCCGGTACCGGTTTCTTAATCCACAAAAAAATCCGTCAAGAGATGTTAAATTTATACTTAGCGTTCCCTGTTCCAAAATATCTTGATCAAAAAGCCAGAGATAACTTTATCGAAGGGAAGAATTACTTCGCAAAACAGAGACTGGACGAATCACCAATCATTCAGTCCGGGAAAGACTCCGAGGTAGTTATTTGGCTTGGAGATGATGCCATAATTACATTGGTACTCATTTTCGGCTATTTCAAAGTTTCTGTCTCAAATTTCGGGAACACCATACAATTCCAAAACATGACCAAATCTGAAGCCATCAGTGTCATTTCTAAAATAATTCAAGGCGAAATCCCCTCACCCGAAGAGCTATTATCAAATGCAAAGAATTTAGCCCGAGAAAAATATGATGTTCTTATCCCAAATCAACTACTTGTTGAGCAGTTTTCAGAGAATAGCCTCGCAGTGGATGACGCAATTGATTGGATGAAAAATGTAGTGTATAAACCGAACTAATTCATCAACTTACCACCAGGTATTAAAATGAAAAATAATCCTATATCTTCCCTTGGCGCTTGACCTTCAATTATCCCCCTACCAGGTAACCCCTTTCATATGGGCGGGATGTTTGGAAATTTACTCACATATTCAATATCCAAAACCGGATTGAAACACTAAACGAAGATCTAACCCTTTTACTTACAATTATACAACTGAATATTTTAGATCAAGCCTCTGTCGCGCCGCAATCAGCTTTGTAGCATACCATTTCATATTACGACATGGATCAATAAAATCTATACCATTAAACAAACTGTCGAAATACGATATTTTTTCATGTGGACAAAGCCCTATAAAGACATCTTTTGCCGTGAAGTCAAGATTACCATAAGCAGAAGGATATCTCCATTCTCGTTCCCATCGGAAATCTACAAGTCCAGATGGCCTGCCGTCTGCTCCCGGCGGGTGTATTTTCTGGCCAAACACTGAGAACATAGGTAATATTTTTTTTGCCTCATTTGGGTGTGATTCGAGCAAAGTAGAGAGTGCGGTAAAAACATCATCCATATCAGCATTTACATTGTTGATATATAAAACTGGTCCAACACCTTTCTCAATTAGACGATCCTTTAGAAATACCAAACCATATGGTGAGAGATTTATATTACGGTAAGAAATATCTAAGAGGCAGTGAACTTCATTTAGAGGTGTTTCAGTAAAACAAATGGCTCCAAAATATCTCTTTAAATCTTGCTGTGAAATATCTGTTGTCCTTCGACCGTATCTTACATCACTCACCAATCCTCCACCGGGAATAAGTTGATAAGTATCCAATATTTTCTCAAGCTTTTCCTCCGGTGAAAATTGCTCATCGTCGTCCCTTGTCAGATGTACAAGGAAAGGTGAAATGTCCTGCCGAAAGTATAGTATATCCTTGATATCTCTTGTCAT
>WJIV01000101.1 GCA_014730055.1 Candidatus Bathyarchaeota archaeon
AAGCTGCGATGCATTCTTCTCCATAAACCGGGTGAGGAGTTCAACCAGATAGGTAGACCGACGCCATGGGAGCCTCATGGTACAAGCCTTGCTCACTGGAGAATGGCGGAGAAGATTCCTCTTGATGAGCTGGTCGAGGATCACCATAACCTCGTGGACGCTTACAAAGCGGAAGGAATAGAGGTTGTGATAAGGAAACCGGATCCAAACGACCCCCCATACCAGGTAAAATCCATCTACACTGACGATGTATGCCACCCAGCTGCTTACGGCCAGGTCATTCTCAGGATGTACGACAATATACGAAAAGGGGAGGAGCTTCCAACCTATCAGACCCTTGCAGAAGAGGGTTGTCCTGTAGTGGGTATGATCATGAACCACGGAATGGCGGAGGGAGGAAGCATCGGCTGGCTGGACGAGAAGCACCTAATAATAGGTGTTCACTTCCCGAGGACCAACACACAGGACCCGGAGGTATGGAGAGCAAACGAGTCAGGGCACATCCAGTTCGCTAACATAGTGAAACTTCAGGACCCAGAGGTTGATGTCAGGATACAGCCAGGGTATGGAAGCAGGATCGGTGCTAGCCACTATTCCCTGGTTGATAGGCACACCTCGGTACAGGATCCCCAGATGCTCGATCCTTACCTCAGAAAATGGATGAAGAAGGAGATGAACTGGGAGTTCATCAACCCGCCGGATGAGGTATGCGTCAAAGTTCAGACCCATGATCCCAGAATACCTTACATCAAGCGCCCCCCAAACACCGGAGTTGTCCTTGAGCCAAGGAAAATAATTGTCAACGAGGGAAATCCAAAGGCTACGAAGTGGTTTGAGTCCATAGGCATAGAGGTTATCGAGGTCGACGTTGGAACCCTTGTTAGACCGAGAAACAGCGGAAGCATACACTGCACCGCTGGCTCACTGATCCGGGATCCCGAGCCTAAAAGTTACTAATTTTTTCCCAAAAATACCCTACGTTTAAAAGGAATCAAGTATAATTAGCACACAGTCGGAGTAGGATTATTGTCGAAGTAGAGGCGGAAACGCCAACAGGCGAGATTAGAAGTGAAGTTTCTTCATGAAATTATTCAAGCCGGGAAATGAAGACAATTTTTCGACGCCTGTAGAATCGGAGGTGAAACGTGTGAAAGGAACAGTCAAGAGATGGTTGGACCAGAAGGGTTATGGATTCGTACAGCCAGAGGAAGGCGAAGACGATATCTTCGTACACTACTCAGAGATCCAGAACAGCTACGCTCTAAAAGAAGGCCAAGAAGTAGAGTTTGATGTTGAAACAACACCAAAAGGCCCAAGAGCAGTCAACCTAAAAGTAGTCGAGTAAGACTATCAATAGGACAGCCAATCTTTCTCAATTTTTGAAATTTTTTTTGAAACAGGATTTTATTAAAGAATTACTCGATTAGTGGAAGTATTTCTTCACGCACGAACTCTACGAACTCCTCCTCTGTGCTCTTGCTGAAGTTAGTGACAACAGAATTCCGTGTTACTCCAACAGTGTAGCCACTCTTCTGACTTGTGAAGACGACGTACCATATCATACCGTGATCAATGTAGTCCCTGTATTGTCCGGTATCTGCCAGACCCTCACCACTGAGGCACAACTTGTTTACTCCGGGGAGGTCCATATTATCAAACCAAATTAGGTTTGTGCTCTGAGGGTTTGACTCGTGAAGCTTCTGAAGCGTCTCGCTTGTTATCCGACTCTCTCTAACATCAACGTTGAGGATCTCACCAATTTTTACGGCAATATTATTGCTCAGAAGCTTTTTTACACCTCTTGCAGTGCTTGGAGCCATTACAATCAGGAAATCTCTTTCATCTTCTTTTACTGTCCAGAAAGGTGCCTCCTCAGTGGTAGCATTTGTAATCACTTGGCGTCTATATGTAATCTCACGGAGAAAGTCCTTAGCGAATACTCCATGAATCATATCCTCCTGTTGCTCAAGATCTAGGATCCTTGTCAGGAGCTCCATTTCCTCTCCCTCGACTGGCTCAGCTTCCTGGAAACCAGTTAATCTCTCCCTGGGGTCCCCTTCCAATCCACGTATTTCAAAAACCTTTACGGGTAAAACCATCTAATCACGTAACTAGTAGATAATCCAGGACATAAAAACCCGCCATATGCTGATAAAGTGGTTCAGAGTAAGCTAAAACGTCTTTAGTATTATATTTCTATTCGTGGTAATAATCATGGAAAGGTATGAAAATTCTGGTAACAGGAGGAGCCGGCAGACTCGGTCAGAGGGTTATCAAACTTCTATCCGAGAAGGGTTATTCAGTCGTTGCTTTCGACCTCCCCCAGGTCAACTGGGATCCGTTATTAAGCATTGAAAATGTTGAGACCTACCAGGGAGACATTACAAGTAGGGATGATGCATCTGAAGCGGTCAAAGAGGTTGAGGGCATAATCCACCTCGCTGCAGTTCTCCCTCCCATGAGCGAACGGGATAAGGAGCTGACAGAAAGAGTAAATGTGGAGGGAACCAGTAACCTGATTGCCGCCTCTGCTGAAAATGCAAAGATCTTACTTGCATCATCGATTTCGGTATACGGTATTACAGAGAAAGAATCCCCACCTATCAAGGAAGACCACCCGCTGGCTCCGCATAATAACTATTCTAGATCAAAGATTGAGGCTGAGAGAATTGTTAAGGATTCAGGGAACCCTTACATGATCCTGAGAATTGCACCTGTTAGTGTTGTAGATCTTGTTGAACTGCCCAATGTCGTTCCCTACAGGTCAAATCAGAGAGTGGAGTTCGTCCTTGATGAAGACGCGGCTGTAGCTATTGTTAACGGGATCGACTGGGATAAAGATGAGGTGTTCAATATAGCAGGTGGGAAAACATGGCAGATGAGGGGAGAGCATTATATTGATAGATTCTATGATGCTCTTGGCGTTGAGGTAGATCCTGTTTACTCTGAAAATTATACCGCAGTGGACTGGTACGACTCCAGTAAGAGCAGGGTATTAAGCTACCAGGAGACAAGTTTTATGGAGTTCGAGGGGAAACTAGTGGCATTGGCAGAGGAGATGGGGCTGAGATGAGTGAATACATGGAGTCGGCAATAGAAAAGCTTGAGAAAATCGCGGATAAGGTTGAGGATGAGGAGATTAAGCAGAGAATAATCAAGGTAAATGAAACATTATCCCAGAACAGGAAGAAGATCTGGCTCAGGACGAAGACAGGGAAGCCCATGGCTGAGGGCATCCTGAAATACTCAGATAATCTCGTTATCTCGATAAATGACCAGTCTGAGATTGAGGAACCTCTAGCGGAGCTTGAAGCTAAGGTGAAGGAAATAGAGGAAGAAAGCCGCAGGCGTAGCATGGTCGTAACCTAGTACAGGTTTTAAATACGCATTAGCCTAAATTACTACCAGTTTCTGGAGAATATACCA
The DNA here is from genome assembly GCA_014730055.1 of Candidatus Bathyarchaeota archaeon. The sequence continues at coordinate 3,427 of WJIV01000101.1, forward strand.
TGAAGAGTAAAGTTTACTTCATGGACGACCGGTACGCCGGGTTACCAACTAGCATACCAGCCAAGGCTCAGCAGCTGTTCGATCACGCAGAGCTTTACTCATGCTTTGACCCCGGGGATACAGTCGCCATTAAGTGCCACATGGGCGAGTGGAACAACTCAGCCTACCTCAGGCCCATCCTCATAAGGGTTATAGTCGACAAGATTAAAGAGCACGGGGGAAAACCCTTCGTCACCGACACTACGACAGCTCCGTACTACTTCTACGGGGGCCGAAGCACGGCTGACATGCACCTCGAGACGGTCGCACGTAACGGGTTCACGCCGCAGAGTATGGATTGCCCGATAATCATTAGTGACGGTCTATACGGAACAGATGATGTAAAAGTAGAGATTCCTGACGGGCTATTACTAAAAGAGGCTTTCCTGGCCAAAGGCGTAGCGGAGGCCGATGCCATGATAGTTGTTAGTCACTTCAAAGGCCACGGCTCAGGGGTTTATGGTGGCAGCATCAAGAACGTTGGAATAGGGTGCAGCAGTAAACGGGGCAAGATAAACGTGCACCTCTGCAATCACCCGGTAGTAGGTTGGAAGTATTGGAGCTTTGATGGAGAGAACTGTATAGGAGAAGAGTGCCCCGACGCCACCCTGTGCAACAACCTCTGCCCGGCAGGTGCCTTGAAGATCAAGGAAGACCATGCTGAGTGGGATCATGAGAAATGTATCGGCTGCTTTGGCCATCAGAGACCCCTATTCAGGTGCGAGCTATGGGGAAGAGAGAGATTTGATGACTGGAGAAACTGGTTCCTAGTTGCAATGGGTGACGCGGCTACTGCCTATACCAGGCATATAGGTCAAGAGAATATTGGTTACCTTACTTATGCTATAGACGTTGCACCCGCATGTGACTGTGTCCCTGGCTCCGATCGGGCGGTTATTCCTAACCTGGGGGTAATGGCCTCCAGAGATATGGTGGCCATTGATATGGCCGGGCTTGATATGTCAGTGGATTCCCATGGTATACCCGGCTCGATGGCAGAGTACTTAGAGGTAATGGACTCCGGAGTGGAAAAGTTCACAAAAATCGTTGGAATGAGCCAGTGGATCACAGCAAATACCTGTAGCAAACTTGGCTCAGGCTCAAAAGATTACGAGCTCATAAAGCCCGAGATCTCAGAGGATGAAGCAGCTTTCGCTCATCCCTCCTTCAGCCCCGAGAGACCCTCAGGTTATTACCTCGGCAAGGTTATGGAGAAGGCCAACTCTTGGGCACCCCCAGATGGATTCAAGTATAACAGCAAACCCAGAATCGCTATTGAGGACCTGAGCGACAGGTAAACTCAATATCAAAGTCTTTACCAGTGTCAACAGCATTTGATCGAAGACCTTTATTAGCTTTCAATCAATTATAAAACGAGGCATACAATGCTCACCTTCGCAATAGTCGGTAAGACAAACGTAGGAAAGACGACCCTATTTAACGCCGCGACACTCCTGGACTCGGAGATATCCAACTACCCATTCACGACTAAGCGCCCCAACATGGGTACAGCTTATGTTTGTGATCTCTGTGTTTGCCAGGAACTCGGTCTTGATGATAACCCCCAGAACAGTACCTGCATAGAGGGATGGAGGTACGTCCCCATCAGGATTATAGACGTTCCCGGTCTCCTAAAGGATGCTTGGAAGGGTAAGGGTCTCGGTAACAGGTTCCTATCCGCTATAGGTCAGGCCGATGCCCTAATTCACGTGGTGGATGCCTCGGGAAGCGTGGACGAGGAGGGAAACATCGCCCATCCGGGGAGCGGAAACCCCGTACAGGACTTTATGGACATAGAGCTCGAGATGGAGCTTTGGATCAGTCATATACTTGACCGTAACAGATTCGTCCTAGAGAAAGCTGATGTGGATAATCTAACTGAGGTCCTTGCCAAGACCCTGACGGGAATTAAGGCGCTGCCAAAACATGTCGATAAGGCACTGCATGAGGCAAATCTAGCTGATAAGCTATTCTCAGAGTGGTCACCGCAGGACACTATGGAGTTCAGCCACCAACTTCTGCCCGTAGCTAAACCTACCATGATCATAGCGAATAAGATGGATCTACCTACGGCGGAGGAGAACCTGGAGAAGCTTCAAGAATACTACTCAAATGGGCTCGTTGCAGCCTCCTCGGCTGAGGCCGAGCTTGCCCTTAGAAGAGCGGACCAGAGTGGTCTTATCAAGTACACGCCCGGTGAGGAGGGATTTAGGGTACTGAAACCTGATGAGTTGACCCTGGAGCAGCAGAAGGCAATCGATTACATCGAGCAGAGAGTCATTCACAAGTACATGAGGACAGGTATTCAGCAGGCCCTCAACGCCCTTGCCTTCAAGGTCATGAAGAATAACATGATCTACCCTGTTAGTGACGACACAGAATACGCAGACGGGGATGGAAACGTGCTCCCAGACGTGTACATTATGCCGGACGATGCAACACCGAGGGACCTAGCTAAGGAGATCCACACAAGCATTGCAGAAAGATACATGCTGGCAATAGATGCCAAGACAGGACTGAGACTTCCAAAAGACTACACCCTGAGGCACAGAGACATTAT
>WJIV01000102.1 GCA_014730055.1 Candidatus Bathyarchaeota archaeon
GGTTACAGTCCCCACCACATGGGGTTCCCTGGCACAATAACATTCAGTTGGGATACCTTGAAGGGTGTCTTAATGGATACCATTGGATCTCTGGCTGAGCATGGTATTAAACGGTTTTTGATCATCAACGGGCATGGTGGGAACAGAAATATTATGAACCTTGTTGTACAGCTGGCTAAGAGGGAATTCGGAGTCATGGTGACTGCACCAAGCGGGCCCTCGGATACCGAACTTGCTAAGCAGATCGATAAACGTAGAAAATCCCACTGGGATGTACACAGTGGACCCACAGAGACAAGCGGCGCCTTAGCTCTGTTCCCTGAGCTCGTTGATATGGAAAGCTTGGAGGATTGGGAGGTAACTCTTAATGTTCATCCTAGGTTATTGAAGTTCCTCGATCCGGAGAGGGATGATTATGAACTCGTCTCCCAGCTCTGGGGGGCATGCAGTCAACCGGATACCGATGATTTCACGAGCAGCGGTGTCTACGGTACCAACGATCCTCGAGATGCTGATCCGGAGGAGTACAAGAAACGATTCGAGGAGCGTGTAGAGTTCTTAGCTGAGTTCATTAGAAGATGGAAGGAGATAGATACCCCTCCCGCTTTTAGAGACTAGTTCTACTTTTTTCCTCATCTATAGTCTCGGACAGTTCTGTCTTACCGTACATCTCTCTTAATCGGTCTTCAGGTAGAAACTCAAGCTCCCTCCTTCGCCAACTGCTAACTCCAATGATTACATTGAACTCGTCCCAAGTTACTCCTCTTTTCGATATCTGTTCCCATGAATTTGCCCTTTTAAGCTCGTTTAATGAGTCTTGCATTGCTTTAACAGCTGGGTAAAGGCATATCATAGGTACTGAAAGGTACTTGACGCCAAGCCTCTCCAGTTCATCGAGTGAGAAGGAGGGGGTTTTTCCACCTGGAATTATGTTAAATGCAAGGTGTCCCGGTACTTTCTTGACAAGCTCCTTTACCTCACTAATTTTTTGAGGTGCCTCAACATAACATAATTAGCTCCAGCTTTGGCGTAGTTTATAGCCCTTTTTAAGCATTCTTCGAACCCCTTGATGCTCCTCGCATCTGTCCTTGCGCCAATAACCATATCGATACCAGTATCATCCTTAGCTTTGATGGCAGCTCTGATCCTTTGTATCATCTCTTCCTCAGGGATGACCTCCTTTCCTGACATGTGTCCACACCGTTTTGGCCATACCTGATCCTCCAGTCTTACACTTGCCGCCCCTATCTTCGCGAAATTAAGAACGGTCCAATATACATTCAAAGCGTTCCCATATCCCGTGTCGATATCAACATCGACAGGTAGGTCTACGGCATTAACAATTGTTCGTGTCCTTTCCAACATCTCATGATAACCAATAAGCCCCATATCTGGTTAGACCAATGAGAGAGGCGCTTATACCATAACCAGTAGTACCTACGACGCTAAAACCAGCTCTCTTTATTAATATAGCAGATAGAGCGTCATAAGCACAAGGACGCAGGAGAAGTCCTTCCGTGTTAAGTAAATCTCTAAAGATTTTACCCTTGGACGTGTTCATGGTTTAGTTATAGCGAATGCAAATATATCTACTAGTACTTTTACAGTTCGACCACAAGACCTCTTGAGGCATAAATGTATAATATTTAGATGAAAACATCGTGCTATGCACGGACTATCTCCTGATTATAGCCTGAGAAATACACTCAGGCCTGGAGATCTTGGTTATATTACCTACCTCCACGGTTCTATATACAGCGAAGAGTATGGGTTTGACCTTTCTTTCGAAAAGTATGTCTTTGAACCGCTTTGTGATTTTGCTCTCGCGGTTCCAAATGACAAGGAGAGAATCTGGATAATTGAGAGAGGGTCTGATATCGTTGGCTGTGTGGCGATTGTGGAAGGTGAAGAGGATAAAGCTCAGTTGAGGTGGCTGATCTTGAAACCAGAGGACCGAGGTAAAGGTTTGGGCCGTATGCTTGTCCAGTTGGCGGTGGACTTCTGTAGGGTTAGTGGGTACAATGAAGTATTTCTCTGGACAGTATCTGAACTTGATGCAGCTCGTTATCTATATGAGTCAATGGGCTTTCATTTAGAGGATTCCAATGAGAACAAGATCTGGGGAAGAGTTCTAGTTGAGGAGAAATATGTTTTAGAATTATAACCTGGAGTTCCATCAATCCTTCTGGCTCTTATAAGTATTGTAGATCAGAGTTACATACACAGCAATATACACCACATCACGATATCAATCATAAAGTGTGGGGAGGATGTCAGTACAACAACTAGTATGTTCGGAATGTGACTCAGAGGAATTGATAACAGACCAGCACACCGGGGAGATGGTATGTACCCAGTGTGGTACAGTTCTGAGAGAAACATCCATTGATACAGGGCCGGAGTGGAGGGCCTTCAGCCTACAGCAGCAACAGGACCTAACTAGGACAGGAGCACCTCTAACCTACACTATTCATGATAAGGGACTAAGCACGACGATCAGCTGGAAGAGCCTTGATGGAACAGGCAGGCGTATGAATGCAGAGGAGCAGCGTCGCCAATACCGTCTTAGAAAATGGCAGAGGAGAACAACAAGCAGTGATAGCATACAGAGGAACCTCACTCAGGCACTTAGTGAGCTAAACAGGATCACGAACCATCTAAACCTACCTAAAAATGTCGCTGAGACAGCAGCCATGATCTACAGGCGTGCAGTCCATAGGCAGTTAATTAAAGGCAGAACAATACAGGCCATGGTGGCGGCAAGCATATACACAGCATGCAGACAGTGTACTGTTATCCGTAGCCTCGAGGATGTGGCGGATGCTGCTAACATCACCCGTAAGGAAGCCGCAAGAAATTATCGTTTTCTATATAACGAGCTGAACACTGATGTTCCTCAGGTCGATAGGGATAACCTGATATCTAATTATGTTTCAAAGCTGCGAATCAGCGGACTAACTGAACAAAAGGCTCGGAGGATTCTTGAGGAAGCTGAGGAGCAGAAACTAACCATCGGCAAGGCCCCGGAGGGAATAACAGCCGCTTGCATATATATTGCATGTAGACTTATGGAGGAACACCGTACACAGGGAGAGATAGCTAGGGTTGCTCAGATAACAGAGGTTACCATAAGGAATCGTTACAAGGAGCTTATGAGAAACCTGGAATTCACAGTGGAGTTATAACCATGATACCCCGGGTTCGCCATGTAATGAAGCGTGATCCCCTGACCTTGGATGAGACTTACACTGTCACAGAGGCGGCAAGAATGATGGTGGATTATGCCATGGATACTCTAATCATCACATATATGGGGAATATCCTTGGTGCAATAACTTACCGTGATCTGATTCGCTACCTAATCCAGCCTGGAGTTGACCCAGATGATACCGTAATCGGTGAATTAGTTGATTCTGACGTGGTTCTTGTACGTCCAAGCACGACGCTGGAGGACGCTATAATTCTCATGCTAGAGACAGGTAAAAACACACTACCAGTTGTCGACTCTGAAATCGTCGGTTATATTGGCTACACGGATATCCTTCGTATGGTAAATCGGATAGAAGCGGTAGCTACAAATAATGATGATCAATTCGATCCACGAAAATTTATTGTATAAATACCAGAAGATACATAAAAAATCAAAATAAAGAATAAATGATTTAATGAGCTGTATCTTCTGCAAGATCATAAAAGGGGAATCTCATGCCTACAAGGTCTACGAAGATGACCTGACCTTGTCTTTTCTAGATATCAACCCAATCTCTCACGGTCATATACTAGTTATTACTAAGCGACACGAACCAAGGCTGGAAAATTTGCCAAGGGAGCACTCAGATGCTCTATTTCAGACTGTCAGAAAACTCGTAGGCCCAATCCAGAAAGCTGCAGGTGCACCTTCTGCTAATATTGGAATAAATAATGGAAGGGAGGCAGGTCAGATTATTCAACATATTCATGTTCATATTATTCCGAGAGACGGAAGTAAACCTGCTTGGAGAAAAGATTTAACGAGGATGCCTAAGTCGAGTGGATACTTTGAGGATACTGCAGAGAAAATAAGAGGAATAATTGGTCCTTAGTCTTTCTTTAGAAGATCTTTTGGGAATGGCCAGGCCTGGAGACTGCCGTCACTAAATTTGACATTTTCGAAACCCATATTCCGCATGACCCTTTCAGCTATGTATGCGGTAATACTGGTGTTACAGAAGAATATGATCTCTTTGTCTTTAGGTAGTTTCTCGTAGTCTTCTTTTAACTGTCCCAGAGGGATATTTACTGTATGCTCTGTTTTTATCGTGTTAGCCTCATACGCCGGGCGTCCCCTGCAGTCGATGAACATGAAATCTTCGTCACTCTCCAGCTTCTCTTTCAATGTAAGTGGATCGATCCCATGAGCAAGCTTATCATTTTTGTTACGTACTACATTAGCTGCATGAGCAATAGCATCTATGGCAGTGCTATATGGAGGGGCGTAGGCTAGATCGAGGTCGGCTAGATCTTTCACAGTTCCACCGTAGTTTAGGACCGTCGCAGCCACGTCTATACGTTTAATCCCTTCACCCTTCCCTACTACCTGACAGCCAAGTAGTTTCCCGGATTTATCGGCGACCAGTTTAATTACAAAAGTCTCTGATCCAGGAATATAGTGACTGTAATCATGTTTGGGACAGAGACTAGTAACCACATCGTAGCTATGTTCCCGTGCCTGTTTCTCAGTTAACCCAGTGGAGCCACAATTAAAATCGAGTATCTTGAAGACAGCTGTGGATAGGACACCTGGGAATTTTTCTTTCATACCCTTGATGTTATTGGCTATTATTCTACCATGTTTGTTTGCGGTGCTACCCATTGGTGCGTAGACTTTCTCACCGGTTACGAGGTGCTTGCACTCGATACAGTCTCCTCCGGCGTAGATATCTGGGTCGTTGGTCTGAAGAAACTCATTAACCGATATTGCCCTTGTTGGACCAGTCTCAAGCCCGGATTCAACACCCAGTTTGGTATTTGGTCTAACCCCTATGGCAACTATTACCATATCTGCGTCCACCCTTCTGCCGTCCGCTGTCTCAACCCCGGCTACCTTTCCCTCACCATCATCCAGAATTCTGTTCACAGGACTTCCTGTTATTATTTTGGCGCCGTTTTCCCTGAGATAGTTCTCTAAGAGTAATGCCATTTCAGGATCCATAAGATTTGGTACTAGGTTCGGCATCATCTCAAGTATAGTAACTTGGATACCCCTCTCGATAAATGCGCTACAGGTCTCCATACCTATTAGACCGCCACCAACTATGGCTATCTTAGATGCGCCCGCATCGAGGGCCTGTTTTATTGCTCTTGCGTGATGAGGCGTATAAAGACGATGAACTCCCTCAAGCTCTATGCCCTCCATCTTAGGTACAAAGGGGCTGGCGCCCGTAGCCAGGACGAGTTTATCGTATGGAAGATCCCTCTCCTTCTGAGTTTTTAGATCCAGAACCCTTACCGTCTTACTCTCACGATCTATATTCAATGCCTCAGTCAAGTCAAGGATCTCAATATCCTTGGTCTCCTTGAAGTATTTTGCGTCCCGAATCTCCCCTGTAGCAGTCTTCAGGAGTGCATCATATTCCTTCACGATGTCTCCTATGTAGAAAGGCATCCCACAACCAGCGTAGCTAAGAAGATCCCCCTTCTCGATGATAGTAATTTCCATTTCGTTATCAAGCCTTCTTAACCTAGCAGCAGCTTTGGGCCCAGTGGCGACTCCACCAATTATTAGAACTTTTTCAACCATTTTTTAACACCATTTACTGAAACATAGAGGGCTTAATCATATTTTAAGAGCTTTGAAGAACTCCTCAAGCCTCTTCTCCATGCTCTCCCCCATTGCGTACACGTTGTGCTCAACCGACTGGAATATCTCCAGATTTACATCCGCGCATGCATTACCAAGGGCCTCCGCTAGAGGTATGGCGTGAGTTTGAGCCGGAACGTTCTCATCATTTTCACCGTGATAGATGGCTGTCTTGGGCAATTTTTCGCCTAGCTTCAGATCCTGCAGCTTATTTATTGGGTCGCTGGATTTGATCTTCTCTATGGCTTCTTCGTCTGATGTGTCAGGCGGTATATCATATGCCCTCAGACAGGGTTCCTTGAATTTCCCAGCCTTTATAATATCCGATAGGTTGGCGACAGCCTGCATCACCGCAACCGCTTTCACTTTTCCCTTCATGGGACCAAGAACACTGTTCCAAATGAGGGCGCCTCCAAGGCCTCCACCCATCAAGCCAAGTCTATTTGTATCTATGCCTTTGATATTCTCTAGTGCTTTAAGAAGAGCTGCATTCGCCTTTACTGCACATTCATTTCCCCAATGGTCTCCACATGCATGGCTTCCCGCTATCGCACAGCCGCCGCCCCTCATGACAGCGTCCAAGAATACCTTTTTTGAGGGTATGTCTATCCAGTCGGCTTCTCCATCTCTCACATATCCTCTTGCACCATGATGATGTATTACTAGAGGAACTGATGTATCCTGAGTAAATCCTGGGGGAGTCCAGATGTAGCACCATTCTCCACCAGCCTTGAAAAAGACCTTATGCTCTCCATCCTTAAGCTCAGCTTCCAACATTGTAATCCGTTTTAACTATAGGTTTTTGAGTAAATAACGGTGACTTTCGAAAAGTTACTAAGTAACCAGTGTATCATGCCAGTTATGTCTATTCTATTTAAGCCATTCAAGATTCGAGACTTGGAGATAAGAAACCGTTTTATGAGAAGTGCCACAACCAGCGCTTACGCTGACGAGGATGGAATCCTGAGAGATCCCATCATAAGTCTATATGAGAGACTAAGTAAGGGCCAGATTGGGCTCATAGTTAAAGGGCATCTTTACGTGCAGGACAAAGGCAAAGCCCATACAGGGATGGCAGGCATAAGCCACGACAATCACATACCCAGACTAAAGGAGCTAACCGAGGCGGTGCATCAACATGGAGTTCACATAGTAGCACAGATAAATCATGCAGGTGTGGTTCACCAGCCTGATAGGGCAGGTCCAAGTGTGTACTCTGAGGATGACTGGGTTAGTCGGGAAATGTCAGTGGATGAAATCGAGGCTACAGTGGAGGCTTATGGTGATGCCGCTGACAGAGCGATGCAGGCGGGCTTCGACGGTGTTCAGATACATGGTGCTCATGGATACCTGGTCAGCCAGTTCTTGAGCAGGCTGGTCAACCAGAGAGATGATAGGTACGGTGGAAGCCTTGACAAAAGGACGCGTTTCCTAATAGAGGTCTATGATGAGGTGAGGAAGAGAGTTGGGAATGAGCCAGTCCTTATCAAGATAAATTGTGACGACTTCAGCCCTGAAGGATTCACTGTTGAGGACTGCATCAGTGTCTGCAAGAAACTTGCTGAAAAGGGGATCGACCATATAGAGATAAGTGGGGGAGGCAGAGGAAGCCAGACACGATTAAGGGAAAGAGCAAAACATGGAGACGCTGCCTACAGCGAGCTAGCATTCGCAGGCCACATGAGTAAGATCAGGAAAGAATTAGATTTCTCACCAATGGGTCTGGTTTACGGCTTCAGGAATCTTGATACAATGAAAAAGGCAGTCTCAGAAGGACTTACTGATATGGTCTCTATGAGCCGCCCATTCATCCGAGAACCTTACCTAGTGGATAAACTCAGTAAAGGACAGAGTCAAGCCGAGTGTATCCGGTGCGATGCCTGCAGGGCGTATTTTGGGAAGGAAATGATGAGGTGCCTCCTCGAGTGATCTTATTTCATTCCTAATATTTTCAACGCGGTCTCTCTTATTCTATCAAGGTTTATACTACTCCCATCCAGAATGCCGTGAGGGAACAGAGACATCGAGAGGACTAGGAAAAATATAGGTAGTAAGCCCTGCCACTTCAACACTGGTAACCCAAAGAACGTGAACGCAATGTTTCTCAAGATATCTTGACCCAAGGCGACAAATAACCCTCCGATAATTGCACCATAAATGTTGCTTGTACCTCCAAGGATCGATCCGCTCATTATGCTAATTATCATATCATCTGGACCGCCAAGACCCATACCCCCGCGGATTGTCATTATACTGCCTGCCAGTGCCGCTAGGGCCCCGCTGATGAACCAGCTTACCATGTGAGCCCTGAAAGTGTTGATACCTAGTGTTGCGGCGAGCTTCTCATCTTCAGCTGTGGCCCTCAAGCTTATCCCTATCTTGCTCTCACCAAGGAAATAGTGAAGACCAATAACAAGCAGTACACAGGTGGCTGGCGCGATGATTGAGATACCCGCTATACCTCTATAATTGAAATCATAGAATCCGAGGTTATAGCCCCTTGTTGGGACCTGTCCGTAATATCTCGCCCAGTAGTTGAATATGCTAGCTACCGATGGTATTACTAGGGCAATAACCAAGAAGGACAGAGTCAGCGTGATATCTTGGTAGCCCCCATGACACTTTATTGGCCGAACAATTAACAGATAGAGAATAATCCCTAAAAAGCCCCCGAATAATGCAGCGAATCCCCATGTGTCATATGGGTTAATATTGAAGAATCTAGTCAGGTAAAAGCTTGCCATTGACCCTATAACAGCGTAACTGGTGTGAGCGAAGTTTGGAAAGCCCTCCATCATGAATGTAAAGGTGAAGCCAACACAGAATATTATCATCACACTTACGTTGATCAATGTTTTCTCATCAACCGGTAGCTTGATATCCGTCTCACTTCTCGGTCTCTGACCTGGAAAGTGACAAACAGCACTTGATACTGTCTGGTTGAAGAGATCAAATAACTTGCTTGAGTTATAGGAAACAGGTGCTTCCACCAATACCGTGAAAAACCTCTCTGAATTATTACACTCCCAGTAACCCAGATATGCATTTCTGGGTTGTTCATGCTCAATCTTAATTTTTACATATGTGAGAACATGATCACTTATGTTATGAGTATATACTTCCTCAAATCCGATTTCGAGATCTATTTCTTCGGTGATATTGTATGATCTTTTCAGACATTGCTCAAAGTTACTCGGTTTAGTATCACTCCAGCTAAAAGCCATGAACGGAGACTCTCTCTCATCAAAGCCTACCCGATAAAAGTATCCTCTCATGTAACTTAGTGCAAAGTCTCCGAGTTTACTGACATTGAACTTTAATCCTTCCTCAAGCTCAAAGCTCATCCCGGCTACACCATACCTCTCTAATGGATCCTCATCAACTAGAACCGAACCAGTATTTTGAATAATATTCCAGCCCGTTAGAATCAATATTAGGAATAAAACAATGGAAAAGTTCCGGAATGATAAATTCTTGGGCATTTTCATCATCCTAAATATACTGCAATAGTGACTTCGGGTACCTTCTTTTAAGTAGATAATATCTAGAACAGAGATGATATAGAACGAATAATCCAATCAACCAAAGACCAATGGTTGGTGTCATTGGTAGATAAAATAAGGGTGGGGTTCCAGGAAGCCTGAGTCTGTAGATCCAAAGATGTGTCAAGTAGAAGAAAAGAGCGGTCCTGCCGAAGATAATTATGGCACCAGATATCCCTCTTTCAAAGTTCACCCTATCTTGAAGTCTTAACCCAAGTGCCATCATGAAACACATGCCTCCTAGAGTCCATAGTAGGAATGAAAGACTTGGAGGATACTTTGATACATATAGCCAGTCAACCAAAGAGACCCCGTTCCTAGGTAGTAAGTTTCCAAATCCATTCATACCTCTAACTATGAAAAACAGTGCTAGAGCTGAGATCCCTGTTATTTTCAAAGGTCTCTCGAGGTATCTTATCTGTTCAGAATCATAACCGCTAAGTAGCTGGCCGAAGGTCCAGCCAAGCCCCATTACACCGATCCAAGGGATAATGGGGTAAAGGCCCGTGAAGGGAGGCCATTGGAAATTTGGCTCATGGATTATTACCCTCAGATAGTGGCCCCACCATGTATAGTTCGGTATAAAGCTCAGGTCCAAAAAGCTGTGATTGAGTATTGTTAGCAGACTTGCTCCAAAAATCATCGAAGTCGGCAACTTTCTGGCAATACTAAAAATCATAAAACAGACCCCTATACAGGCTATGACACCAAAATAGTATGCCCCCGTCTCAAAAGCCGGAGAGACTATAAGGTACTCGAACACAAGCAGAAGGACCCCGCGTATGATCATTCTGATGCTGATCCTGAAACCCGATTCTCCTCTCTCAATCCGCTTCAAGGTGGAAAGAGCAAGAACGGTTCCAGCGAGGAAAATGAATGTAGGGGCACAGTAATGGGTTATGAATCTCGATAAGAACCAGCTGGTGCTGATAAAGGGTCTAGCTGTTCCCATTACGCCTTCGCCTCCCTGATGGTACCTATTCCAGAAACCAGAGACATGATCCCATGCCATGAGCACCATTACTATACCTCTGGTAAAATCTATGAAAAAAAGTCTACCAGTTTTTTGTTTTGAGGGACTCAGGCTCATGAGTTTCATATCTACCAATTTGAGTATAAAATATTGATTATAAGATCCGGTGTTATTCTTCAAAGAACCCCGGATAGTTAATGGGCACGTAATAGAACCAGTAAAATATCACAAGGGCTCCTCTTTTATGAACACACTTGACTCTCTACACTAGATCCAAAGATGGCACCAAGATCGCATACAAGGTTACGGGTGAGGGACCGGCAATCATACTACTCCACGGAGGAGGAGACACAAAAGAGGTGTGGTTTGACTCTGGGTGGGTAGATAAGCTTAAGGAATTCAAGATTATAGCGATTGACGCTCGAGGTAGCGGAGAAAGTGATAAACCCAACGACCCTGATTCCTACTGGATAGCTGACTTACGCTGGGATATCTACTCTGTAGCTGATGCATGTAACGTTGATGACTTCTCACTCTTGGGATTCAGCTTCGGTGGTGCAATAGCTAAATCCATCGCTGCCAAGTCCAGAAGAGTAAACAAAGCGGTGATAATCGGTCATACTTTTGGGGCCAGTGCATATGGTCAGTTTGTAGAGGAGATCCCAGTCATAAGAGAGAGATGGAAATTTTTGGCGGAGGAACAGCACCATAGTGTGCTGGATTACGGGTCCCTCAGCAAGCTTGAGAGATTCTGGGTTGATAACTATCATCTTCCCTCATGGATTCATATAATTACCCAGATGGCTAACTGGGAGGTCGTCGAACCCGGTGACATAAAGTGTCCTCTGCTGGTAGTAATTGGTTCCGGTGATTCTGACTCCGTCAAACAGTCGGAGAAGTATCTCAAGGACATAAAAGAACAGGAGAACATATATCTAGAGATCATATATGGGCTGGATCAACTTGAACAATTCAGCAAGATTGATAAGGTGTGGCCAAGAGTAGAAAGATTCCTTAAATCTTAGGATGAGCCTTTTCCAGTTGGTATTTTATAGATAATCCGCCATATTATACCTGATTCTAAGACTTTGGTGATTATATGGGAGTGCTTGAAGAGCCGATAAGAGAAGAGATAGAGCTGAATAACTATATCAATGGAGAGTGGATCGAATCCGAGTCATCGGAAGTAAAACAAATATTTAATCCAGCGACACTGAAACCCTTGGCTAAGGTGCCGATTGGTCACAAAGATGATGTTAAGGCCGCGGTTGATGCCGCGGTTGATGCCTTCCCCGGGTGGAGGCGTACGACACCACTGACCAGGTCCCGTTACCTCTTGAGACTGGTTCAGCTTCTCGAGGAAAACTTTGAGGAGCTTTCAAGGGTCATAACCATGGAACATGGTAAAATTATCGATGAGGCACGTGGGGAAATAAGGAGGGGAATAGAGAATGTTGAGACCGCTGTCGGAATACCCAGCCTTATGATGGGCTATAACCTAGAGGACATAAGCAGCGGGATAGACGAGATAGTTGTAAGACAGCCCCTTGGCGTTTTCGCTTGTATAGCCCCATTTAACTTCCCATTCATGGTCCCCCTCTGGTTCCTCCCGTACGCCGTAGCTACAGGGAACACTTACGTTGTGAAGCCAAGTCCATGGACGCCTCTAAGCATGATGAAACTTGCTGAGCTCATCGACGAGGCCGGTTTCCCTCCAGGAGTAGTCAACTTTGTTAACGGTGAAGTGGAACCGGTAACTGCTATACTCGAGCATCCGGACGTCAGAGGAGTCAGCTTTGTAGGTTCCACACATATCGGCAAGGACATCATCTACAGTGAGGCTGCTAAGCGAGGTAAACGGGTTCAAGCTCAGTGTGGTGCAAAGAATTTCTTAGTTGTTCTCCCTGATGCTGATATGGGGCTAACTGTCTCCTCCCTGATGTCCAGCTTCTTCGGCAACACCGGTCAGAGGTGCCTTGCAGGGGCTAACCTAGTGCTAGTTGGAGGCGATAAATCTTTCAACGATTCGCTGCTGGAAAATATCCAAAATAGCGCCGATAGCATCAGGATCGGCTACGGTCTTGAGCAGGGTATTCAGATGGGGCCTCTTCAGGCGGAACACCGAAAGAAAAGAGTTGTAGGTTACATAGAGTCAGGGTTAGAGGAAGGTGCTGATCTATTAATGGACGGGAGGGATTTCGATAGCTCTGGCTATCCCGAGAAAAATTTCCTAGGGCCCTCGATATTCACAGATGTTTCACTGAATATGTCTATAGCTAAAGAGGAGATATTTGGCCCCGTGATGAGCGTAATGGAAGCGGATAGCCTAGACAAGGCGATAGAGATGGTGAACTCCTCAGAGTACGGGAACGCAGCTAGCATATTCACACGTGATGGGGGGAATGTCAGGAACTTCCAGTACAACGTCGAGTGTGGGAACATAGGAGTAAACATAGGAACAGCAGCCCCCATGGCCTTCTTTCCCTTCAGCGGGATGAAAAACAGTTTCTTCGGAGACCTCCATGGACAGGGAAGAGACGCTGTAAGGTTCTTCACTGAGGACAAGGTAGTCATCCAGCGGTGGCCTTAATGCTCCGGACGACCAGTCAGATAATAGATCACTATACAAGAATGGAACAAAAAATTGAGGGAGATTATACCCTTCTGGCTGATATGTTTCCCGAGTATCGTAACCTATTTCACAAGTACTCCGAGGAGACACGGAAACACAGGGAAAGGGTCGTAAGAGCATACAGATTCGGAGTGACAGACGCCTACGAGGTTGGGTTCCTATCCAATCCCCTTGAGGTTGATGATTTTAGATTAAAAGACATTGAGGGGGACGATCTTTATGAATCTCTTGATTCATTAATCAAAAATGAAGGTAGAGCTGTCAACTTCCTTGAAGCCGCGAAAGAAAGCTCAGGTGATTTAATACCTGACCTTCACAACAATTTCCAATACGTAACCAAAATGAAAAAACGAAGAATAGAACAGATCGAAAAAATAAGATAGGGACTAAACTGTTTCCTTATCAGCTATCTCAAGGGCCTCACCAAGCGCCTGAACCCCCTCATCGATCTCCGTCTCGCTGACAATTAAAGGTGGGGCGATTATCAACGTGTTTATCACATTGACTACGTAGACGTTTCGCTTCATTGCCTCACCGCTTACCCTCTTCAACATATTTGGATCAAACTTATCCTTTCTCCGGGCGAATGGCTCCTTGGTCTCCCTGTCCTTTACCAGTTCGACTCCCCAAAAGAGCCCTTTCCCACGAACATCACCTATGGACACATGATCCTCTTTTAGTTCCTCGAGTTTTTTACCCAGTATTTTCCCCATCTTGGCCGCGTTCTCAACGAGATTATTATTTTCATATTCCTCTATAGCAGCGAGTGCAGCGGCGCATCCAACTGGGTGCATGGCGTACGTCTGGCCGTGGCTGAAGAGGTTTCCCGGCTGGTCGAAGTGTTCCGCGATCTTCTTGCTTGTGACTGTGGCTCCAAGAGGTATGTAGGCTCCTGTCAGTCCTTTTGCAAGGGACATTATATCGGGAACTACATCCCAGTGATCCATACAGAACATTTTTCCGGTTCTTCCAAAACCTGCCATTACCTCATCATCTATTAGAAGGACTTCGTGTTCGTCACATATCTCTCTGAGTCGTGGCATGTATTCATCTGGAGGGACAAGTATTCCGTTTGAACCAACTATGGGCTCAACTACCACGCCTGCGACGCTTTTTGGGTTCTCCATGGTTATTATCTCGTCTATATATTCCACACATGCTATTCCACATTCTGGATACTCCAAGCCAAATGGGCATCTGTAGCAGTAACAGTCAGGAGCTCTAACAACCCCAGGCATTCCAACCGCGTGATGTGTTCTGGGATCCCCTGTCAGGGCTATTGCTCCGCTAGTTGCCCCGTGGTAAGACCGGTACCTTGAGATTAGCTTCACTCTCCCTGTGTAAAGACGTGATATCTTTATTGCTGCTTCATTTGCTTCCGAGCCTCCAAGGGTGATGAAACTCTTAGATAGATCTCCCGGCGTGATCTCCGCGAGCTTCTTTCCCAGCATTGCAGCAGCAACCGTTGCGAAACCTGGTGCCACGTATGCGAGTTTCTTGGCTTGTGAAGCCATGGCTTCCTTAACCGCTTGGTTGCTGTGACCAAGGTTGCTGCACATGAGCTGAGATGAGAAATCCAGAATTCTCTGTCCATCTATATCGAAGATGTAGCTTCCATCTCCTCCGTCAATGACTTTTGGGTCCCAAGTGTTCTCATATCTCCATGTTCCATAAACGTATTTTTTCTCCATCTCCCTGATGCTTGCTGAATCTGACATAGTTGAGATCAGTCTCCTTGGGGATATAATATTTAGCACTGGTAGTACACTCTATTCCTGTGAATTGTATGCATGCTGATCTGATCTTAAAGAATGGGAAGATTATCACCATGGACTCAACAGGCTCAATTATAGAGGCCGTTGGAGTAAAGAACGGGAGAATAGTTTCTACTGGAGAAAACGCTGATTTAGATAAAATAATTGGTCCAGAAACCGAGGTCATCGATCTTAATGGACGAACAGTTATACCTGGTTTAATAGATAGCCATGGACATTTTATATCAACTGGAGCCCGTCGGATTTTAAATGTTGATCTAAGCCAGGAAGCAGGTGTAACATCCATACAGGACATCATTGACCGGCTAAAGGAGAGGGCTAAGATAACCCCCAAGGGAGAATGGATATCTGGTTATCAGGAGGATGATTCCAAACTTAAAGAGAAACGTCACCCCACAAGATGGGAGTTAGATGAAGCAAGCCGGGAGCATCCAATACTCATCTCCACTGTTGGAGGGCACTTTTATATGGCTAACAGCCTCGCCTTCGAGAGTGCTGGAGTAAAAAAGGATACCCCAGACCCAGTTGGAGGAAAATTTGACAGGGACCCTGATACGGGGGAGCCTAATGGTGGAATACATGAGAAAGCACTTGATATTATTAGACCGGGAGGTCCACCAGAGCCAACCCGAAAACAGGCCATGGATGGGGCTAAGGAGATCCTAAATGAGTGCGCCGAAGTGGGGTTAACATGCGTCTATGATACAGTTGAAAAATCTCAGATAAGAGCCGCTCTGGACCTTAAGAACAGGGGAGAGCTGCCCATCAGAGTGAGGATGGATGTAAGTATCGATTCCTTCCCTGAGCTAAACAAACTGGGTATATACCGGGGCCTGGGGGACGACTGGTTAAGAGTTTGTGGCTTGAAATTCTTCTTCGATGGTGCCATATCCGCTCGAACCGCAGCCGTAACGGAGGAGTATTTGAATAAGCCCGGATTCTTCGGTGTCATGGCAACTACTAGGGAGATCGCCACCGAGACCATAGAGGAAGCGTACTCTGAGGGTTACCGGATAAGTGCCCATGCTAACGGGGATAGGGCCATTGAAATGTATCTTGATATCATGCAGGAGATGCAGGAGAAGTACCCTCGAGAAGATCCTAGGAACAGGGACATCCACTGTACCGTTATAAATGAGGAGCTAGTGCAGAGAATAAAGAAACTGAGGATTCTACCCACAATCTTTGGGCCATATGTCTACTACCATGGTGATAAGCTCATACCGGCCTTTGGAGAAGCCCGGCTTGAGAGGATGTTCGCGGCCAAAAGCTTCCTCGATGCGGGTGTCACGATAGCAGCTCACAGTGACCACCCCTGTGCACCGTATCCCCCCTTAATGGCCATACACGGACTAGTAAATAGAAGAACTAAGAGCGGAAGCCCAATTGGTCAAACCCAAAAGATATCCGTCCTGGACGCTCTGAAACTCTACACGATTAACGCTGCTTACCAGCAGTATGACGAGGACTTACTTGGAAGCATCGAGGAGGGAAAGCTAGCCGACTTCGTAGTCCTAGCTGAAGATATCCTCACAGTACCTAGTGAGAAGATAAAGGACATAATGGTTGAAATAACAATCATCGATGGAAAGATAGCATATAGAAAGTAGACCTCAGTACTCCATATTTTTTTAAAATAATCATTTTTTTTCATAAATTTTGAACTTTGATTATTTTAGTATCCTTTATATTACTCGTACCTGTCTCACCTGTATAATCTGAGGAGACGATTTTGGCATCAGTTAGAAAAGCTATTCAGGACATGATGAAGAGCCGAAATCTGATGGTAATCACTCTAACCCAGAGCCTATTCATGCTCACAGCAAGTCTGTGGTGGCCTTTCTGGAGTCTATACATCTTGGAGTTAGGTACAACTAAGACCCTCATGGGGATGATATTCATGGCAGAGACTGTTGCCCAGCTAATTTTCCAGCTACCAGGTGGCATCTTAACGGACAGATTAGGAAGGAAAAAAATGATAGTTCTCGGAAGCGTGCTAAGGGCTACATCTCCACTGATCTATGTGGCCACTGGGAGCTGGCAGTTCGTATTGGTCGGTATGTTCATAACACAGATGAGTAACATGATGGTGCCAGCGATTGATGCCCTAATCGCCGAATCCACCAGCGTTGAGCACCGTGCTATGGGCTACGGGACTTTCAGAATGATGACCTTGTTGCCCATGATTTTTACTCCTTTCATTGGTGGGGTGATCACGGATTCACTGGGCGTTTACGGTGGGGTGCGGCTAGCGATTACATGCACTCTTGCTGTTGCCTGGTTAAATGTGTATATTCGCTGGAAGTACCTAGAGGATACCTATACTACTGAACACGCTTCCAGTCGACTTGACGCATTAAAGGAGATAAAATCAGTCCCCCGTACGATATGGACCTTAATAACGGTAGCAGTCTTTGCCAGCTTAGGATTAAGAGTAGCAAGCCAATTTATGGCGGTCTATGCCACTCAGGTGGCCCAACTCACAAAGACCCAGTGGGGCCTGATAATGACTACCGTAGGCATAATCTCCACTGTGCTGACAATTCCCTCAAGCATCTGGTCTGATAAGGTGGGAAGGAAGCCAGGAATAATGATTAGTCTCGGCCTCACACCATTGATGTACTTGGGCTTCCCCTTTTCAAATGGCTTCCTGCAGCTTGCATTTAGTAGAGTATTTGGGGCCATTAGCGAGGGGTTTGGAGGTGCCGTAACGGGCTTGGAAGGGGGATCTGCGTGGCTTGCACTGGTAGCGGATATCGTTCCATCACAGCAACGAGGAAAAGTTATGGGGCTCATTGCTACTATAGCTGGGGCTCTGAGTTTCCCCGGGGCTTGGATAGGGGGTCTTCTCTGGGATAATGTATCTCCCTCTGCTCCATTCTATCTTGCATCAGCCACGAGTGCCTTCGCTTTTCTGATCTTTTCTATACTGGTTAAAGAACCAAAGGAAAAAGCTGATTGATACCTGCGACTATTGTAGTTGACATGACCGATACAGCGCTGCTATATCTACAGGACAGCTACATCAAGGAGTTTGATGCTGAAGTCGTGAGATCCGGACCACGATACGTCATTCTGGACAGGACAGCCTTCTACCCTGAGGGCGGTGGCCAGCCAACTGATACAGGGAGGCTCTACTATGATTCTGATGAATTCAGAGTAATCAAAGTAATGCAGAGGGGAGAACAGGTATATCACTACCTGGACGGAGACATCCCCGAAAGGTCAAAGGTTCACGGTAAGGTAGATTGGGAAAAGCGATTTACCTATATGAGGCTTCACAGCGGTGAGCACCTCCTGACCGGTCTATTCGAGGGAGAAAAAGGGGGTCCCAAAGTGTTCAGCAGTTTCTCCCAACTCGACTTTAAGCCTAGTGACATCGACGAGAACACCATCAGAGATATCGAGGAAAGGTTTAACGAGATAATTGATGAGAACATACCCGTTGATACTTACTATCAGAACAGGGATGAATTAGATGTGAGTGATGATGAGCGAAAGAAAGAGTTCCTTGAAAAGATTCCTAACGCCATTAAAAAGATAAGAATGGTCAAGATAGGGACTTATGCATTAACCTTCTGCATGGGAACCCATGTCAAGAGCACAGGGGAGATTGGCAAGCTAGAGGAATTGAGAGTTGAACCCAAGAAGAAGAGAAGGAAGATAGTATATTTCAAGCTCGAGGGATTAGAGGCCCCTTAAAAAATTTCAGGTACTTTGGTTGACCAAGTTTATGTCCACTAAATCACTATTTCTCAAATCCTAAAGATTCTTTCTATCAACGGTGCATAATTTGAACAAACTAATACTTTTACATATTTGAAGAACTTTGTACATTAGATAAGTTTATAGATTGGTTGCGTTGCGTGAATTTGATCTAAAAGAAGGCAAATTCATGAGTGGACGCTCAGTACGGATGGATATACTCTCAATATATGTCCCATCATTCTTTATCTTCTTGGGAATGAGCATAGTATCTCCGATTCTTCCACTATACGCAAAGAGTTACAATGTCTCTTACACCCTTGTATCGCTCGCTATATCGGCTTATGCCTTCGGAAGGTTTCTAGCTGATATCCCAACAGGTATTTTGGCTGATAAATATGGCAGAAGGCCTATTATGATAATAGGAACCCTACTACTCACCGTCATGGCCTTCCTGAACGCTTGGGCCGGAAGCTTCGCAGAATTCTTGCTCTACAGACTAATACAAGGCATAGGCTCTGCCATGTGGATGACCAGTCGCAGTACCCTGCTTGCCGATATACTGAAGCCTGAGGAGAGGGGCAGAGTAATGGGGTACTTTCAAACCTTCATGCTCCTAGGTAGCAGCGCCGGACCTGTGATAGGCGGATACGTGGCCTCACTCTACGGGATTAAGTCCACCTTCTACTTCTATGCCTTAACAGGATTTATCAGCCTAATAATAACCTACCTACTCATCAAAGAACCCGAGGGGACCTCCCACAGATCAGAGCATCTTAGCTTTGATATGGAGACAGCGAAGAGGATTATGAGGAACCGGAGCTTCAGCCTTGCATGCCTTGCGACCTTCACAGTATTCTTCATGAGAACAGGTATCAGAGGAACGATGATCCCTCTCTATGCAAATGGCGTTCTCGGACTAGACGAGATATCAATAGGGGCCGTCATTAGCTACGCCACGATCATGAACCTAATACTAACAATACCCATGGGTCACATTACAGACTACTTCGGCCGAAAACCTGCCATAGTACTATCCCTGTTCTTTACTGCAATATCCGCTCTAGTCTTTCCCTTTACAACCAACTACCACACACTAAGCATAGCTGCTATCCTCCTAGGCATCGGAACAAGTGGAGCAGGTCAAGCTCCCCTTGCATTAGCAACAGATGCCACCTATAACGAGCCAAGAGGGCTATGTCAGGGGCTCTACAGACTATTTGGTGATATCGGTTTCATGGTGGGCCCAATTATACTTGGTTTAATCTCAGACAATTATGGACTACGAGCTCCCTTCTTCTTCATGACAGGCATGATCCTCACCAGTGCAATCCTAATTCAGCTCTTCGCGGTAGAGACTTATAGTGCGAGGAAAAATAAACAAAAAATAATCGTATAAAAAATCAAGGATCGTTGAAGTTTCACTCTTTCGAGGATTGTGTTAGATCTCTTGGACATCTATTCGGAGGCCAAGCTTGTTTTCCAGTCTCGCAATGTTCTTACCACTTTTACCGATTATCTTGGGTATCACGCCTCTATGAACTCTGACAATGGCGGAATTTGGGCCTGTAATCTCCACTTCAGCTCCCTTATCGTACCTCCTGATATAGTGCATTATCCTCTCCTCTGCCAACTGTTCAACTGTGCTTGCTTCCCTGTACTCCGAGCGCACAGGTACCACAACGCTTTCATTCCCGAATGTGAAGACGTCGTACTCCAAGTATCCTGTCTCAAAATCCTTTATCTCTACTACTGGTCTGGCCAGGTCCTCACCAATCATGCCTGTGGGTACTTTCACAGCCATGCCTACAGTGTATACACGTCGCACCTCCCCGTCCTTGATGAAAATGATCGTATCTATTACACTAGGTATCATCCCCAGTTCAGCCCTTGTCAGGAACCTCTGAAGCGCATCCAAGGCTTCTGATGCATGCGTTACCCCGATCATGCCCACCCCGGCCAACCTCATATCCATGAAGACCTCGAAATCTTCAGTCTTTCTAACCTCATCGAAAATTGTATAATCTGGTCTCACGAGTAGAAGGATGTTAGCTGTCTTCTCGAACTTTCCGTCCAGGGCACCGTACTGTGTGATCTCTGGTCCTACCTGGAGATCCCTGGGGCTCTCCATGGTCTTCGTGACCTTGCCAAGTCCGCTGTAGTACTCGGCAAGACTACTAGCGAAGGTGGTCTTTCCCGATCCTGGTGGGCCCGCTATCAATATCCCTTCAGCTCTCTCAGCAAGCCTTTCCTGCAACCTGTCCGAGAGGAAGTAATCCTCAAGTCTTAGCTTGATTAATGGCCTCACTATGGTTACCTCGAGGCCATCGCTGAACGGAGGTTCAGCTATAGCGATCCTGTACTCATCTAGTTGCACAACCCTTGCACCAGGTTCCCTTACCTCGATTAAGGCCTGACCCCTGTCAATAGCCTCATCTATCTCACTAATGATCTTTCTGAGCTCGCCTCTTGTACGAGGGTTCTGCCTTATCTTTACAAGGTTAAAGTCCCCGGGGACCCCTCGTTTAGCGTGAGGTGGGACGTTCTCCTTGAGATGTACACTCATTGTGTCATCTGAGAAGTACTGCTTAAAGCTGAGGGCATATTCATCTCGGGGCATCTCTATGTACTGGGAATCCAACCCTTCGGCCTCGGCCACTAAAGACTGGAGATAGTCCATCGTTATTAGTACAGCCTTATTTTCCCTCACGACATCCCTGATTAAAGCATCTATTCTTCCCCTCGGTGCCAACTGGATTTCCTCGGCTGATGGGCGATCCCCCTTGAAGGTTAATTCAACACTTTTTCTCATACACTCCGTTCGAAGCCTCTTAATTTCCTCAAGACCATCATAACCCTCACCCTTTCCCCGGTTTGCCATACCCTCCAACTCATTTAGAGCGGCGTAAGGTATTATGATCTCCTCGACCCCCTCCTCAAGGAGGTCCACGGTCCTACCCTCTACTATTACCGATGTATCAAGTACAAACTTCATGGACTCACCAGTACTATCTATCAATCATATATCGGAGTAACTTAAAAACCGGGTCTCAAAACGAAAAAATATGTAATGTTATGAAAAATTTCTTAGCCCTTCCACTTTACAATAGCACCCTCCTTGACGAGTTCATTGATCTTCTCCTGTTCAAATCCAAGAAGCTCCATCAAAACATCTGATGTGTGCTGTCCGAGCATAGGAGAGGCACTTGTTACCTCACCAGGGGTCTTGCTGAATTTCACCGGGAAGTTTGGTACAAGGTGCTTTGCCCCACTGGCGTGCTCAACCTCTACCCACATATCCCTTGCTTTTAGATGGGGATCGAAGATAGCCTCATATGCCTCATATATCGGCGCACAAGGTAACTCGGCATCAGCAAGAAGCTTGAAGGCCTCCATTCTCGTCATATCTTTAACTTTTTCAACAAGCACCTCCCTGGTAAGCTCCTCCACGTCAAATAGTTCCTTTAGATTCTCTATCGCCCTAGGCCTCTCGCCTGCAACTTGGATCCAACCATCTTTGACCTTGATAATCCCCCAGAGACGAGTAGGATCTCGAGGGCGTTTCTGCCTCCGATCGATGGGACTCTCCTTGAACAGATCGTATGCAACGCTTGCACAGCAGTTGAATGCGACCATGCTATCCACCTGATTGACATCAATCCACTGTCCCTCACCAGTCTTATCACGGTGCCGTATCGCAGCGACTATCGAGAAAGCCGCGTACATCGCCGGACCTAGATCACCAAGGGCTCCTGCCATGGTGATGGGCGGGCCGTCATAATCATGTCCTTTCCCCGTGGCATAGGTATGGCCGCTAATGGCCTCTGATACCACAGCGTAGCTTCCATATCTGCTATAGGGTCCATCCTGACCGAATCCTGATAAAGCGGCATAGATAATGTCTGGTTTTAGTTCCTTTAAGACATCATACCCCAGTCCCAGCTTCTCCATAGTTCCTGGTGCAAAGTTCTGGACAACTATATCGCTCTTTTTTACAAGTTCCTTCACTATTTCCAAGCCTTCAGGGTTTTTCATATCGATGCTTATGTCCTTCTTGTTGAGGTTTAAAGCGTAAAATGTTGAGCTCACTCCGTTGAAAAGCTCCCCAGGTCCGAGTCTTCCGATGGTTCCCCATGGTGGTTCAACTTTTATGACCTCTGCACCAAGCTCAGCTAGCATCATTGTGCAGTAGGGTCCGAACCATACGTGGGTAAAGTCCAACACCCTAATGTCTTCTAGTATCTTTTGCATATTCCTCAGATACCCAATGTTGGGGTAATAATGTTTATCCCATTTAGAAAAAAATAAATTTAAATATGTAGCTAGGTGACTGTTCCCCGATCCTTTGTATAGTTTTCATATTCCTTGCTGTCGATGACGCCCTTAAGGTGCTGAGCGACCTTCCATACATCATGATAGCTTATGTAGAGGGGAATGGGAGCCAACCTGATAATATTCGGTGGCCTGAAGTCGGGGATAACACCTCTCTCAATCAAGGCCTGGTTTATTCGCCAGGCATCATTATGATAGACTCCAACGTGTCCTCCTCGTCTCTCTGGCTCCCTCGGAGTAGCTATCCCATAGTTATAAGGGTCCTCACTGAGGGTCTGATCTATAAGGAACATAAGGTAGTCAGTTATTTTTAGGCTCTTTTTACGAATATTCTCGATCCCAGCCTCCCTCATCATGCGAAGGCTACCCTCTATTGGAGCCGTACTGAGGATTGTGGTGGTTCCTATCTGCCAAGCAGAGGCAGTCTTTGCAGGTTCGAACTCTTTTCTCATCTCGAACATGGTACTTCTCTCGTTACCAAACCACCCCGCTAAACCGGGGCGCGTCCCGAAATGAGCTCTGTTCACGTATAGGCTTCCCGTGCTACCTGGTCCTCCATTCATGTATTTATAATTACACCAGAATGCAAAGTCAGTCCCCCAGTCGCTGAAATGATGAGGTATGACCCCGACGCTATGGCTGCAGTCAAACCCTATTATTATCCCTCTCTCGTGGGCTTCCCTTGTTAGTCTTTCCATATCGAGGAGCTGCCCACTTCTGTAATACACGCTTGGAAGCAGAGCCAGTTGGACCTCATCACTCATTGCTTTTATGATATCGTCTTCATCAATCAGCATACCGTCTTGGCTCTTCACGAGGACAAGGTCCTCATCTGGGTCCCCTCCTCTTAACCGAACCTGAGCAGCCAAAGCATAAAGATCACTGGGGAAGTTCAACTCATCAGCAAGTATCTTTGTCTTACCGCCCTCTGGTTGATAAAAGCTGGCGACTAGGGTATGAAGATTGATCGTTGTGCCACCCGTGACGACAATTTCACCTGGATTGGCTCCAACTAGTGATGCTTGCAATTCTCCGACTCTCTCAGAGTAGTTGATCCATGGGATCTCGGCACCACTCCATCCCTTTATTCCAAGGTTTTTCCATTCATTTATCACCCTTTCGAGTGTTTTCTCGGCGTCCTTACTCATCAGCCCGAGACTGTTGCCATCCATGTAGATGCTATCTGGCAGTGCATAGAACCTCTGCTTATACCCCACCAACGGGTCTATAGCATCTAGCTCCAGGGCGTAGTCTTCTCCCAGTTGAAAATCCATATACTTACCTCGTTATCTGATAAGGGCTCGCAGCTTTAAGAATGTTCAACATCGTAGGTTTTTGATCACATTATCAGAAATTTAAAGGTTAGAGATGACCACTTCAACCACAACCTCAAGGGCTCTTACTGAATGACTTAGGCTCATTGAAGGATTACTTGTACCTACTGCGTTCTCCGGGAGTCTGGGTAGATGAATGAATCCTGCAGGGATATCAAGCTCATTCTCTGAGATATAGTTCATAAGATGATAGAAGACCAGGTTACAGCCCTGGGTACCAGCGGTGTTACTAATTCTTGCAGGTATCCCGTTTTTATTGATTTCGATAACAATTTCCCTTATAGGTAGGGTTGAGAAGTAGGCTGTAGGGCCCTCGTTTTTGAGGACCTGATCGAGTTCATCGAATCCAAAGTTAGGCCCACTATCAGCACTACCAATATTAATTGCTACCCTTTCAACGCATATATCGGGGGCTAAACTGGATACACCAGTGGAGATCACAGCCGCTGGCTGGTGTTCGAGAAGATTACCAGTTATTAGACCTTTTACCTCTTTATACCTCATTGGAAGTTCTTCGACTACTATTTTGTAGCCATCGTATGTCTTTCCTTCTAGAAGTTTACATGCCTCTATGCTGGGATTTTTCTTAAAATCTAAGAAAGGTTCGTATCCAGTGAGAAGTATTTTTTCGTTCAAGTTGTTACCATATTTTCTATCTTCTAAATAAATATAGGCATATCATATTATTTAGCCGTAATTTTTCAATATGTAGGGTATAGATTTAAGAAATAATTCATTTTTTGGAATTTTTATATGCTAGACTGGGTCATGGATATGAATATTCATTTAATGTTTATATTAGGCGGTTAATCCACCCTTTCTCATGTCAACGGAAATACTTATATTCCAAGCGGGAGCTGCGTTGTTTGCTTTAGCGTCGATTTACTTCTTATTCACTGGTGAGAATAAACCTAATTTTAGCACAGAGTTTTTTATTAGCTTTATTACAACAACAAGTTACGCTCTAATGAGCCAGAGTTTAGCTGTTACTTTCTCCATGAATGGACAGCCAATATATTGGTCCCGATGGCTTTTCTATATGATTGCCTGCTCATTATTGATGTATGATACATCAAGAGTCCTCAAGATAAGCGAGAGAGATTATCCATTTATGGTCTTGCTAACATGGCTAACAATGTTCAATGGTTTTCTCGCAAGCTATATCACCTCATCCTCAAGATGGATTTTTTATATATTGAGCTCTGTTGCCTATATAGGACTGTTATACTTCGTAATGAAGGGCGAGGATAATCCTGAATTTAAGACTATAAAGCCTTTTGTCTTAATAGGTTGGACTTTATTCCCAGTAGTTTTCATATTAGCACCAACTGGAATAGGGTTAATTAATACCAATATTGCAGAAGCGAGTTATCTTGTCTTGGATGTAGCTACTAAGATAATATTTGGAATACAGACATCAAAAATAAAATAAAAACCATTTTTTTAACCTTTAAAAGAGGGGATCGATTATCAACGGGGGTTAATAAAGGTAAATTAATTTATTTAAATGTAAAGAATAGTTTTTTATTCTTTCCAATAATCTCTTTCATCACTGGTTTTAATTATCGATTCCACATCGAGCAAATCATCAGGATATGGATTAAAATAACTCTGGTTTTTAAGATAATCTTCATTGAAACGAATAATCCAAGATCTTATTATGTCAACTGGCACAATAAGAGGAATCTTACCCTCTCTATATAACTTGAGTTTATCAATGAAATAGTCTCGTTCCTCTTTCTTCAAATCACTACTAAAATAACCCATGGAGTTCTGAAGTACATTTATATTATTACCATGATCAGGAGCTCTGATCATTACACTTAACAGATGTTCTTTATAATCAGCGTGTACCACATCATAGGGTTTCTTTTCATGATTTGCCACTATCCTTCCTAAGATCCTCATTTCTACCTGGTTATATGCCTTTAACATTAACTTGTGCCTAGAATGAAAATCTACTAGATCCTTCATCTGAGTTCCAGTATTTTCTCTGAAATCAGCGAGAAGGAATAACTTTCGAAGAAAATGCTCTCTAATAACC
Organism: Candidatus Bathyarchaeota archaeon; assembly: GCA_014730055.1. Next base: position 26,177 of record WJIV01000102.1, read on the forward strand.
GGATTCCTCAAACGACCTTCATCTTCAAC
>WJIV01000103.1 GCA_014730055.1 Candidatus Bathyarchaeota archaeon
TACAAGATATTTGGGATTAGATTCTCAGCTTCGGGAGGATTTTATTTAAGATTATATCCAAGACTTGTTTCAATGGCTCTAAGGAGTATTAATAAAATGGGTTATCCCGGGGTAATTTATCTTCATAACTGGGAATTTGATGAAAATTGTCCGAGGCTAAATTTACCCCCTGTGGAATCAATCATCACATATTATAACATTGAAAATGTAAGAAAGTCTTTGGAAGACCTGCTTAAAGAATTTAGGTTCATTTCTATAAAACAACATTTAGAAAAAAGTGCTAACAATTTCTAAAATAAGACTTTCTCCAAAAAACTAGTAAATGTAGGCATTCTTGTAAGCATTAGAAAGGAAAATCCACCGGATACAGTTTCGAGAAAAGAAAAAAAGCCTGGAAAGAAGCTACATAAAGCCTCAGGAAAATCTTTGGCCAATTATAATAGATTCTATAAGATAAAATCGTTATAAAAATGACAATAGCATGGACGCTAGCAGTGTACTTTGTATAAATAGATAAGCTGGTTGAAAAAAACTCGGATATATAAAACAATAGATTCTTGCTACTACTGGATAAGATTTAAAAGGTTATAGAGAATCTGTATTTTAGGGATTAACTATGAGAAAAATTGCAATATTTGCTATAGTATTGATTATATTTGGTTCAATAATGACTGTAAGCGCTCAGGATTTTAGAGATAGGTATGCTGTTGGTGGAGAGATACTACCCGTTTCCGCGGCAACATTTCTATTCAATCCATGGGTGCTCGCTATAATTATGGCTCTAGTGCTTTTGGCCGGTGGCGCTATTTACACAGGCACAATCACTATAGACATAGTAGAATAGACCCAAATACGAATCATTTCAATTTTTATATTCAATTTTAGACAGTATATTCTCTAGAATAGTTCTAATTAATTTGAAATATAAGTGCTTTAAGCAATTACCTTACAAAAGATACTAACAAAGACTACAAAGCAGATATTAACCCAAATATAAATGAAAAAAATACGCAGAATTAATTATTAGATCACATTTTTACTATTCTTTTATGATAAATTTTTCGGACCATTTTGCCGACCCTGAGCGGCAGGTATGAGAAAATCCTGAGGTAAAACCTGGGCATCCGTGTAGCCCTTGGAACGCTATCGAGGTTGAAATTTGTAAACCAGTCCGTAAATTCATTTAACATATCGTCCTCGCTATGAATGAGGTTCTCACGCTGCAGGCTCTTCCATGAAGGAATGTCATCCTCCTTCAGTAGGCTGCCAGAGATAATTCTATTCTTAAGTTTGGATAGCTTCTCTGGTAGGTAATTGAAACCGTGTTTTGAAGGGTCTAGTCCATGATATAGAAGTATCAGCATATTTCTATAGCATTTTTCGCATTTGGAGCAGTTTAACCTATCCAGATACTTTGGTGCAAAGTTGCAGACACGTAAGGCTATCGCCTCTCTCTTTAAATGCTGAGATAAGTACCTTATTTTCTCGTATCTTGATACTCCGCCCCCCTCATGTATTACGTGGAGTCCTCCCCATCCAATCTTTTCATCAAGCCGGGGTGAAGAGCCGTACATATTATCTGCAAGATCTACGACCCCTGAGGAAAGAAGAAGGCGGTTTACCCTATCAATTGTAATGGGGGCGCATACTCCGGTAAGGAATATACCGATACAGAAAGCCTCATAGTAGGAGTAACCACCCATATAGTCAAAGTATTGACTCGTAATATAGTCGCCGTTAACTGAGTTAAGGTAATCCGTTTCGATAAAATGGATCTTTAAACCATGTCTCTCGGCAAAGTCCTTGTTAGTATTCATAACTTTCTCAATGAACTTTACTCGGCCTACCGGTATCTCTGAGCCGAAGACGGTGAACAGCTCAGGTTCCTTTCCCTTGTTGCTATAGTATGAGTATAATGAGTCCACTCCTCCGCTGAATAGGAGACCCACCCCCTGCTTCCTTGGCTTGTTCTTGATAAGTCGTGTATGTATCTTAGTCTCAAAGCCTAGGCTACGGTGTCTTTCTTGAAAAAATGTCATCAGATCCATTAGAGAGTGGTAGTAATCCTCGTCCAGTGAGTCTATAAAGACGTCAGATCCTGTTAGCCAGGCTATGCCTATCAATCCTGCAAGCGCTGGTATACCAAGTATTCCTCTATTTACACTGGAGATATCATCACTGTACTTTACCTTAAAGCTATTCTTCCGAAAGTGCCTTCCTAGGTTCTTAGAGTAATCATAATCAATCTTTATTACCTCACCGTTCTCAAGAGAAATATCGAGTATTTTAATGAATGAACCCATTTTCTGAAACCTTGGTTAATTCCCAGTTTACAACTATCAAACACAGGTCATATACTAATGTTTTCTCTTCTACCACCAATCATTCTTTGAAGGATTGAATCTATTTTCTATATGTTTGGGTAATTTACCGGTAGCGAGTCAATTGAACCAAAGTTGAAGTGTACCTGATCCGGGTTAAGAACCTCGAGTTTAGCTTCCTCTCCCCAAGTGTTAAGGTTCGTGTAAAGGTGGAGGTTCTTTCTACTGTCGACGAATCCCTGGCCTGCATAACAGGGTTCATACCTGTGTCCTTTGGGTATCATGCTGAGAACAATGTTGATGCCCTGCTGATCCATCTCAGCTAAAGCCGATTCAAGGAGGAACTCTACCGCGCCTTTTTCTCCCGGAAGGGCCAAGAGATCCACAATGTAGCCAATGTGGTAGTCCTCAATGAACCTGTTCACCCTGCTAACCACGTAGCCCACGAGCCTGTCACCATCCCAGGCAAGGAATATTCTGTATGGGCCTGCCCGTGGATCACAGAACCTCCAGTTAAGGTAATCTCTACTATTATTCACCATGAACCCCATCCTGCCCTGGGCCCGGTACAGTTCGTCAACTTCCAAGGGAAACTCCCGGGTACTCTCTATCTCCAGTCCACCGTACAACCCGGTAGGTCTATTCATAACCCTGTTTGCGTACTGGAGGGCCTTGTAGCCGGTTTTCATAAGCCACTCGTACTCCATGGGTATCTTCGAGAGCTGTAGCTCAACATCGTCTATACGTACCATATTTATTATGGGTACAGGAAAGACATGGTACCTCTTATCATAAGATTTCACAAGTATGGGGTTCTGGGTTACAAAGTAGGTATACTTTATGCCAAGCTTATCCCTGTTCACTCTATTTTCCTCTATAAGTCTGCCACTAAGGCCCCTACCCCTGTACTCCTTACTAACTGCGTGGTCACCGGCGTATGAGAAAAGAGCACTCTCCCCCCCAAGCTGGACGGGGTACACGTTCATAGAACAGACGCCAATGATCTTATCAGCATCCTCAGCAACGACCACCATCTCACCAGTATCTGAGAAGGGGCTGCCAGTGTACTTCCACCTCCAGTAGTCGACTCTCGAGCATACAATATCCAGTTTCGGCCACTCACCGAAAGCATCACGTAGCAATTCTACTACTCCCTGCTCGTCACCAGGCCTATAATTCCTAAAGGTAATATCCTCTGCCAAACTACATGATAATAGCCAAGCATATTATATCTAATTTTTCAAGGTAAAAAGAATTTTTTACTCATTTTTAACTAACATTCTGCTAATCTCCTGTAACCTCCAAGATCTCTCCACTTTGATACAGCTGGATTAGCCAAGAAGAAGTAGAGTATAAGGCAAGAAGAACGACAAGGCCGCGTATAAACTGATTGAGCCCTCCCAGGAAGAAGGGGTTTTTTCCCTGGAAAACACATGGGTACAGTATATAGGAAGAGTACTCATGTGTCCACATGTCAAAGAATAGATGAGACACACCCCCAATAAAGCAGCTAATGAATATTTTCCTCCAAGGGCAGCTTCTAACAAAGGTGATCAAAAAACTCAAGACCAAGGGATAAACTGTTAACAGAAAGAGGTAACTGTGAAATACACCGTGAGTAGGTGGGTCACCCTTCAGCGTCTGGATAAGAAGCTCCAGATCAACCAGTGTTGAGGAAAGCAGAAGAGATAATGTATCAAAGTTTTCTCTATGCTTGATCTTCAGGAATGCTATAGCAAGGAAGTGCAGGGGATTGGAGGGCATTAGGACATCTCACCTTATTTTTCGCAGTGTATCACGATTCGTTCATAGATCCAAGTGGATAATATGGAGGCGAATACACCGCCGAATATTATATCCTTCAATGAATCCAGGGGGTAATTAAAATACTCTATGGACTGCCCATCCATCGTCTGGATGGTCTCCCCGATCTCCCATAGCAGGGATGAGGCCATCAGCAACGCGAATACGGGAAACCAGAACCACTTCCTTTCCCACCCCAGAAATCTCTCAAAGGCGAAAGGCGCCAACAGGGATCCCAGCAGAAGTGACGAAGTGACATGGGTCCAGACATCGACAAAACCAGGGGCGTTCCTCACCGGATCCCAGTACCAGTTATAATACTGGCTCGCGTTCTGGATGGAGATAACCAGAGGCCCCAGTAAAACAAGGTAGACAATGAACTTGGCGTTGACCTTCACGAACTCTATACCCCTCCTTCTGCCCAGCTCAAAGAGAACGGCGTGAAGGCCAATCATGGCGTAGGCTGGTAGAAAAACCCACTCTATCAGCCGCCTGGACCGGTCTTTACCCACAGAAAAGCTTCAATTTTCCCCGAGGTAACGAATTCTATGTATAGTACAAGATAGTTAGGGAAATTCCCCCAAGCAGACTCAGGAAAGGTCTGATACCATATTAAGGAAAGAACTAAAAGCGATAAACATATGAGAATTGAGGGCACCCAGGACCTATATTCCAGTCTCAACTCAAAATAAACAATAGTGGGGTGACTAATAACCCTACTTCAAATCAAACGAGCAAGTATAACTAACATCAATTTTAACTTTTCAAATTTTTTAGTATTTTCCCAAACGGCTTCAAATCTGTTCTATTAATAGGACCTTAAAGACCGTTTTATAAATGGAAACAGGTGCGTTTCTTGAAGATTAAAATCCAATAAGTTTTCAACTATCTGATAGCCAAGTACCTAAAACGAACAAACGAACAAATGA
>WJIV01000104.1 GCA_014730055.1 Candidatus Bathyarchaeota archaeon
ATAAAGATAAAAGATAAGCATTATAATTAAATAACTAAATACATTATTAAAATTATATATAGTTTTAATTATATTGATTTAAATAAATTTATCAATATATGTATTGATTTTAATAGATATGTAAATGGAAAGTATTATAGATTAGTATTCTATATATTTTTTACATATTAGTGATCAAGATGAGTGCTGGGATGATTAAGCTGTTAAATATTTTTGGTTCTTGGCTTATCCTAATGATGCCCATTTTCAAGTGGTGGTATAAAGTAATAACCAAATATCCAAAATAATCAACGAAGGATATAACCATATAATCTTTATTGATACCATTTTCGACTTTTGATTACTGTACGTTTATATGCTATGATTCACCAAACATCGTAAAATAGTAGAATCCTACCTATTTGGTGAGGCATGTGAAATTAGGAGACATCGCAAAAATATCCCTAGAAGGAATAAATGAGAGGAGATTCAGATTTGCACTTAACCTTCTCGGTATTCTGATAGGCTGTGCCGCAGTTACTGGGCTTATATCAATAACTCAAGGTATGAATGCCGAGATAACAGGACAGCTAGACATACTTGGAGCTAATACAATAATGATACTTCCCGGGGAGTCAAGCGGCACCCTTTCTGGTCCTCAGGCTCTTAATACAGTACAATTTCTTGACTGGAGAGATAGGGAAATTATCAGACGCTTACCAGAAATTGAGAACGTCGCTGCCATGCAGTCCAATTACGCAAACTATGAGATAACTGGAGAGAAATATACCGCACAAGTTATGGGAGTAGATACCGAGATATTTGAAATAAATACAAATTTCGAGATTGGCGAGGGAAGAGAACTTACAAGGAATGATAAAGCCTCTGTTGTCATTGGTTCCAATGTAGCATGGCCAAGTAGCAAGGATGATCCGGTACTTGAAGTTGGGGATAGGGTAAGATTGACAGCTCTGGGTACCAAGGCAAATAGCGAGATGACTTTTAGAATAGTCGGGATCATTAAAAAGCAAGGCGGAGTAATGGGAGTGAACCCTGATGATTTAATGGTGATACCTCTAAGGGCTTCAGAACAACTTTATGACTCTGCGGGAGAGTACACAATTATTCAAGCCTTAGTCAGAGACTCTGACGATGTAGAGGTTGTTCAGGATACTCTCAAGGAAAAATTTGAGGACATAACAATAGTAACTGCTCAGACAGCACTTGATGCTGTAGGCCGTATTACAGGAATAATCGAGTCAGTGCTTGCAGGCATAGCAGGTATATCATTGCTGGTCGCTGGAATTGGGATAATCAATACGATGACTGTTAGCGTTAGCGAGAGAACCAGAGAGATAGGTACCATGAAGGCGATAGGCGCTAAGAGAAATGATATTCTTCAGATATTCCTAGCTGAGGCTGCTTACTCAGGCGTTATTGGAGGGTTCCTAGGGGCAGGGTTAGGCTTCGTTCTTGGAAAATTTATAGGAAATTATATTGGCCTTCCAGTTGAGGTCAGTTCTATACTATGGACAAGTGTGATAATCTTTGCCATGATAGTTAGCTTAATGGCCGGTGCCTGGCCTGCGCTGAGGGCATCCAACATGGACCCTGTAAATGCTTTAAGACATGAATGAGGTCATTCGTTAAATTTTTATTTATCTAAGACTCTATATGATTCTAATTTGAGACCTGAAAAGGAATTAAGGATTGTTGAAAGAGACTACAAGAAAAAAATATCCAGCTATTTATTAAAGGTAATATTCAAAGAAGAGCTGAGTTCTAGCTAATCTGTTTATTCTTAAGTAGTTCGTAAATTATGCAATTATGTCTACCAGAGCATTCTGAGCATTTGGTACGCTCTGAGAGCCTCTCTAACTCCGCTAACTTCTCCTTAGCCTTCAATGCCTCTTTTAATCGGTTTCCCAACTTGAACATGTTATCAGGATTCGATTCGAGGAACTCTCTAAGGTCTTCAGGTATCATTCTATAATGCTCTACTTCCACGAGGAGTTGATCCTCCATAGGAGTAAGAGAGTCAAGTAGCTTTAATGCCTCAAGTTTTAGATACTCACTCCAAGGGGTGTTAATCTCATGGTAGTTATCCTTCTCTACCTCCTCAAGAAATGCCTCCTTGTCAGACTGATTAAAAGACTGAATATCCTTCCGGATTTGTTTAATTCTCTGGTGTAGGGCTGCCGTTAGCTCGTCTTCCAGATTCTCTAGTATTAGAAAACCCAGTAATAGCTACGTTTTTCAAGGATTTAACATTTCTTAGTAAATTTTCACGTAAAAATAACGTATTTATTCTTATCTTCAAAATTTAATCTAGTTTATAAAGAGGGGAGACGTCGAGACTATCAATAATTCTGGAAGGAGTGCAATATGATAAACACAGCAGCAAAGAGGATTATAGAGAACTACATCTTCCAAAGGATGAGTGAGTCTAGAATTGTGGGACTCAGCATCGGGATTGTCAAAGATAACGATATTATATATTCCAGAGGGTTTGGCTTCAGGGATTTCGAGAGAGGGACAAGCCCAACGCCTAGCACAATATATTGCATTGGTAGCGTGACCAAACCCTTTACGGCTCTTGCAGTAATGCAGTTACAGGAAAGGGGGCTGCTAAGCTTGGATGATCCTGTCTCAGAATACATCCCCTTCGATGTGAAACCCATGGGTGAGGAAGTGTTAATTAAACATCTATTGAGCCACACCAGCGGTCTTTCTTCACTTGGATACGCAGAGGCTACCCTAGGAGCTGTGACTAGTACTTACGACAACTGGTTTCCAATCTGCAGCCCAAAGGACCTTCTAGTCTTCATGAATGGTTCTGAGGATTGGGTTATCTCGAGGCCGGGAGAGAAATATGGATATCTTAATGAGGGTTACATCTTACTTGGTGCCATCATAGAGAAGGTTACGGGTCAGGAGTACATGTATTTTGTTAAGGAAAACATACTTGAACCATTAGGAATGAATAGAAGCACCTTCCTAGAAGACGAGGTACTGAACCTAGGAGATATGGCTATCCCCTATGTCTCCTCTGATGATGGAACAAAGATTCCAACTAGGTACCCATATGGTCAGATGATAGCTGATGGCGGGCTTATGAGTACAGCTAATGATCTGGCAAAATTTGTTAGAATGGTAATGTCAGGAGGGAAAAGTGAGGGTAAAATGGTCATATCAGACCAGTCAATAAAAGAGATGAGAAGCCCCAAGATCCAGACTGATGATATTCCCCTTGCATCCGGGGAGAATGTTCACTATGGTTATGGGTTTAGGATAAGATCGGGTTTTTTGGGCCATCAACTCGTTTACCATAGCGGAAGCGTCTTCGGTTCAAGTGCACATATAGGATTAATCCCCGAGGAACAACTTGGTTTAGTCATACTATGTAATGGTGGGTACTTCTTAAAGGACATAGGCGATCATGCTCTTGCCGTGTTATTAAACAGAGATCCTGATGAGATAACATATTTCAAGCGGATGAGGTCCCTGGATGAACTTACAGGAAACTATAGTACTTTCCGAGGTATATCAAACTACACTGTATCAAGAACTGGGGGAACCCTCCAGCTTACTTCTAGTTTCGGTAGAAGGACATACTCACAGACGCTATATCCTGTTGAAAAAGAAGGAGAAATGAAATCTTTTGAAATAGTCGGTTTGGAGTCCACCTCGAGAGTGCTGTTCTTCAACCAGGGAAATGAGAAATTCATGACATATGATGGGGTTCTGGCAAAGAAGATAAGCCCCATTTAAGGGACCTTTAATTAATCTAGCTGTTCACTCGTATGAGTGATTAGCGAATACAGGAGAAAACCAGTTAAAAATGGAGGCCAGGTTGAAACAGATAATAAGGGATTCTTTTCCTGAGTTGCTAAGGTTCGATTTCTCTGTGGAGTATGATAAGCTCAATGATAGCTTCGCAGAGACTTGGCAGATTGGTGTATCAAGTTATATCTTTGCACTAGATGAGAGTTTCAGGGAAGCTGAAGAGGATGTTGTTATTGGATTGCTGGTCCATGAACTCTCTCATATAAGCCAGGACCTAGGTCTGACCGGTTTAGAAGCCCGTGTTGATGGCTTTCTTAATGAAAACTTCTCAAGATACAGCTTGCTGGATGAGAGAAACGCGGACCTTACCGCCGTTATACGTGGCTATGGCATGAACCTATTGAAGTTAATGAGGTATCTGGAGAAGAACTACCCCAGCTATGAGACAGAGGGACTCTCTGTTTCTGAGCTGGAGATATTACTTGGAATTCATTGATTACCAAAATATTAGACTTTAATCAGAATAGAAGCTTAACATACATGTTTATAATTGCTAATATAACTAGTATTTCTACTTGTGAATGAGACACACAAGACACAGGTGAAGAAATTGAAAGAGAACATAGTATACGTCGGATCTAAACCAGTAATGAACTATTGTACCGCGGTACTTCAAGTAATGTCACAGTTCGACTCTGTAAAGCTGATGGCACGAGGAAACGCCATAAGCGTAGCAGTTGACGTAGCTGAGGTAACTCGCAACAGGTTCCTAACAGACCTGAAAGTTGAAGACATCGAGATAGGTACAGAAGAACTCGAGTCAGATACTGGTGAGACTAGAAACGTAAGCAACATAGCGATTACACTGAGAAAGTAAATACGGGCTAGCCTCCAAAAAGCCCGGGAGTCCTACCGATTTTCTCAAGGTATAATATATTCCCGTGGCTATCTCAAATTTTTATTAAAAAGATTATAATTGAAGAATTTTCCTCGCCTCATCAGGAGTAGCAACCTCGATATTGAGCGCATCAGCAATTGTAACTATCCTTTCTACAAGTTGAGCATTACTTTTCAATAGTTCTCCTCTCTTTAGGTAGATGTTATCCTCCATTCCAACCCTTACATGACCTCCGAGGGTCATGGCTAATGCACCCATTGGTAGTTCAGCTTTCCCTAGGGCGCACAAACTCCAGGTCCAGTTATCAGGTATCTGATCCAGGCAGTATAGTAGAGATTTGGGTGTTGGTGAAAACCCGGTCTTACCTATCATTACGAACTGGAGGTGGACAGGTTCAATGAAAACACTCTCTTCAGTTAACATCTTTGCCGTGTTAATCATCCCTGTGTCGTAAACCTCGAGCTCTGGTTTGATGTCATAGTCCTTCATGTATCCGGCCCATCGGGTTATCCTTGGTATATCATTCATGAATACCCCCTCATATGGAGGAGTCCAGAGATTTATGGTGCCTACGTTCATTGACATCATCTCCTGACCAAGAGAGCATCTTTCCTCTATCATTACGTCAAGTTCTGAGTCACTGGCTCTGCGCCCTCCACCTGTGGTTACGTTGAGGATCAGATCTGTTCTCTCGGATATCATATCCACGTATTTCTCAAGCACGGGATTTGGGTCAGGATGAGGCTTGCCAGTATGTGGTTCCTTAGCATGGAGATGTATAATGCTGGCGCCCGCCTCCCAACACCTTACTGCTTCCTGCGTTATCTCATCTACAGTGGTAGGGACATATGGGGTCATCTCTCTTGTGACCGGTTCTCCTCCTGTTATTGCAGCTGTTATAATAAGTTTAGACATGAATTAAAAAAGCCCGATAAATGTTTAACATTTACCATGAGTCTCAAAAAGTGGAGATTTCACTCCTCTTTCTCTTCTTCAGCTTCCTTGGACCTTAATTCTGAGAGTTCTTCAATAGCATCAAGAGATTCCGAGGGCGCGAATATTATGGTATTGCTGATATCCTGGCTGAGATCGGAAATGGTCTCCAATTCCCTTAGCTTATACCCATACTTGGACTGCTCCAGGATCTTTGATGCCTCACTAAGGTTTCGAGCAGCCTCAAGCTCTCCTTCAGAGGAAATAATGGTTCCTCTCTTCTCACGTTCAGCTTCAGCCTGACGGGCCATTACCCTCTTCATGTCCTCAGGCAGCTCGATGTTCTGGAGTTCCACTTTCTCGATATTTATCCCCCAATCCTGAGATACCTCATCCACCGACTCCTCTACTGCCAAGGCGACCTCTTCTCTTTTCTCAAGTATCTGGTCAAGGTCTTTTTCCCCGACGACATTTCTCAATGTTGTCTGAGAGAACTGCCTTACAGCGTACATGTAATCATCAACGTTCATCAGCGCCTTCTTAGTCTCCTCAATCTTATAGAAGACTACAGCATCAACACGAACACTTATGTTATCCTTTGTAATGGCCTCCTGGGTGGGAATATCCATGGTCCTAACCCGGGTATCCACTGTCATCGCTCTCTCAATGAAGGGTATGGTAAAGTACAATCCGGCTTCCTGAAGCCTGTTGAACTTTCCCAGACGGAGTACTATAGACTCCTCCCACTGGTCATTTATGTGAATAGCTGCTCCTAGGAATGCCAGGACAAGGGCTAGGAGAAATACGATAGGTAATAGACTGAACATTATCTTCGCGTATTATTAATTACGCCAATGATTTAAACTTAAGCTGAAGATTAGTCGATTATGACAGCATTTGTTTATTATCCATTATTCCTTTACATTTCATGTCATAATGTTCGAGTACACAGAGATATCTCCCGAAGAGGAGAAGAGAATAATCGAGAGAGCAGCGGAGATAATCCACGAGTACAAGATGGAAGTCCCAGCCATAATGCTTCTTGAGAGCTCCAAGCCCCTTGCCTACATAGCCGGACAGATGGGACGTCTTTACCTCGCACCCTACTTACCCATACTGAAACAGGACTTCGATATATCTGGAGAGAAGCTACTGAGAATTTTTGAGAAGAGGGAGAATATCGAGAAGCTCATAAGGCTCCTAGAGGAAAAAGCTAGAGAAAAAGAATCATTCTGATGCTTCACTGAAAATCCTAACGTGCTCCCTTCCAAGCCGAGTTAAGGTAATGAACTTTTGCCCAACATATTCCTGACTGGATTCAGCTACTCGAATAATCCTTATCAGGCCCTCCCGCTGGAGCTCGTCTAGGTTCTCATAAAAGGCCCCTCTGTATAGTCTGATCATATCAACGGACTCGAAGACCTCAAGGTAATCTTCCCTGAAACTCTCTGGTAGTGACCCCCATGTCAACGCCGCAGCTTCGACTTCCTTTAAGGACTTATCCTTAAAGTTAACGTATTCATCCGCGGTCTTAACTGCAAGCCGCTCTACGTCGATGAAAAGATCTTCCATGACAGTCTCAGATAGCTTGCTTAATATCATCTCGCCCAGATTCTTATGATCTGTAAATGGCATTCTCTCAGTCATAGTTAAGAGAACGGTGACATTTCATATAAACCTCAAACCGGAAAAGCCTTTTAGGCGATACTGCCAATCAGTAAATATGCCTGAAAGTAAATCCAAGGTGGGGGAGATAACACACTTCTTCACGGACATCAATGTTGCAGTTATTGAATTAACAGATACACTCGAGGAAGGAGATAGAATAAAGGTCGAGGGCGCAACAACCGACTTTGAGCACACAGTAAGATCAATGGAAATAGAGCACGAACATGTGGAAATAGCCGAAGCCGGTCAATCAATAGGACTAAAGATCCCACAGAGAGCAAGAGAAGGAGACACAGTCTACAAAATAAATGGTTAGGATGCTCTTACTATCAAAAGTGGGATCTCGGTCTTCCGTGCAACTTCACGCGTAACGCTTCCCATAATAAGTTCAGCAGTTAGGTGCATTCCCTTATGACCAAGGGCTATTAGATCGACATTCTCGGAGTTAGCAGTGGCAATTATCGTATCAACAACCGGGCCCTGCGCTAGCTTCGTAATGATCTTAACACCTTTGCTCTCATCACTTATTCTATCAACCTCGCCCTCCAATAGTAGCCTCCTATCTTCAATAAGCTCCTCAGAGCCCTCAAATTCCTTTTCGTCTAAGATGCCCCTATAATCTTTAATGACAGGCTCTGGTAAGACATTAAGCAGAATAATACTCCCCCCAAACTTTTCAGCGATCTCAAGGCTCATATCAAGAGCTCTCTTAGCATGCTCCGAACCATCACTAGCCACCAAAATTTTCTTTATCGGCATACAAGCAACCATGATATTAATCTAAAAAATGATTTATCAATATTTACAGAAAAATAGTAAATTCAAGCTTTAAATAGGCTAATATTATCTAGGACACCCGATACCCAGATTCTTACTCAACATTAGTAAACGAAAACATGAATGTTATGTGTAATGCTGGGGAACACTATAAAAACTGCCATCAAATATATTGAGACAAGTTGAGTTCTAAGAGCAAACCCTGGCAAATACGTTTCACAGTCTTTGCTTCTGGAGCCATCGTAATGTCCGTTGAGATGATGGCAAGTAGATTATTTGCGCCTAGCTTCGGGGACAGTGTTTTCGTCTGGGGAAGCCTAATAGGGGTCATAATGCTCGCTCTGGCATTAGGATACTGGCAGGGTGGAAAACGGGCTGATAGGAATCCCCATTACAGCACCCTTTCTCATATCGTAATGCTCGCTGGGTTCTTCGTGATATTGATCCCGTCGGCCTCACCATTTGTCCTCGAATTTATTCAGCTCATAGGGCTCGGAGATACATACGGCCCATTATTAGCATCGGCTATTCTCCTAACAATACCAACAATGCTGCTAGGTATGGTAAGCCCTTATGCAGTTCGACTATCTACAGAGAGCATAATCAAACTAGGGTCAATCTCGGGTAGTCTTAGTACCATCAACACTATCGGCAGCATACTGGGCACATTTTTCACGGTATTCGTTCTTATACCAAACTTTGGAACCAGGGAGATACTATTGAGCCTAGGAGTATTACTTGTGGGAATTTCCCTTGTGGGAAGAGATTGGAGGGACTGGCTCATCGTGGTCTTCTTAGTGACTATCCTGATTCTCCCCGACGTTGTAATGGGGGGAAAACTCCACGTACTGGGGGGTACAACGGTGTATAAGACAGAGAGCCCTTACAGTACCCTGACCGTCGTGGACAAGGAGTCAGAGGGAATTAGAACTTTGTATCTCAACAACATGCCCCATAGTGCAATGTACCTTAACGGTTCCGAGAGTTCAGTGTACGAGTATACGGATTACTTTAACCTTGGATTTGGATACAACCGAGACATTAAGAAAGTATTATTCATAGGAGGAGGAGGCTTCTCGAGCCCAAAACACTTCCTCGAGAGATATCCTTGGGTTAGCATGGATGTGGTTGAGATAGACCCTGATGTCATCGAGATAGCATACGATTATTTCAGGGTCCCGAAAGATGAGCCGAGATTAGACGTTTATAGTATGGACGGTAGAGCTTTCCTCGAGGAGGCAGGTACCTATGATCTGATAGTGCTTGACGCTTACAGCGACACATATGTTCCCTTTCACCTAATGACCATAGAATTCCACCAGGAGCTTATTGAACACCTGAACCCGGGGGGAGTAATTACCTCTAACTTAATAAGCAGTCTAGTTGGTGATACCTCGGAGCTTTTGTGGTGCGAGGTGGAGACTGTAAGTAGGTTCTACCCGCAAGTTGACCTCTACACAACAAGGTATTCTTCAGCAGGCCTTGTACAGAACATAGTGATGGTGGCAACTACAAACCCAATTAGCCTGGAAAAGATTGAGGAGAACATAGCAAAGGTCATAGAGAACCCTGAACCCGTTCAGGGGTACCTTGAGACCAGATATGAAGGCGAATCCTCAGAGAATAGCTTCGTCTTAAGAGATAACTATGCACCGGTCGAATCCCTACTTAATCCGGTGACATTGACGTCCTACGAGAGAGAAGGTAGGCTAAGGCAAACCTCGTTATTCAATCCGTATATTCTGACAGGTATATGGATTATCTCCCTTGGATCAGTTTATCTACTAATTCAGAGATGGAGCAAGCAATCATAATAGATAATCTTAATGTAATTAATAATAAGTAATAGTTAACTTCTTTTTACCTGTCTTGTATCATTATCGGGGAATATATTTTAATTCAGATATAGCCTATTATAGAATTCATTGGAGAGCGAGAATTATGGACTTCATACCTAAAAGCCTATTTAACATAGATAACCTCCCAAAAAGTCCGCCTCATAAAGAGTTGAATTTGATATTCAGAAGATTAAAGATATACAAGATAGATTAAATGATGACCCTTTTAAAATATAACTTTCAATCATCACTCCGATAAAGTAGTTCTAATGAATAGGTTTAACCGTTAAAAACCCTACATATAATGAATTAATATGGGTCAGAAGATTGTATTAAAGGCATATCTCGAATCGAATGATAACGGATACTCATGGACAATTACCAGAGTTGATTCCCTTGGTGGCAACGTCAGGAAGTCAATGAAAGATTTCGTAGGACTAAAACTCATAACTATGCCAGAATATTGAGAGCGAATACAGAATAATCCTACACAACTATTTATAACGCTCAAACTGAGGAGTAGTGGGAAAAACCTTGAGGAAACCTCAGACACTAGAAAAAGTCACTTTAAAACTAGACCTCGACACCTCGATAAGAAAAGCACTACGTATTATGATAGACAATAACGAGTACTCCGCACAGGTCATGGATGGAAAGG